>NZ_BAAJPH010000067.1:0-439339 GCF_057538885.1 Alicyclobacillus sp. CIJ1 | reverse complement strand
GCTGGCTTGTGGCCTTCCAAAGCGAGTTGAACAGCATGGAGTTTAAAGTCGTTGTCGTACTTTTGTGTCACGTGGCTCACCTCGAATCGACTTATTCTTACATTCTCGATTCGCCGTGTCCACTGTTTTAACCTAACACCATACCGACTTCTTTTCAGCCGACTATACTGAGTTGATGCAAGCTCAACGCGATGCAGCTATTACCGTTGTTGTGGGAAATCCGCCGTGGCGAGCTGGGCAACGAGACGAAAATGAGGGAAATAAGAATTTGCGGTATGAACTACTCGACGAGAGAATTCAGAACTCCTACGCTGCCCGCACAACTGCTCAGAATAAAAATAGCCTCTATGACTCCTATATCCGAGCGATTCGTTGGGCAACAGACCGAGTAGGAAATCAGGGTGTGGTCGCGTTCGTAACCAATGCAGGCTGGATTGACGGCAACGCTATGGATGGGATGCGCAAGGAACTCGCGGACGAGTGTGCTGCGATTTATGTGGTGAATTTGCGAGGAAATCAACGGACGCAGGGTGAACTTTCAAGACGTGAAGGTGGAAAAATTTTTGGTTCTGGAAGTCGAGCTGCCGTATCCCTCGTTGTTCTGGTGAAAGACGAATCCCACACGGGTTCTGCAGAGATTTTCTATCACGACATTGGCGACTATCTGAGCCGTGAAGAGAAACTCGCGAAAGTCAAGGCGTTCGGAGATGTCCAAGGTGTCCCGTGGATTCGAATCATGCCTAATGAGGCTGGAGATTGGATTCATCAACGGTCAGATGAGTTCGCGTCACTTATGCCACTCGGAGGAGAACGAACACCGATTAGTGAGAATCAATTGTTCAGTATTCGCTCATCGGGTGTGAAGACGAATCGAGACGCATGGGTCTACAATTTTTCTCGCGAGGCAGTGGCGCGAAATATGGAGCGCATGATTGCCTATTACAACGAACAAGTTGACGTGTTAGCTCGTACAGGAGATGTGGACAGAAGCCCCAAAAACATCGCTTGGTCGGGGAAGTTGCTTGACGATGCACGTATGCAAAAGCGCCACAAGTTCGAAACTGAGAACATTCGACTATCGTTGTATCGACCGTTTGCAAAACGATGGCTCTATTTTGACCGAAGTTTTAATGAACGGGTCTACCAACAACCGCGCCTGTTTCCGCGCCCGGATGCAGAGAATCGGGTGATTATGGTTCAAGGGGTTGGAGGCGCTCGTACGTTTAGCTGTTTCATTACGGATACACTTCCGGATATACAAATGATGTCAAATGGACAGTGTTTTCCGTTGTATGTTTACCCTGTGGCCACCCCCAGTAGTGAAGAGGTTCAGATAAGCTACATGGACGGAAATAATAAACAAGTTCGAGCTCATGGAATCACAGACAATGCATTTAAGCAGTTTCAGCAGTTCTACAATGACTACAGTATTACCAAAGATGACCTGTTTTACTACGTCTATGGTGTTCTTCACTCTTCGGACTATAGAAAACGTTTCGCCATGGATTTGAAAAGGCAGTTGCCGCGGATTCCGTTCGCGTCAGACTTCTGGACGTTTAGTCGAGCGGGTCGCAAGCTTGCAGACCTGCACATTGGCTATGAGGCCGTCGAACCGTATCCGTTAAGAGAAATCGTGTCACCTAGTGCGCCAGAAGACCCTTGGGAGCGGTACCACGTGACCAAGATGACATTCAATAAGAATCGCACGGTTCTCACCGTGAATGAGTGGATTACGCTTCAAGGAATTCCACAAGAAGCGTTCGAATACCAAGTGAACGGACGCTCTCCAATAGAATGGGTTGTCGACCAGTACCGTGTCACAAAAGACAGTAAGAGCGGAATCGTGAACGACCCGAATGATTGGGCACGTGAGACTGCCCAAAATCCTCGATACATCATTGACCTCGCCAAACGCGCTGTTCGGGTTGCTGTCGAAACTGTGAAGATAGTTAAGAATCTGCCACCGTCACTTTGAATACATTACGCATCATACGTGTTGGGTGTGCCGTACATGGCACACCTTTTTTAATGACGTGTCCCGTCCTACGTCCCGCCGTTCAAGGCTATGGCTTGGGAAGTCGAGCTTCATGTAAGCGCTTGATTTTTGCTTCTAAGACCAGAGAAAAGCGGTAGGATACCTGGACTACGTAAGACACAGGTCATCACCCCAGAAGGCCTTCTAGAGGTCGAAAACGCAAAACGCGGGCCGAGACCATCTTTGTTCGCTACACTGTCCTGGCCATCCGCAGAATTGCTGCGTATAATGAAATCACGTGGTGATACTATGAATGCTGCCAAACGTCAAACGCTACGCGCCATCTTTCACGAGCCTGTCCGTTCCGACATCCGTTGGGACGCTATTGAATCCCTGTTGCGCGCATGTGGTGCAGAAATCACCGAAGGACGTGGCTCTAGAGTGCGCGTGGCCTTGAATGGACGCCGTGCCGTGTTGCATCGCCCTCATCCGACTCCTCTTGCTGACAAAGGCGCGGTAAAATCCGTTCGACGGTTTCTCATCGAAGCGGGGGTGTCGCCAGATGATGACGTATAAGGGCTACATGGCGCATGTCGAATACGATGACGAGGCCAAGGTCTTTCACGGGGAAGTCATCAACACCCGCGACGTGATTACGTTTCAAGGCCGCTCCGTCGACGAGTTGGAGCAGGCTTTCCGCGATTCCGTCGATGATTACCTCGACTTCTGCCGCGAACGGGGAGAGGAGCCTGAAAAGCCGTACTCTGGGCAGTTTGTCGTGCGCGTAAACCCCGACGTGCACCGAGACATCGCATTGGCCGCAAAGCGCGCGGGAAAGTCGATGAACGCTTGGATAGCCGAGTGCCTTGAACGCGACGCCAAGGCTGCGCTAGGAAGCTGACGAGGAATTAGCGGGGGAATTCATTGCCCCCGCCGCAACTCGCGCTCTAATTGACGTATGCGCAGCGATAGCACGATGTCCGTTGTCAACCATGCCACCGTCACTGCACCCCATGCCACAAGCAACTCGTCAAAGCTCATCATGCTGTGTTCACCTCGTCACGAGCGCCTTGCGCTATTTTTTATTCCGTCGGGAAACCCGACGCAATTCCCCGCGGGGACCCACGGGGGCCCGTGGGAATTCTACATTTCTCGACAAGCGCACATTCACGGAAACTTGTGACATCACGAGGACGTCCCGCGGATGTCCGATGGATGTCCAGCGCACGTCCGTCTCACGCCCATGGGGGGTGACGCAATTCACCGTCTCCTGTGCCTACCGGTGTGCCCACTCGCGTGCCTACCCCTGTGCCCACTTTCTGATACCCACGGAGACGATATGCACGCCACACGCCGCCAAATAGCGCATATTGCGGCATTTCACCGCAGCATGCCACATTTCGCCGCAAGGGTACTGCCACGGTCAGCGCTTTGACGTTGGTCGTCACGCTGCCTCCACCGGGAAGTGTCGAGTGATACTCACACCCGAAATCCCTTGTCGTATCGGGCTTTTCCGGGCAACTGTCGAGTAGTGTCGACTAAGTGTCGAGTAGCCGAAAAGTCCCGAGAAGCCTTGTGCCACAAGGGATTTCAGGCAACTGTCGAGTGTGTCGAGTGAAATTCGTACATAAACGTCTCCAATGACAAGGGGATGAGTTCAGTTCACTCCCCTGGGTGTAAGTTGAATTGACACCCTTGACGGTCTGACGGGCTAACTTCGACTTAGGTCGTCGCCCGACGGACCTTCCCACCACGGGAATTCTTTTTTTCGCGCGATTGATTCGATGGATTGCCTCGTCCCTCTCTGTGTGGTCAAGTCCGTCGTTTCAACCGACCTCCTTCGGAAAGGAGAGTTCACCGCTGCCTCGTGGAAGGGTGACACTCTATCCGAACCTCGAATCAACGAGCCCAGCATTGGACTCGTTACGATTCGACTCCCTCACATTTGAGGGCGTTACCGCAGCGCTGGCGTAACGAGCGGTTGCATCATCATCGAGCCTCGTAAGAACACCGTCAGGCCAACGTAAGAGCAATGTAAGACGTTTGTAAGAACGGCGTAAGTCACCACAACCACAGCCCTTTTGTTCACTTAAACTTCATCATCAACTCGTGGTACAGCTCGTCCATCGACATCTGCCTCTCCACGTGTTCCGCTGACGTCTCACCCTTTGGCGTTAAATCTGCACCATACAGGCCAACAGCGCGCAGAATGTGCACTGCCGCATCTTGTTGCAATTTCGCCCCCGCCTTGCCATCGAGGTTCTCTTCCAACACGTCGATGGCCTTCGCGACCAATTGCCGCAAACGCTCCACGTGGCTGCCCCACACTTCTTGCCGACGAGCATTCAGCGCCGCAATGAACTCGGGATTTCGATTCCGCCACTCCCACACCGTTTGACGAGCCACACCCACTGTTTCCGCCACTTCACGGTCACTCTTGCCACACAAGAGCAGGTCAATCGCGTTCTCCTGCTCCACACTCAATGGTCTGGTTTTGACTGCATTCGTCATGTTCACTCACTCCTTCCAGAGCCATCATGCGTTCCGCTTCGTTCAGCATTTGATAGAACCTGGACCTTGAAATGTACAACTCGTCGCAGATGTCCCGCCACGTGCGTCCATCGCGATAGAAGGCCGTCACCAAGTCCCGATACCGTGGCTCCAGGCAAGCAACCATGTCTTCGATGGCCTCAAGGTCCCGACAGCACTTGTGATACGCCAGCATGGCTTCATGCCACCTGTCCACCGTGTCCGCAAGAGCGTCCATCATCGAGACCACCCGCTCCGCCATCTTGTCCTGCACTCGTGTGGAAGCAGGAAGGCCGAGCAGCATCCGCTCGTATCGCTGCGTGATGCTGCTCATGATGCCGTCATCGGAGAGCTTGTCCTTCAGGTCGTGAATGCGCTCCTCGAGGCGCTTAATTCTCGCCTCCAATGTGGCCTTCCGCCTCTCCAGATAACTCCACTCCCGCAACTGGCTGCGCACCTCATCCACGGTCACGTGCAATTCCCCCTTGGGATAAATTGTACCAGTAGCGGGAGGCAGATGATAGGCGCTTCCCTTCATGCTCATGGCCGCTACCAAAAAGGAGAGAGACAGGGCTGAAGGATGAGGGAGAAAGCTGAAGCTATCGAAACCATGCTTCATCCCCGCGAATCCGCGCCACGACTGGCATTTCAGGTATTTCGCCTCCCGAACCTGAAGGAATGAAGGCACTATTGCACTCTTTATGGTCTGAAGACCCAATTTTTTTGGCCTTCACTCTTCTAAGAGTGGAGAAATGCCTTCAGTGCCTTCAGGATGTCCGAAAAACCGCATAACGACCCGGTTTTCCGGCTGAAGGATTCTGTGCGATGCCTTCAGGATGCCTTCAGTGCCTTCAGCCTCCCCCTCCCCTCCCCCCTACCATAGCGATAGTGGACAAAGAAGGAGGCGGGGGGGTCGGGGTATTATCCCTCCCCTCACCATAGCGGCCACAGAAAGAGGGCGACGGATTATCCCGCCCAGCTACGGTGTTGGTGTGTGGGGAGGAGGGTGACGCCGAGATATAGGTTACCACGTTCTGTGTGGTGGATTGCGATGTTCGCGATACTCTCAAGACGTTGCTTAAATCGTCGATTGGAAACAGGTTTTGCCCCGGTTTCCTCGCAGTATTCCCGATAGGCACTGTAGAGTGCGGACGCTGGAGCCTTCGCCGATGCATCGACGACGCACCGCTCGCCTACGAAGGCCGCAACGCTATCGACTTCCGTGCGATATTCGCGGAGTGCCTCTTGGACGCTCATAGGAAGTTCGAATCCCCCGCGAGCCTCTAAGCGTCTGAGCGCCTCCACTGCATGCCTTAGCAACCCCGAAAGCTCCCCCGGTGCTGTCAATTTGTCAATGAGTTGGGGGTCGGGGGTGCTGAAGCGCCGCTCAAAACGAATTATTATCCATCGCCTAAACCATGCGTCCGTTACATCCGCCGTCGCCGGAAGCTCATTCGCTGAAAACAGGAGTTTAGCGAATGGACGGAACTGGAATGGCGGCTGAAACTTGCGCTCCGCGTCAATCATGTCGCCAGAGACCAGCGCCTTAAAAACCCCGCTGTCCTCGACCGGAGCATGAGGAAGGTCTGCGCAAATGTTGGCTAGCTTAGCCTCTAACATGGCCCTCTTGTATCGATGCTGGCTCAAATCTTGGAGGGAGACCGACGCGATGTTCTGTTTCCCCAGCAGTGCCCTAACAACCTCCAGCCACGTGCTTTTGCCGTCCCCACCGCGCCCCACCAAGAGTAGTGCGCGCTGAAAGCGCGTGTGGGGGACTAGGCAGTATCCAACGTATTCGAGCAAGGTGTCGATTGCATCGTGGGCTACAACTGAGGGCAGAAAATCCTCAATAGCCGGGCAGCGCGCCGACGAATCCCAAGCCACGGGTATCTGTATGCGAGACAACCGCTCCGGTGTGTGGGGGAGTAAGTATTCACGCCGCCAGTCCAACAGCCCATTTGCCACGTTGATGAGGCCATCGTCAGGGTCCCATTGGACATCCTCTCGGTATGTCGCCCATTTTACGTACTCCAAAGTTTCGGTGACTCGGTGCGTACTATATTGGTCTCCAAGCAACTTATGGGCGGCCATACGCACTTTAGTTGTCCCGTTAGGTAGGTAGACCCCCGAATCGTAGGCATACAGCGTGTTCCCGTCGTATATGTACTGGCCTTGCGACAGGATGAACTCAGCTAATTTTGCGGGGGAGAAACGACCATCTACCCAGCATGCAGTGATGACCTGCGCTTGTTGGATTAGCGGCGACGGTTGCCAGTCCTTTGCCTCTTCTATCGCGGCCAGCAAGTCCTTCACCCCATGGCCTTGTGAGAGCCAATCCGTTACGTCCTGCTTTGCGCCAAGACCAGGCAACTCCACAATGCGGATGCGCCGTGCGTATCGGGAGAGGGCCAGCGCAACCTGCTCCATGTGGCGGCGTCCAACGTCATCGTTGTCGGGTACGAGCACAACATCAGCGCCGGAAAAGTAGCTGTTGTACCGCTCGTCCTGCGGCCACTTGCCCGCGCCGCCGGGGTTTGTGGTCGCCACAAAAGCACGCTGAGCTAACTCGTCGCAATCTTTTTCGCCTTCGACGATAATAACGGTCTCGCCGCGCTGAATGGCCTCCAAGACCTCAGGCAGACGATACGGATAGATGGGGTTGTCGCCCTTGCCCTTGCGCCAGCCTTGGCCGTCCCAATGCTCCCAAACGAATCGTTTGCCGCGACCGTTGCCGTAGCGCAGGATACGGTACTGTGGTACTCCGTGCTCGTCAGCGTAAACGTATTCCGCCGTAGGCTTGCCTCTGCGACGTTTGCCCCGAGGAAGCGGGGGAGCAGGGAGGCCAGCGCGACGCGCTAGCTCCCGAATGTCTCCTGACCCGCATCCTGCGTGACAGCGCCAACGACCCGTCATGACGTTGACACTGAGCGAAGGCCTGACGTCGTCGTGAAGCGGGCAGTGAGCAGAAATCCAGCCCTCCTTATTTGGGCGTCCATACGTCTTAAGATTTTGCAAAACCCATTGGAGAATATCGGTGTTTAGCATATAATGCTTCATGAGACTCACCTTAAATGGGTAGGACCAGCTGCCCGTTTTTTTGTATGTGCCAATACTTTTCAGCGAGAACAATCTGCTCGCCGTGACCAAGGTTGATTAATTTCCCATGTTTTTCGAAGTCAGTGATAGACGCAATGAGCGTTTGCCCTGTGTCCAACTCACGAACTTCGATGTACGCAACCCCCTCTCGCCTTAAATCCTCGAATATCTGGCGCTGGATAGCGTATCCTCCTACGCAGCGCAAATAGTGCGACGACCGACGAACTCGCTTCACAAATTTCCGGTCGGTTATTTCTCCAACCACCTTTTCTTTCCAAATCACGCGCTTGGATGATTTATCCACTCGAAATCGCCACCCTCCACCTTGATGGGCCATCCATCCAGCCCGAACAAGATTTCCTCAGGATAACCAAGTGCATCAGCAATCTTCCGACGAAGGGCTGGGTACGGCTTGCGCGCACCCCGTTCGACCTGTGATAACACCGTCGGGTGCACCCCGAGTCGGTCGGCGAGCGCGCGAGCTGTAACGCCAGATAGACGTCGAGCGAGTTCAATCCGAAACATCACAACACCTCCAAAAAGGCTTGCTTCACAATCTATTTTGGTCTATTGTCTGAAATAGCTCCATGGACTTCACCCGTCACTTCAACGTTACTTATGTAGGAGAGCGAAACATTATGGACATTTTCTTCTCCTCGGTGGTTCGACGTTACCGAACAGGCCTCGCCGGGGTATACCGACGCAACCGCTACAGCAGCGTGGAACGTATCGTGGTGATACCGTCACACTTACAAACCGATGAGAGTATGGCCGAGTACCTATTCAAGCGTGGGATACCGGTCACGGATACCGCAGTCTTGCCACTCTATTTGGAGCACATTGTCGAAGCAGTTCCGGATTCCACATCAACTAGATTTGACGTGTTCCAAGAAGAACTCGAAGAGACTGTAACGCGGAAGCGAGGTCAGACGATACGTAACCAGACCCTTAAGCGGAAGATTGACGAAGCCCGGATGGCCCTATTCTCGCTTGCAGATGAGTACAAGCATTCGCGAACGCAACAAAGGCTACAGAGGATGGCGGACTTCATCAGGAGATTCGGATTCCTGTCCGTCCCTCCGTCAGCGTTGCACGAGACCTATACAGAATTTTGGAACGAAGCTATTTTCATTTACTTGTTATGGCAACGCCTTGCACAAGCCAAGCGTCGAGACCTCGAAGCCATGCAACAGTGGATTACGTTCATTGGCGAAGAGGGAAAGCCAGAGCAAATCCATGGTGAATACTTGCTTGAATTTTTACCCTTCGCCTTTTCCGACGGAGTGGGCAATCCGAATGCGGTGAGCGGTCTCACATGTCGGGTTACAAGGTTACCGCAATCGAAAGAGGAGCACGCCAGGCTGTTTCAATCGGCTGCATTATATGCCATTGCGCATGCTATCGGATATGTTATCGCCCCTCCGCACAACACGTCGAAGCCGAGAGTTTTGGTTAGTGTTTCAAACCCACGTGTGCAATTCTCCACGCTCAAGCGAAACCCGGAAGATGACGTATTCGTTGAGTACGTGTTGCAGCCAGCAACATTGGCCCAAGCAATGATTTGCGACCTATTCAACAGATTGCAAGACCCATCGTTACGAGTTTGCGAAGTTTGTGGACGTCTCTTTCGTGTTATACCTGGATGGAGTCACACAAAAGCCCCGGAAGTCCTTGCGCAATGGGGAGACGAGCGACCTCGGATGCAAAGAACGTCCAACAAGTACTGTTCTGATGCTTGTGGAAGTCGCGCTCGAAAGCGTCGCTACGACGCACGACGAAGGGCAACCCGAAATGAGGAAATGCAACTGTAAGTCATGCAGCAGTAAGAAAAATCATGGCACGTCAACCATATCGGAATTCCGAAGGGTGCTTGACTTCTTCCAGGAGAATGAACCAAAATTGAGGCAAACAAATTGGTGAAGTCTTCTGTGGTTAACGTGAGGGGAGAAACATAAAAGGCGCGGAAAACCGCGCCGCAATGCCGGGAGCGGGACTCGAACCCGCACGGGGATACCCCCAGCAGATTTTAAGTCTGCTGCGTCTGCCTGTTCCGCCATCCCGACAGCTATCGAATGTGTCTCCATTATCCGACGCTCGGGCGAAATGCGCAAGTCCTGGTCAACGTCTGGGTCGCCCGTTGAAACGCCGAGGGCCGGAGGATTCGTCTTGCTTCTCCAACAGCGCGTGGAGGCGTTCGGCATGGAGCAGGAGTTCTTCCGCAGCTTCCATCTCCTGCTCGCTCTGGTCCCGCAGGGCCCGAAGCCCGTCTTCCAATTGTCCAACCGTTTGTTGCACTTTCGCCAACAGACTTGCCATAGAACGCGCCGATTCGGCCATCCGCTCCGACCATGTCCACAGATCGCGAGCCACCGTTCCCACCAAATTCTCATCGAGGCGATGGCGGCTGATCTCCACGCTCAACGTGACCGCCATCTTCCGCAAAGCGTTTGACGCGCTCGCAATCGCCTGACTGCTTTCCCGAACGGAGGCGGAGAGCGGAGAGAGACGCTCCCACAAGCCCCACAGATCTTGCAAAGCGGCTTCAGTCGTTCGGCGGCGCTCAAGCAGAGGCTCCAGGGCCAAAACGAAATCCCAGACGGCCGCGTCGAACGCCCGACGATCCATGGAGGGTTCCATGCCCATCCCGCCCTTTGGGCTCAAGTGTTTTCCTGTTCTGAATTCTTCACCTCGTTTTGACTTCCTTCTTCAACCCTTTGTCCGCTTCCAACCACTGCACGTTTGGCATTCGATCGTTCCTCCTGTTGTTGGAGCACCACGGCATCCAAACGCTTCAGCAGGCGCTCCAACTGCAGCAACTTACCTTCAATTCGGTGCAAATGACTCTGCATATCATCAATTTCTTGTTCAGCCTTATAGTTAATCGCGAAGTCGATGATGGCTTCGTGTTTGTCACGAGCAGCCTGTCGATTCTGACTCATCATGATGATGGGCGCTTGAAAGGCGGCCAAGAACGACAGGCAAAGGTTCAGGAGAATAAACGGAGGCGGATCGAAGTGAAATCTCCGCGTGCCAGGTACCGCGTTCCACACCATCCACGAAACGAGCAGTGTCGCAAAGATGATGATAAATGTCCAGCTTCCTCCAAATGCCGCGATGCGATCCGCCAACTTGTCAGACCACTTCGTCTTGCGCTGATACTCCTCGTCCAACATGGACAGGATGTTTTCTTCGTATAAGTTGACCAGCCGCGCGATGCGCTTGGCGTCGCCCTCATTAATCGGGATGTCGAAACCTTCCAAGTTGGCGTTGTCGTCGTCGTGATCCGTGTATACGTAGTAATACCGCTTGGCCATCCACCTCACCTCCATCGTTGAGAGCGGTTCATACGCTTCCAGAGCGCATAAACTGTCCGTTTGCCTTCCATATATTGATCAAGCTGCACGCGGTGGTACTGGTGGACCCATCGCTCCTTATGAGATTCCCAATGCCGCAAAGCATCCGGCTGTGCCTGCAGGCGCCTCGTCCACGCGATGGCGGCTCGGCTATATCGATTTCCCGACTTCGCAATCTGCAAATGCACCGCAGGCCACGAATCCTCCGCCTCGCGCACCCAAAGCAAACGCCCTTTGACCCCGGCATTTCCGCAGAATCGATACCCGCATTGCTCGAGCGCTTGCCACTCTTCCCTGTGCAAGACGGGTCTGCGTAGCAAGACCAAGACATCGATGGCGTCGTTCGCCATGGCGCCCTCGATCGCGGTCGTGCCGATGTGCCGGATCGAACAATACACGCGCCGATGAAACACGCGGGAGATCAACTCCCGCTCCCGTTCGAACGCCAAAAGGTGCCTCGTGCTGACTACCGTGAGCTCAACGGGCACGCGAACAGCGCCCGGCGCGCGAAACCCGAATTGACGACGGACGAGCGCAACGCCGAGCCACGATAGAAATGCGACAAACGAAGCCGTGATGAACGCCGCGGAGACCGTCTCGTTCTGCGTCGACAGCCACGTGACCCAGGCGTCGTACACGCTGTGCACGACCATGATCAGAAGAATGCGGCCCGTGAGAATGGCCATGAGCGCCAAGATCAAGCCCAAACTGCTAAACATGTACCACGCTTGAAGGCGTTCGTGGGTAAACTCGAGGATGTGGCCGCTTCCGAACGCCAGAGCACTCAGCAATAACGCGGTCACCAGCGCTGACATTCGGACGCTTGGCGTGTCCCACCACCGCCTTAATACAGCGCGGAAGAGCGCGATCACGGCAATCACGCAACTCCAACGCCACATCTCCTCGAGGCCAGCCACCACGCTCACCGCGTAGTCCACCCATGTCACATGGGACGTCACGTTGCTTTGATTGAACCTTAGCGCTGCGCTCGCAGCATCTGCGGTTAGCTCCAAACACCCCATGAATGCAAAGGGAGTCAAACCGTACAGGTAACACCGCGTGATCATGCGCGCAAGGGGGCGCCTGAGTAAAATGCGAGATCGCAGCGGATCCCATGTGCGGAACAGCGCGCGCCGAATGGAGGGGAGCAAGATCAACAAGCTCAGCACGCTGAGCCCGAGATACACCTCAGCGATCCACAGCACCTGGCCGCCGTCAAACAGATTGGCGAACGTTGCGAACGACGCAAAGAGGATGGCGTAACCCACCTGCCACCCACGCATCTCCGCGACCAAACGTTCGCACAACTCATATAGGCGAGTCACCCAGTCATCCTCCAGCCTCCCCCGCACCCGCGAGGGAGGTTCAACCAGTCTCCGCAACCCATTATACAAGAGCACGCCCTTGCATGTCGCCTGTCACGAGTTCCACTGATGCCTCGGTTTGAACGTCTCGCAACACGTTTCCCTGGACGATCGCGCGTAGCTCTTACGCTCCATAACGGCGAAGTCGCGGCCGAATTCCTCCCGGAATGATGCGTCGCCGCCCCGACCCACGGACACCGTGATGGATGGAGCCGCGCATTCGTCCCCTTCGTGCCAAAAGAGACAGTTCGCAACCGTACACTTTACATCGACCTTCATCTTGCGTTCCCTCCTTCAATTGACTTTCACGCTTAGTCTGGCGCGCATCCCGGACCCATCATCCGCACAGTGATTGACAAGCGATCCACAAGAAGCGATGCTTGACAGGCGTGACGCGGAGACGTCTGCAACCTTTCTCCTCAGAACGCTTGACATCTCGAGTGGAGGGTGTATAATAACCTCAACACCGAACTCCATACGATGGAAGTCTGGATCTTTGAAGCCGGTCGTTCGGCCTCAACGGGTCGGGCGGCTGGCTTTTTCGTTCAGCGTCAGCGCACGGGAGTTCGGAATCTAAAGCAAGTGCTTCTGGTAAGCACCATGGAGGAATTTCGGATGTACGAAGGTACGGTCAAGTGGTTCAACTCGGAGAAGGGCTACGGTTTCATTCAGGTGGAGAACGGGGACGACGTGTTCGTTCATTACAGCGCCATCCAAGGCCATGGCTTCAAGACGCTGGACGAAGGGCAACGCGTGACGTTCGACATCGTTGAAGGGCCCAAGGGTCCGCAGGCAGCGAATGTCGTGAAATATTAATCGGCCACTCAAAAGCCCATGTTGCGACATGGGCTTTTTTTGTGCCATCATTTAGGCGTTGGACAGCTGAATCGTCCCTCAAGGGACGAGAAGTGGGGAGAATGAGCCGATGATCACGATGTTGCTCGGCATTGTGGCCGGCATGATCGGCGTGTTAGAAACGTTGCTCGACGTGGTTTCCCAGCAGGGCTATACACCAACTGCCGACTGGCATGCGTACGGCGCCATCGCGGTGTCCGCGGTGGGCATCGTGGTTTCGCTGTTCGCTCGTCGTCACCCGAGGATCGCGGGTGTGCTCCTGTACGCGTGCGGGGTTCTTGGGTTTATCTTTGCGAAGTGGTCCTATATTCCACCGGGCATCGTGTTTTTCATCGCCGCGACCATCGCGCTCTTTTTTGATATGCGCGAACAGCCGTCGTGACATCAACTCTGATGGAAAACGGGCGGCTTCACCCAGCCGCCCGTTCCTTACCATCCCCAGGAAAACTGAACCTCGAGGCTGGATCCGTTCCCCATCGGGATGTCGATAGCCCATTGGTGATGGCCCTTTGGCCAAATCCACTGCGTCCAACCGGAAGTGTCGCCAGGAATCGAAATGGACCACGTAGTTTGGTTTTGCCACCCACTTCCGTTTCCCAAACCCCAGTTCTGGTCCGTTGGAAAGGGGAAACCTGATGCCCCTGGCCACGCACTGGATGGACCCGTGGAATTCGACCATCCGCCACTCGATCCCGGCCACGACGGAGACTCTGCTCCGGAATACGTGGTCGTTGTGAACGACTCCCCGTCTGACCCGATGGAAGATGGTGCGATGCGGACATTCCCGAAGGCGTCCACCATCGCGACCGGCTGAACCAGATTCGAAGACGCATCCAAAGGTTGCCCGTTCACGGTAGCGTCCGTGAATTGAACCGTGCCCGAATCTGCAAGAGGGTACAACCCGCCCCGCACCGTTGACGGATCCTCGCTGATCCATTCCGCGGATGTCCCTATCTTTTGCGCATACACGCTCGAGAGATTCACCGAGATACGCTTGGACAACGTTTGACCCGACGGCGTCACAGCCTGTAGGGTCAGCAGCCACATGGAACCGGTTTGCTGCTGAATGGCTGCCGAGATCTTCGATCCCACAGGGACCGTCATGACCGTGTTGGCCGCAGCAGGGAGCTTCTCCCAAAAAACTTGCACCTGTGTCTGGCCATTTTCGATTTGTTCCAGCGTCCCAATCTGCAACAGGTCTTCCGTCTGGACACCGCCCAAGCCTATCCACTGCGCCGCCATCGAGCCATCGCGGCCTGTGAGGCTGGGCACCGTCCATGCACCCGTGATGCTCGTGTACAGTTGCGATCCGGCCGGCGTATCGATGTAACCGCCCCAATTCTCCGATGTCTGCGTTCCCGCCGGCATGCTCGTCTCGCTGGTCAAAAACACGTCGCCAGCCTTTTCAGATGCGCCGTCGACCGCATGAACATGTGTCCAAGCCGCGCCGACGCCCCCCAACAACACGAGGGCCGCCATCCAGCGCCCACGGCGCGGCCGCCGAAAAGCGCGTTTTCTTGCCCCCATGGTACTCACATCCCCTTCGCGAAATCGTTCCTCCTTGGAGCCCTGTCATCTTCAGTCTAAGTCATCTTCCTCGAAAATTGCTAGAAGTGCGAGCCTCTCACCTCGGCGGATCACGAAGGTCTCCGTTGAACGTTAGAAGCGGTCAAAGAAGGATTCCAACCGTTTTTGTTGAAAACGTTTGATGATGTGAGGCCGCGGGAGGAGGAACGGAAGGTCATGAACTATCGTCTATTGTCCAATGGTATTCGAGTCTCCGAGATCACGTTTGGCTGCTGGGAACTGGGAGGCGGGCAATGGGAAAAGAAGGATGATCACGTGAATATTCGTGTGCTGCAGCGCGCCTATGAACTGGGCATTCAGTCGTTCGACACGGCCGAAGGATATGGACAAGGCCATTCTGAAGAAATCGTGGGGCAAGCACTCGAAGGCGTTCGCAAGGATTGCGTGATCGCCACGAAAGTTTCACCCGGTCATCTACGAAGGGACGACATCCTTCGTTCAGTCGAGCAAAGCCTGAAGCGCCTGCGGACGGACTACATCGACATCTATTATGTCCATTGGCCGAATCGCGACATTCCTCTGTCGGAAACGATGACCACCTTTGCCGAACTGCGAGATCAGGGCGTCATCCGCAGCGTCGCGGTGTCGAATTTCTCGCGGGAACTTCTTGAAGAAGCCATGAGCTACACGCGCGTGGACTGCATTCAGCCCGAATACAGTCTTTTGGAGCGGAGTATCGAAACCGACGTACTTCCCTACTGCCGCGAACACGGCATCGGCGTTCTCACCTACTCGTCCGTGGCAAAGGGAATCTTGACAGGAGCCTATCACTTCGGCGGCTTGAAGCTTTCGCCGAACGACTTTCGCCAAGGCCGCCGCCTGTTCAAGCCCGAGCACCTTGAAGCGGAGAAGCCCCTCGTGCAGTGCGTGAAGAAGATAGCTGATCGCCACGGCGTGAAGCCCGCAGAGGTGGCCATCGCCTGGATCCTCCACCAGCCCGGCATCACGAGCGCAATTGTCGGAACCCAAAGCATCGCGCACCTGGAGGAAAACGTGCGAGCGGTGGACCTCCACCTGAACGAAGATGATCTCCGCGAACTAGATGAAGTGAGCCGCAGCGTGTTGGCGCAAATCGACGGGTCGGCCCCGAACTCACGATAGGTGGCGGACGAGCCACAGCCAACCATACATGCTCGCCAAGACCGTCAACAGCGTTGGCCACGTGAAGGCAAGCCCCGCGCGCATAAACGCGGAGACCGTGATTCGCACGCCGCGGGACTCCAACACATGCAACCATAGCAACGTGGCGAGTGAACCGATGGGCGTCATCTTCGGGCCGAGATCGCACCCGACCACGTTTGCAAGCGCGAGCGCCACTTGGTCGGAGACGGGCAGTCCAGTATGCTGAATCGCCAAGAGCCCGAGCATCACGCTCGGGAGATTGTTCATCACGCAGGATAAGCACGCCGAGAGCACGCCCATAGCCATCACGCCCCAGAACAGGTTGGCGTGCGACGTCATCTGGACGAGGCGGGTCAACCAATCGGTCAGATGAGCGCGTTCCAGCCCATACACCACCAGATACATGCCCACGGAGAACACGACGATCGACCACGGCGCTTCTCGAAGGACGCGCCGTGGATCGGCCGTCCGCGTACGCCATCCGGCAATGAGAAACGCAATGGCGATAGCGCCCTCAACGGCGGACACCGGAATATGCGCAATCTCGCTCGCGACATAACCCGCCATCATGAAGCCGAGCATCCACCACGAAAATCGGAACATGGTCCTATCGCGGATGGCGCTAGACGGAGCAGGCAAAGCCCCGACGTCGTAGGATGCGGGAATCTCGCGGCGAAAGTAAAGATAGGTGACGCCAAGACTCGCCCCGAACGAGACGAGATCCGGCACAAGCATGCGAAGCGCATACCGCAAGAAGCCTAGGTGGTAGTAATCCGCAGAGATAATGTTGACGAGATTGCTGATGATGAGTGGAATGGAAGTCGAATCTGCGATGAAGCCGCCGGCGAGTAGAAACGGGATCATCTGCCGCGTGGAGAACCGCAGCCGTTTCATTTTCTCGAGCACGATGGGGGTGAGAATGAGCGCTGCTCCGTCATTCGAAAAGAACGCCGAAACCATGAAGCCAAGTGCCAAAATCAAGACGAATGCAAGCCGACCGCGCCCCCCGGCTCGATGCGCGAGGGTCAGTGCTGCCCACTCAAAGAATCCCGAAGCGTCGAGGACGCTGGATACCACGAGAATACCCACAAATGTGAGCGTGGCATCCCACACGATATTCCAGACAGTCCACACGTCGTGCAGCCGCACCACCCCGGCGGCGAGAGCCAAGAGCGCGCCGAGAAGCGCGCTCCAGCCCACGGGTAAACCTCGAGGGCGCCACACGACAAGGACCAAAGTGACGAGGAAGATCGCCAGCGCCATGAAAGCCACGTGTGTCCTTCATCTCCTCATCGAGCACCCTCGGGGCTTGGCGCGTGACCGTACGCTGGAACAGGGCCGCGGCTCGGCGCTGCCCACCGGCAAGCGTTCACAATCACCCGCTGGATGTTCGAGTCGTAATACGTGGGATACGTCTCATGTCCGGGTCTGAAGTAGAAGATTTTCCCTCGCCCTCTCCGAAATGTGACGCCCGAGCGGAATACATCCCCACCCGAAAACCACGATAAGAAGACGATCTCGTCGGGGACCGGAATGTCGAAGTGTTCCCCGTACGTTTCCTCCTTCGGGAGCTCGAAATACGGTGGAAGTCCTTCGGCAATGGGATGGGTGGGATCGATCACAAACAGCCGTTCCTTCTCATCTTCTTCCCGCCAGCGTAGGTCGCAGGTCGTGCCCATAAGGGTTCGAAACACCTTCGAAAAGTGTCCCGAGTGGAGGACAACGAGCCCCATGCCCGCATGAACGCGGCGTACGACGCGATCGACGACGGCGTCCTGCACCTCGTGATGCGCCACGTGGCCCCACCACACGAGCACATCGGTCTCGCTCAGCACAGCCTCGGTCAACCCATGGTCCTGCTCATCCAACGTCGCGGTGCGCACCTGCATCCCCGCGTCGGACAGCGGTTTCGCGATGGCTGCGTGAATGCCGTCCGGATACACCTTGCGAACGGCCTCATCCCGTTGTTCGTGGCGAAATTCGTTCCAGACCGTCACTCGGATGCTGTTCAACAGAAAGCCCTCCCTTGACCGATACCCTCCCCATGATACCGAAACCCTGATCTCGGGACAAAGCCACGAAGTCCCAGAATTCCCGCGAACCGGCCTGAAACCATCGAAGGGCAGCTGGGTAGAAACCCAACTGCCCTTTCATCTTCTTCGCGCCGTCACTCACTCGGTTTGGCGAACGACGCGATGAGGAACAAGATTCCAAACAAGAGGCACACGACCCCCCACCAGAGGTCGATGTTGGTGTGCAAACTCGGCGTGTGTGGATCGGCCACAGCGCCGTAAAGCCCGAGCACGACCCCATTCACGATGAACAGGACGCCAATCATGAACCGAAGATCCAAAAAGCGATTCATCTCATCATCTCCCCGGGATGGGATCACCAGAACGCGATATTCAGGCCCACCAGGATCACGAACACGATGGCCGCCAGGTAACCTGGGCGCTTGTACCACGGATACCCGCTGTAGTCAGGCCGCTTGCTGAGGCCATACACGAGACCTTCCAGCTCTTCGGGCTGCTTGCCCTTGGTCACCAGGCTCACCAGGACCGTCACGACGACCGTGATGACCCACGCCCACCATGCGCGCCAGAAGTTCCCTGCATCCGGACTCGAGAACATATGCGCTGGCAGGAAGAAGTACATGGCGAAGGCACCGACGATACCTGCGAGCAAACCCCAGAAACCACCCCAGGGCGTGGCCTTTTTCCAGAACATCCCCAGCAAGAACGTGCCGAACAACGGCGCGTTGAAGAAGGAGAACAGGGTCTGCATGTAGTCCATGACGCTCGGGAAGCCGGCCGCGAAGTACGCGGTGCCAATACTGATGATGACACCGACGATGACCGCCCAGCGCCCCATGTTCACGTAGTGCCTGTCCGGCGCGTCCTTCTTAATGTACGCTTGGTAAATGTCATACGTCCAAACGGTCGTAAACGCGGTGACATTGCCCGCCATGCCGCTCATGAAGCTCGCGAGCATGGCCGTCAATCCAAGCCCGAGCATGCCTGGCGGATAGTACTTGGCGATGAGCAGAGGCAGCGCCAGATTGTAGCTCATGTTCGGCGAATGGCCGATCTTCGGAAAGATGGCCAGCGCAATCAGTCCCGGGATGATCACCAAGATGGGAACAATCATTTTAAAGAACGCTGCGTAAATCGGCGTCAATTGAGCGGCGCGGAGATCCTTCGCCGCGAGCGTACGTTGAACGACGAGGAAGTCTGTCGTCCAGTACCCAAACGAGAGCACGAAGCCAAGGCCGAGGACGACGCCGAGCCAGCCGATTCCCATCGGGTTGTGCGAGGGCGAACCAAGATTTGCCCACAGATGCCCGAACCCCGCGGGCAACCGGGACATCATGCCTTGCCAACCGCCCAAATTGTGCAGGCCGATGAGCGGGATGGGCAGCAGGCCAGCCCAGATCAGGAAAAACTGCACGACCTCATTGAAGATGGAGGACGTCAGACCGCCGAGGGCGACGTAGATCAGGACCACGAGCGCCGACACGAGAATACTGGTGTCAAACGACCAGCCAATCAGGATCTGGAAGATCAACGCCATGGAGTACAGGCTGATGCCCGACGTCAACACAGTCATCACGGCGAACGCGATGGCATTGAGCGCGCGGGTCGCTTCGTTGTACCGCAGTTTCAGGAACTCCGGCACCGAGCGCACCTTGGACACGTAGTAAAACGGCATCATGTACAGACCGAGAAACAGCATGGCCGGGATCGCGCCGATCCAGTAAAAGTGAGTCGTGAGCATGCCGTATTCGGCGCCGCTCGCGGTCATGCCGAGAATCTCGAGCGCGCCGAGGTTGGCGGAGAGAAAGGCCAAGCCCGTGATCCAGGCCGGGATGGAACGGCCGGACAAAAAGAAATCCTCTCCAGTGCGAACGCGGTTACGAAGGACGAATCCGACGCCGAGGACGAAAGCGAAGTAGACCAGGATGATGATGTAGTCCACGGCGTTCGCGTGAAATAGCGCGTGCACCCGATGCACCTCCTAGAAATTAGATTTCGGCCGATAGCGATTTCAAGCCGTTTACATGCACTCGTGACCACATTCCATCGGCGGGCACGTACAAGGTCAGTATGCGCCCCGAGGAAGCGGCCCATGTGCGGCGGCGTCCATCGCCATCTGCAAGAAGACGTGTACAGCGCCGTTGCCATCGCGCGACCGCCTCCGAATATAGCAATTTGGACAAAGAAAGACAAGCGACGATGAGATGTTGACCACGTTTGAAAAGACGTGAAAGTGCGGCGAACCCTTTTTGGCGGACATGGCGCAAATCAAGATGGTTGACAGCACAAATGAAAAGAGGATCGGCATTCGCGCCGATCCTTGTGTACTTCCACCTTGGTTCAGGGCAACTGGTAGCCTGCCGCGAGGTAGATCTCGTACCACTCCTGCCGCGTGAGCTGAATGTCCGCCGCTTGGCACGACGCGCGCAGGCGATCCACGTTCATGGTACCGATGATGGGCTGCATCTTCGCCGGATGGCGCAGGAGCCACGCGATGGCGATGGTCACATTGGACACGCCGTATCGAGACGCGATCTCGTCCAGCTTCCGGTTCAATTCCGGAAACTTCGGATTGTCCAGGAAGACGCCTTCGAAGAAGCCGTAGAGGAACGGGGACCAAGGCTGAATCGTGATGTCGTGGATCCTGCAGTAATCGAGTACGCTCTCGTCGCGATCGACCGCCCACTCGTTCCCCATGTTCAGATTCATGCCCTGCGCGACCATCGTGGCATTGGTGATGCTGAGCTGCAACTGATTGGCCACAATAGGTTGGTGGACAAACTTTTTCAGCAGCTCGATTTGCATGGGTTTGTGGTTGGAGACGCCGAAGTAACGAACCTTGCCTTTCGTTTGCAGGATTTCAAACGCTTCCGCGACTTCTTCCGGTTCCACCAGCGCATCCGGCCGGTGCAACAGGAGCACGTCGAGGTAATCCGTGCGGAGGCGGCGGAGGCTGCCGTCGACGGCCTCCAGAATGTGTTCCTTCGAAAAGTCGTACATCCCTTTGCGGATGCCACACTTCGATTGCAAGATGACGCGCTCGCGCACGTCGTCGTTCATGTGAATGGCGTCGGCGAACCTCGATTCACACTCGCCTTCCCCATAGATGTCGGCGTGATCGAAGAAATTTGCGCCGAGTTCAAGCGCTGTCTGGAGATATCGCTCGGCTTCCGCTTGGCTGAGACGATGGATGCGCATACAGCCAATGCCGACAACGGGCACCTCCAGATGCGTGCAGCCAAGTTTCATCGTTCGCATGTAAACCATCCTCCTCCGTGACTTTCTCGTCGTGCGCCCTCGAGTTCACATCTCGCAGGGGCGGGCCTCCGCGAGGACGCCGCCCCAAGCAGCCTATCGCCCTGTGCCGCCCGAATAACTGAGCCTGCGAATGGCTTCCCCGGCTTGTCTCAGTTCGGGGATGGGGTCTTCGAAATTGCACTCGATGGAGATGGGACCCTGATAGCCGATCTCCCGGAGCACCGCAAACCATTCTCGGACGGGAAGCGAGCCGCTGCCCGGCCATTTCCGCTCTTCGTCCGCCACGTGCACGTAACCAATGCGCTCCCCTGCCTTGGTCAGCTCGCTCACGGGCTCGCCATTTTGCACGAGGTGGTAGAAATCGACGAGCAGGTCGACGCGGTCGTGAGCAAGCTCTTGCACAAACGACAGCGCGTCTTCCACCGTGTTGATGAGATTCGTCTCCGCACGATTGAAAAACTCGAAGTGCACCCTCATCCCGTGCGCAGCGGCGAGATCGCCCGCCATCCGCACCACTCGGGCCAACTGCGCGCGCGCCTCGTCCCGCGGAAATCCGTCCGGCACGCGGCGATTCTTGCCTGCCCCGAAGCCGACGTGTTGACCGCCGAGATCGGCCATTCGCGCAAAGGCGATGGCTAAATACTGCGCGATCTCGTCCATGTCCACGTCCGGGCCCACGATGGGCATGTCCGGCGGAAACAGACGGTTGAACGCGAGCAACGGCACCTGGTTGCGCAGCAATTCGTCGCGAATCGCCCGCCATTCGGCGTCCGGCATGCTCGGTTTGGTTACCTTCGCGTTCAACTCGGCGTAGTCAAACCCCGCTTCGCGGACAAAACGCAGCTCTCGAGGCCCCACGCAGCACCCTAGGAGCACGCCATTCCCTCCTCGCAAGCGCTTGCCTTGCGTTCAAATCCGACCCGGCACGCGCCAGTTTCACTTTGATCCTTCCACAGGGTACAATGATTTCAGGCGATCTCGCCCGACGGACGAAAGGAGATTCGCGTGATGAGCGACATTCAGTACGTGATCAGCGTCATTGTATACGAGGACGGCCACTGCGACGTCATGTGGGATTCCTCGGTGCCCATGGAACACTGCTATGAAGCGCTCAAGCAGGTCACCGATGATATGGCCGCCGCACTGGGTCCTAAGCCCCCGGCTCCGCAGAACCAAGGGGCCAAGATCCTGCGTCTAAAATGACGTGACAGCGCCCTGCGCTCTCACGTCGCCTCTTTCGAGGCGTAGAGGCTTTCAATCTCCTTGGCCTCATCGAAATCCTCCGAAGTCAGCCCGCCGGCGTGCCACGTCGTGAAACGCAGTGTCACGTACTTGTAGTCAATCGAAATGAACGGATGGTGGTTTCTGCGCTCTGCGATTTCCGCCACGCGATTGACGAATGCGATGGCGTCTGGAAAGGACGCAAACCCGAACCGCTTGCGGATGAACTGGTCTTCGCGCTGCCACCCCGGCAATTCCGCGAGTCTCTGCTCAATCTCATCATCCGACAACTTCATCTTCTCACCCCCGTTCCAGCCAATCCTTCTCCATCCACAGGAACGCTTTCAGCAGTCCTATCACACTCACGGCATCCGTGATTTCACCGCACAGGCACATGTGGACGGCATCTTCCAACGGGATCCATGCCACGGTCATGGTCTCCGTTGGCTCGCGATCCGCTTCTCCGATGGACAAATCTTTGGCGAGAAACAAATGGGTCTCCTGTGTCGAGATGCCTGCACTCAGGTGAGCGACCCCGAGCGACGTCCACGTACGTGCGACGATGCCGGTTTCTTCGCGAAGTTCCCGAGCCGCAGCGGCCTCCGGACCTTCATCGCGAAACTGGCCGCTCGGAATCTGCCACAGAAACCTGTCAACCGGAAAAACGAATTCATGGAGCAGTGCGACGCGGTCCTGCTCATCCACCGCCACAACGCCCGCGTTGTGCCCAGCGTCCGTTACGCCATACAGGCCAGGCTGCCCGTCGGGCCGAAGCACGTCGTACTCGATCACCCGGATCCAGGGATTTTGATACGCAATGCGCTCCGAAAGGATGGTCCACAGGTGTCGCTTCAACGGCGTGCCCCTCTCCCATGACAGGATCACAAGGATTCGAAAATCACTGAAAAGATTATAGCACACGTTGTCCCCACGTGACGCTGAGCCTTCGCCGAAGGATGCGCGCAAAAACAAGACGCGGCCGCGAAAACCTCGCGAGCCGCGTCACAACAAGCTTCTTCACCTGGAGGCGCCGGCCGGATTCGAACCGGCGATGAAGGTTTTGCAGACCTCTGCCTTACCACTTGGCGCAAAATCCGCGCCACCATGCGGATTTCCAGCTATCCTTGCCGTCCAATGGTGAAGGTTTTGATACTTTTGTAGCACCCCACAGGGAAGATGTCAATAGAATTCAGCAAATACTGTACGCTAGCAGGTTTCGTTCTTATCCCCTGATTCTTGTAAACTAATAACATATGATTATTTTATTTAACATCAAAGGAAATAAACGCTTGACATTGGTATAGTAATCTTGTACATTTAGTTTGGAAAGGAGGATAACCATGACTCGTATGGAGCTCATCCGTAGACTCGCGCGTATTACGCAGACGGACATGGCGCAACGAATCGGAGTAGCACGACCGCTACTCAGCGATTTAGAAAGATGCGTTCGCCGTCCGAGCGCGCCGCTCCGCCAAAAAATCTCAAAGGCACTAGGCTATGCTGAAGACGTATTATTCGACGGAGCGGGATGGCCTATCCTAGTTGATTCGAGGGATTGGAGGTGGCTTGATGAGGGGCAAGCCCATCGTATGGCGCAATAAGACGGTGGGCGTCATAATCGGAGACGCATACACATCACGGCGGAAACGCTCGATACACTACTACCGTAAGTACAATGGCTATGGCGTCCAATTAGCTGTCGTCGAACGGCTATCACACGAAGGTATACGCTACATAGTGATTATCGAAGAGGACACCAACACACAATACCGCACATCCGTGGGTACCATGCTGGCACACGGTATCCCTATCGATGACGGTCATGGCGAACAGTTGATACTGCCCATCAGATATTGGGAGTGTATAATGCCTGGGCAAGTAGTGCTGTTCTAGTTTTCTGATTGATTGAACCTTGAAAATCGAAAAGAGGACGCGCGGTCTGGGGAGCCGTCTATCTGGTACACATCCCCGTCGATACACAAAGCGTCCTCCCACACTGAACGGGAGGTAACGCAATGTATCGCTACGAGCATAGTAGCACACCCGTCGACACGGAGCAACTGCGAAAATGGCTCTACGATAACCTGTGCGTTGCAGGACGCAGAAGCGGACGCTGGATTTCGGCGCACTGCCCACTGCATCACGACGAAAATCCTTCGCTGAGTGTTGATTTGCAGAACGGCAAATGGCGCTGTCACGCTGGTTGCGGGTCTGGCTCACTAACGGAGCTAGCACGACGCGCTGGCCTACCGTCTCCCCCGCTTCCCTCTAAGCGTAAGCGACGCAAGCCTACGGCGGTATACACGTACACAGACGAACACGGACAGCCTGTGTACCGCATCATTCGATACGGTCATGGCTCGGGTAAGTCATTCCAATGGCAACATTGGGATGGACACGGCTGGCGGCGCGGCAAAGGCGACAAACCCGTTTATCCATACCACTTGCCCGAGGTACTGCAAGCAATCGAACGCGGCGAACAGATTCTCGTATGCGAGGGCGAGAAGGACGTAGAGTCCTTGCGTGAGCGCGCTTTTGTCGCCACAACAGCGCCGGGAGGCGCGCTGAAATGGCCTCAGAATGAGCCATTCAATTCGTATTTTCGCGGTGCTGACATTATCCTTTGCCCGGACAACGATGACGTTGGACTCCGTCACATGGAGCAGGTTGCGCAGGCACTCCTCCCATATGCACGGCGCATCCGGTGGCTTGAACTGTCTGACTTGCCACCTAAAGGCGACGTATCGGATTGGCTCGAAATGGGACATGGAGTTCGTGATTTGCAACGAGCCATCGAAGAGGCAAAGGACTGGCAACCTGACCCCCGCATTCAGCATGCCATGGCAATCATGTCTTTCTTTCGGGATGGTCGTCTGGATATTGCCGCTGTGGCCCGCAATATCATGGAAACTTACCATTTGATATATGAAGGTGAGGATGAGAAGACAGGAACACTATGGGTATACGACAATGGGGTGTATTTGCCCAATGGACGGGCTACTGTGGCCAGAGAGGCGCATCATTTACTTGGAGAGGAAAGCAAAACGCATCGCGTCGCAGAAATCGTCAATTATGTGATACGCGAATGCTGGCAAGATGTTCATTGGTACGATGATGACGATTCAATGATTAACTGCGCAAATGGCCTATTGAATTGGAGAACGGAGACATTGCTCCCTCACATGCCGGAGAAACCGCGGAGGATACAAATTCCTGTGCATTGGAATCCTGCGGCGCGCTGCCCGAACATCGAAGACTTTCTCGGGACTTCCGCTCCCGACGATGCTATCGACACACTTATTGAGTTTATCGGCTACTGCCTTCTGGGACATCAGAAGTATCAAAAGGCGCTGATGCTAACGGGTGACGGCGGCGACGGCAAGAGCAAATTCATCGGAATGGTGATGGCATTCCTTGGGCATGGTAACTGCTCAAATGAGACTTTGCAGGATATATGCTCCAACAGGTTTGCCACCATCAAACTCGATGGCAAATTGGCAAACCTTTACGCTGATTTGCCATGTGACCCCATCCCGGATGTCGGCGTATTCAAGTCAATAGTGGGTGGCGATGCAGTCAAATTGGAGGGAAAATTTAAGGAGCAATACTACAAGCAGTTGCGCGCAAAGCTGATATTCAGCGCGAACAACCTACCTCCAACGAGCGATGTATCTCATGGGTGGTATCGGCGTTGGCTCATCGTTCCCTTTTCACGCAAGACCGACGTCATTGACCCGGACCTTGAGGGGAAAATTACGAGTCCCGATGAGCTGAGCGGCCTGTTACGTCACGTGGTCGAGGGCATGCGCCGTTTAGAGGCTCGCGGGGGATTCTACGAACCGCCTTCCTGCATAGCGGCGATGGCAGAATATCGCAACGAGACCGATTCCGTAGCGGCCTTTATATCGGATGCCTGTGATACAGGGGGAGGATATACACCAGCAGGACGCCTCTACCAATACTATCGAGCATATTGTCAGGCTAACGGATACCGTCCTGTAAGCCAGCGCAAGTTCTCAGCGCGACTCGGCACGCTCGGACATAAATCCGTACATACTAGGGAGGGAAACGTATATCGCATCACATGCACAGAAATGTCAGCCTCATCATGGGCGGGATAATCCCCCGCCCTCTTTTCTTTGAATGGCAGATGTGAAGCATTGGTGAAGCAACGTGAAGCATTCACAATTTCGTCACAAAGTCCACAAACCCGCACCACACCTGGGATTTTCGAATGTATGGCAGGCAAATGTGAAGCAGTGAAGCGATTCTCTATCTCTTATACACCATGTCGTAACTTACAAATGTAAGTTACCAGTCTGAAATCGACTTTTTGACGAAAATGCTTCACAGCTTCACAAACCGCGCCGTTATGCGGAAAATCGCTTCACACGATGCTTCACAATGCTTCACATGCTTCACACAGGAATTTGAGCAATTTTCATCCTCCCCCTATTAGTCGGTTATTTCTCCCCCCTATGCACACTGGAGCGTCATTTCCTTCGTACTACGAAACATTATCACCATTTAACCAAATCCCGAGTATCTACATATGTTTTAGTTACTTAACTACTGTTTTATGCGGAACAGCCGAAAATTTCGAGAGTGGATTGGTAGCTGTCCCCCGTGCACACGCTCTCCCCCTGGGGGGTGGTGTTATACTGGATTTAGGTGATGCGTATGATGCTGGTAATTGCTATCGTCGGTCTATGGCTCGTTGCGGACACTGCTCTGGCAATGCGTATACGCTACTATGAGCGCAAACTAGGGCGGGGGCGATGATTCTTCCCCCGCTGTTACACGCCGCGATTACGGACATGGCCTCTAGAATGCTTTCTGGCGGACTCTCGCCCTCCCCCACGTATGTTTGTATCCCCAGCATGTTTCGGCGGCCTTACAAGCCAAAATCAAGCGCTTACATTTCTGAGACACAAAAAGCGGAGGGTTATTCCCCCCGCCACAACAGCCATGCGGCCAGTCGAGCACCGTCACGTAAACCATGCTCGTAAGCTTGACGCTCTGCCTTTCCCCATTGCGTCATAATCCGTTCCTCTAACTCCAATACTTGCTCGCGGGGGAGTCCTGCATCGCGCAGTATGTCCGCTACCGTCTCGCTCACAACAATCGGTGGCGTCTCATGGGCAACACGGCCAACGACATCCTCGTACAACGCCTCATCAATCATCATCACTTTTCCTTCCTCCCACTCATGGTTTCGAGCAAACTGCGCTCGTATTCCTGTTGCGTCATCGTACCCGTCCCGCCCTCGTACGATTGGGGAGCAAGCTTGCAACAGGTGACGCGATTGCATGTTGTTGATGCAGGTCTTCGTCGGCAAGGTGGACATAGCGTTTGGTCATACTGATGCTGGCATGTCCTAACTGACGCTGAAGACCAAACACATTCCCGCCATTCCGCAGGTACATGATGGCACTGGAGTGCCTAAGCATGTACGGGGTTACGCGTACGCCTATCTGTTCGCTGTACTGTTGCAACCGCGCCGCCCATTTGGTTTCGGACAGCCGCCTCCCGTTAACTGAGGCGAACAGCGGAACATCATCTGTCCAGTCCTCCGGCCGCGCACTCGTCAGCTTACGAATCGCCTTCGCTGTCTGTATGCTCATGACGACTGTACGGCTTGTCCGCGTCTTTGCGACGGTGGACGGGACATGGATTTCGAGCGCATCTAATCGCACATCGGCGGGGGTCAATTGCAACGCTTCTCCCGGTCTCAGTCCGCAGTCGAGTTGTACGAGCATCAGCGCGTAATCTCGCAACCCCACATATGTCCTGCGGTCGGGAGCGGCAAGCAATCGCTTCAGCACATGCGCATCGACATGACGACACGCTCCGTCATTCTTGCGCCTTGCAATCCCCCGCATGACGTCAGTTTTGATATAGCCCTCGGCTCTGCACCAATGGAAGAATGCACGAAGATATTCACGTCTTAGATTGAAGTGGGTAGGACTTGAGACTTGTAGTGTAGAAAAGTGGTGAAGGATGGCACGACGAAGCTCGCTCTCGTTGCTTAGAGGGGCAGAACAAGACGCGAAGAATGCAGTGATATGACGGCGGTAATCCCGCAACGTCAAAGCGGCGCGGCCTTCAGACCGCTTTTGAAGCAGAAAGAGTTCCAACGCTTCCTCCCATGTCATGTCGTTCCCACTCTCCTTTGCTCGTTCCCTTCACGCTAGGGGCAAAGGATTTGCGGAAAACACGCATGGTAACGCTGGAACTCTACGCCAAAGGCAAGTCTGACAAACCGCGCCGTTACGCGATTATTTTTCAACTGGAGGCGCCGGCCGGATTCGAACCGGCGATGAAGGTTTTGCAGACCTCTGCCTTACCACTTGGCTACGGCGCCATGAGGCCGCGCAACCCGGACAGAGACTCGCCCCGTCCGGGTCTCGCAGCGAATGCCCTGGAGCGGAAGACGGGATTCGAACCCGCGGCCCTCGCCTTGGCAAGGCGATGCTCTACCCCTGAGCTACTTCCGCATGGCTGGTGGCTCGGGACGGAATCGAACCGCCGACACGAGGATTTTCAGTCCTCTGCTCTACCGACTGAGCTACCGAGCCGCCGTGCACCAGATGGTGGAGCCGATGGGACTCGAACCCACAACCCCTACGCTGCCAGCGTAGTGCTCTCCCCTTGAGCTACGGCCCCGCAACGCACGAGACTGATTATACAGCTTGTCGGGCCATTGCGCAAGTACAATTTCGCGTTTCCTTGGCACACATCCCAAATCTCTCGCGTTCTCCAGAACAAAAGTTCCATAATATGTATTGTTTTGCCGACATTGGACATCCTAAGGTCGACAAGCCCAAGAAAAGGAGTGAACCCCATGAAACGTTGGTTCCTCACTGCAGCCGCGGCGGCCTGCCTCATATCGACCGGTTGGTGGCAAGCGCCCGCGCACGTTCTCGCTGCTCCGGCCGTGGAATCCGCCGAGCCGAACGCACCCGTCAACGGGCCTTCCCACCAATTCGAAATCCATTCCAGCGTTCAGGTCTCACGCGAGATCCTTCGAGAAGCATACCAGGCCAGCCACGACGCCTATACGAAGAAATTACAGAAATACGCCAAGTGCACCGAGGCTCAGGCGCGCAAGGCCGTGATGTCTGAACACCCAGGTTGCAAGATCGAGGACATCCAACTCCGCAATATCCGCACAAACTTGGTGTATATGGCCATTGCGCGCGATGACGAGGACAAATACCTGGTCATCGTGGACGCGGGCAACGGCAATATCCTGCTAGATCGACGCATTCCGACACACCACGAGCGCGTGTTTGCAGGCGCACCGGTCCCGAGCAGGAACGAATAAACAGGTCGTCTTTCCCGCCCTGCGCATGCGCGGGGGCGCCGGCGAGCCGGCGCCCCTTGTTGGCCGAGCGGCACTCCCTTGCGTTACAACGCGCGCACCTTCACATCGTGCACCTGTATCTGGCCTACGCCGCGAGGAAGCTCTATTGCTTCAAGGCGCTTCGCGCCCAGGTACTTCGTGATATAGTCGCACGCCACATTTGGATCGATGCGATCCCCGCAGGTGTACACATCGATACTCGCGTAGCCATGCTCGGGGAAACTATGAATGGTGAGATGCGACTCCGAAATGATGACGACGCCGCTGACGCCCTGCGGTGCAAACTTGTGGAACGCAACTTCGCGAACCTCCGCGCCCGCCTCCAAGGCCGCGGTCACCATGGCGCGCTCGATCCCGTGAACGTCGTTCAGACGCTCCGGATCACACTCCCAAAGCTCTGCAATGACGTGACGCCCCATCGTGTCCATGAAAAAAGTCCCCCTTTACAAACAAATCGGCCATGCCGTTCTTGAGAAAAAGGCATGTGGAATCGCACTTACACCACGGGGGAAAGTTAGTCCTCAGAGGTCCTAACCCTTTAAGTGTAAGTCCTCTTCCATTTGCAGTTGACTGCACTCGCCATGGCGCACGTGGACATCATGCGCCGTCCGACAGGTCAACACTACGATGAGTAGTATACGGCCTCCCTAGACAATTTGCAATCAGGAATTGAATGCCTCACCAGGACAGTGGCAACGGCGTCGCCAGATCCCACACGAGACTGAGGCCACAGGCCAAGCTGCATATCCAAGCGAGCACTGTCCAAAACCGCGGATTCCGGAGCCATTTCGCAAATCCGTACGTCAGGGCCATTCCGGTCGCAAGCCCACCCAAGTGCGCCATCCACCCGATGGTCCCCAGGTTCATGATGTCGATCACGACATTGACCGCGAGCACCATCAGCAACTGGTTGCGGACATACGGCGGAAACATGCCCATCAAGGCGAGCGCGAGCATCGCCCCGAACAGGCCGAAGATGGCCCCCGACGCGCCCGCCGAGACCTGATCCGGTGAGATGGGCAACGTCAGCAAACTGCCGACCGCCCCTGAGATGACGTACAACGCGATGAACACAGGCGTCGACAGCGCCTGCTCCACCGCAAACAACGTCCACAGCGAGATCATATTCACGAGGATGTGCCAGAGGCTCACGTGGACAAACATCGTGCTCAGGACGCGAAACCACTGGCCGTGCTCCACGAGCGGCGGGTAGAGCGCGCCAGCGCGCAGAAGTCCAAATGTGGATTTGCCCGTGATGGTTTCCACGATGAGGTACCAGAACACGGTGACCAGCAAAAAGGTCCAGCCGGCAGGGGCGGGATCGCCATAAGGGCTCGGGGGTAAGAAGCGAACGCGCCACACGCGCCGCCGACGCCACATCATGCATTCACCTCGTCTATTCAAGAGTTCGCCGGAAGCTTCCAGCCGCTTCGCACCGCATCTTCCTCGAGAACGGTGTAACCCCGCTCGTACGCGACGATCATGCGCTCCGGCGTATACCTCGGCAGCACGAGCCGCTGAAACCGCTCCACGTAGACATCCCGCGCCTGAGTGTCCATCAGAAGTCGCCGCACCGCATCGGCAAGAGCCTGTACATCGCCAGGCGGCACAAGCACACCAGCCTCTCCATCAAGCAGCATGCGCCGAATCCCAGGAACATCCGATCCGATGTTCGCGGCCCCGTAATAGCCGGCCTCCAACACGGAGGTCGGAGCTCCTTCACTCTTCGAAGGCAACACGTGGATGTCGATGGCGCAATACACGTCGCGCACATCCTGCAGATGACCTAGAAAATGAACTCGGTGGCGGACGCCACACGCCTCGGCTGCCGCTTCTAATCGGGTGCGATCTCGTCCGTCACCAGCGACGAGCAAGTGAACGTCCAAGTCCGAGAGACGCGCCAAGGCGGCGATGGCGACGTGGATCTGTTTCACAGGATCGAGCCGAGCCACGACGCCGATGAGTCTCGACTCTGGTTTCAGCCCCAACCGATTTCGCCACTCCGCTGCGCACACGTCGCGCGATGCCCTGGGAGGCCGTGGAAAAAACGCGTTGGGAACCTCGAGGATGGTCCGGCAGGGAAGCACGTCTCCGAGCGCGGGCTGAACCACAAACAGGCCCCGCGCGCGAGACAGACGCCACAGATGTAGGCTGGGAAACAAAGCGGCTTTGAAGGGGTGCCCCTCGAAGTCGTATCGAGGATGGCTGTGAATCGTAGCGGTCCAGATGACCCCCGCACTCGATGCGGCGAACGATGCCAACATATTCATGCGAGGTCCGTGCGAATGGAGAATCCACGCGCGCTCGCGCCGGAGCACACGAGCCAAATCGCGTATGGCGCCAACCGTGCCTGCCACCGACCCGTGCAACATCCCCAACTGCCGCAGTTCGTTCGCCAGTGGTCCGTCGCCCAGGCTGATCAAGCGGTAGCGGTAGTCGACCTGCGCGCCCTTGAGCGCCTTCGCCCAAGTCATGAGGTGCGTGGCAGCGCCCCCCACTTCGTTCCCCGCAAAAAATACGATCACGGTGCGCTCCGAAGCCAACCGAGTTCCTCCAAGTCTATCAACAGGGGCGGTAACCCTGCATGGTATGTGCCTGAATGTATCGGTCCAAATCCTCGTCGTCGAACCAGAACGGCCCTCGGTACAGAAACACGTAATCGACCGGCGTGTGAACTCGCTCCGCCGTAAACGCGAGGATGTGATTCCTCCGAACCGTCACATCCGGCCAAACGTCCTCAAAACGCCGATTGATCCGATTGTACTGCTCCGGTGTCATGCACGGCAGAAGGCAAACAAACGCCTCATTTGGAAGTTCTAACACATCATAATTTTTTCCGTCGTACTCGATGTTCAACCCCAAGCGCATCCGCAACCATCCTTATCAAGCACAACCTCGATGTCGCCTATCTTCACACTCTCTGCACTCAGTATACTGGACAGCCCAGATAGGTACAAACAGTGCGCAACTTATTCGTACCGCAGGGCGTCAATCGGATTGAGATTCGCGGCCTTCACGGCCGGATAGAGTCCACAGACGACGCCGATGGCGGCCGAGAAGACGAATGCCAACACGCCAATCGGCCAGGGCACGAAAGCCGGAATGCCAGTGAACGCGCGCAGGGCGGTGCTCACCGCAAGCCCAGTCGCAATGCCGGCGACACCTCCTAACGAGGTGATGGCCATAGACTCCACAAGAAACTGGAGCACGATGTCACGTTTCCTAGCACCGAGTGAGACGCGAATGCCGATCTCCTGCGTTCGTTCGGTGACCGACACCAGCATGATATTCATGACGCCAACCCCGCCCACGAGGAGCGCGATCCCCGCCACCGCGCCGATCACGGCCGTCAAGATGGTCGTCACCTTTCCGATCAAAGCCGCGACGCTCGCGACGAGCCCTGACGAGTCGACGAAGGCCGTCGGATCGCCCGCATGGATGTTGAGCGCGAGCACGATTCGTTTCGCCAGGCTCTGGACATTGACGCCGGGACTCACCACGACATCCATTTCAGACGCTGTCCAGTTGGGGAAAATATCTTGGCACGTGGTATCGGGGATGTACAGATTGTCGCTCCCCATCACCAACGAATAGAGGCTTGCCTGCTCCGGCTGCGCCACACCAACGACCTCGAGCGGCACGCCGGACAGGGTGATGATTGCACCGAGCGGATTTCCGCTCCCAAAAAGCTTATTCGCGAGCGACTCACTGATGACCGCAACGTTACGGTGAGACAACACGTCCTCCGCAGTGAACATATGACCGCGAACGACCATGAAACGGGCAAGGCGATCCAAGTCCGCGGGACCTGCGAACAGCGTCACATTGTCCGACTTGTCTCCACTCTGCACCACGGCCGTGCCATAGAAGGTCTCATTCACGCTCTCCACGCCGGAGAAGGACGCGGCGATGGCGAGATCGGAGTCGTCGATGGAGAGCACCTGCCCTGGCTGCGGCAGGCCGGGCGCAACGAGTTCCCTCGGCACAATTTGAATGACGTTCTGCTGACTTCCGCTTGAGATGGCCCCAATGACCAGCGCTTTGCCGCCGTTGCCGATGGCGACAATGGCGAGGATGGAAGCCACACCAATCCAGATGCCGAGCATCGTGAGGAATGCTCGCGTCTTATTGGCGGCAAGCGAAGCCAAGGCCATACGGAGCATCTCATCGAGGCTCATCCGGTACCTCCTCTCGGACGATCTCGCCATCGACCATGTGCAGGATGCGCTGGCCGGCGCGCGCAACGTGGGCATCGTGCGTGATGACCATGACGGTCCGCCCGGCCGCGTGCAAATCCCGGAGAATGCGGAGGATCTCAGCGCCCGTCTGCTGGTCGAGCGCGCCGGTGGGTTCATCGGCGAGCAGGACGGCCGGATCGTTGGCGAGCGCGCGGGCAATGGCGACGCGCTGCCGCTGACCTCCCGACAGCTCATTCGGCAGATGATGGGCTCGATTGGCCATACCCACCATCTCGAGCAGTTCCATGGCGCGCGCTCGCCGTTTGGCGCGAGGAACGCCTGCGTAGACCATCGGAAGCTCCACGTTGCGCACCGCAGACATGCGCGGGATGAGGTGAAAATTCTGAAACACAAACCCGATGTTCTGATTGCGCAGGCGGGCGAGATCGTTCGAAGGCAGGCCAAGCACCGACGCACCGTTCAGCTCATAGTCGCCCGAGCTCGGCCGGTCCAGGAGCCCGAGGATGTGCATGAGCGTGGATTTGCCACTGCCCGAGGGACCCATGACCGCGACGAACTCGCCCCGCTGAACCTCGAGGTGGATGCCCTTCAACACGGGAATGACCTGCTCGCCGACAGTGTACGACTTTGTCACGCCCACGAGGCGAATCATGATGTGCGCACTGCCTCTCCGTTCACGAGATTGTCCGGCGGATTGATCACGACCCGATTGCCAGGAGCGACTCCGGACAGCACCTGCACCGCCGTATCGCTCGTCATGCCGAGCTTCACTGGCACAAGATAGACGTGGCCGTTCCTCCACTCGTACACCGCATAGCCGGTACCGTTCTGCACGATGGCGCTGTAGGGCACCGTGGGCACGGGCGATGGCGAGCGGCTGAGGATCCGGCAGGTGAGTTGATATCCATATGGAACCGGAAACGATCCGCGCGGCTGCACCGTCACCTCCACGACCGGCGCCCCGCTTGACGAGAGCTCCGCGTACGGCGCGATGGACGTCACCGAGCCGGTAAACGTCTGATTGGGATATGCATCCGTTTGCATCGTGGCCGTCATGCCCACCTTGATTTGAGCTGCGTCGACTTCCGACAGATCCATGACGACGTCCTTTGCTGGGCTCGCCACCTCGACGACCGGCGTCTGATTCCCGTCCGCGTCCACGCCGTTCGGGTTTGCGATGAGCACGATGCCCGACATCGTCGCCGTGATGGTCAACTGGGCCTCGTTGGCCTCCGCCTGTGCGAGCTGACTTCTCGCCGAAGCCACCGAAGCCTCGGCCGCGTTCAGCTGCGGAAGAAACAGCGCCTTGAGCGCCGTCGGCGCCAGGTTATATTGCGCCAACACGCGCTGATACGCCGATTCGGCATCGGAGAGCGCCAATTCCGCGGCCTGCACGCTGGCTTCCGCGGAAGCCGTGCTCAACTGAATGAGCGGTTGCCCCGCTTGCACGCGCTGCCCCACGTGCACCAGCACGCGCTCGACAGGAGCCGGCAGGTTGTCCAAATTGACGATCTGGCGGGCCACCGGGCGCACCGTGCCTGCCGCCAGGGTCACCCGCTCGATTCGCTGCAGCGACACAGGCGCCGTCTCGACCACAGGCAAGGCGTGTCGAGATTTCCACACGACAAGCGCCCCCACGAGAAGCGCCAGAAGGGCCAGCACGAAGCCGATCACGGCGCCGACACGTCGGCCTGTCCGCTTTTCCGACGAGATGGCCAACGACAACCCCTCCCCGACCAAATCACGTATTAACATACCACACGGGCGCTTGAACGGACATCGAACGACATGGCCGGTTTGGGACTCGCATACACATGGGACAAACAGGTGAAGTGAGGTGCGGTTCTTGAAACCGAGATGGGTTTGTCGAATCGTCGGGTGGCTCTACGCCGCACTTGGTGCGGCAGGCACCTTGAGCCGGGACCTTGGCCTTTATTTTCGATTCACGCCCGTGGAGGCCTACCTCTACCTTGGGCTTGGCGTCTGGGCCATTTGGGCGGCGCGCCAGCGCACTCGCACCAGCGTCCTGGCGCTTCTGGGCGTCGGGATGGTGTCCTTCGCGTGGGCCCTGTCGCCCTGGATAGGGCTCCCTGCCCCCGTTCTTCGCGCGTTGGGCTCTCAACAACCGCTTGACCTGCTGATCCGAGAATTGGTCGCTATCTGGGGCATCGGCACCGCGGTCAAGGCCGTGACAGACTGGCGCGCATCCCATCGATCCACTACCTCCTGACCCTTCGTGCACGTCGCTCATGGGACATACTACGGCGTGTGAACCGATGACACCAAGGAGGGACTGGGCATGAAAGTTCAGCAGATCATGACCACAGACGTCGCTTGCTGCTCGGCCACCGATTCCATCCAGAAGGCCGCCCAGGCGATGAAACGCGAAAACTGTGGTTCCATCCCTGTGTGCGAAAATCGACGCGTGGTCGGTATCGTGACGGATCGCGACATCGTGCTGAAGGCCGTGGCGCAGGGCAAATGCGACGCCCGAGTCGAGGACTGCATGACCAAAGCGGTTGTCACCGGGCGGCCTGACATGGACGCGCACGAAGCTGCCGATCTCATGGCGCAGCACCAGATCCGGCGCCTGCCCATCGTGGACGAGCGCGGCGACCTCTGCGGCATCCTGTCCATTGGCGATCTCGCCACCGTCGACATCCATGTGAACGAGGCGGGAGCGGCGCTCAGCAAAATTTCCGCACCCACCGAAGCCCAGAACAATATCGTCCACTGACGAACGACATCGGTTCGCCAACACCCCGCCGGTGCGGGGTGTTGTTTTGTCCCCAGAACATGCGGAAGGCTGGGGTCACGACCCCAGCCTTCGCTCGCCGCCTTCCCGAGCCTCACGGCGAACCCGCGTCTCCCTGCGCCAAACGCTCCTGCGCATAACGGACAAGCCTTTTGGTTATACTGCCACCGATGGAACCGTTCTCGTACGATGAGACGAAACCCCAGTACCCGTCCGCGGGGGGTGTGATGCCGAGTTCTCCGGCTATCTCGTACTTCATGTCCTGAAGCGCCCGCGACGCTTGCCCGAGCAACAGGCGATTGCTTTTCGCCATGATGCATCCCTCCCTGGCGATAGCATGCCCCGGGAGGGCAGATTGCGCACTGCGAATTCGCGCCAGCGGGCGAAGGCGCTGGGACTGGTACACGGTCCGATATGGGCGGAATCCTGGCTCGAAAAAGCGTCAAACGGCGCACCCCAAAAAGAGGTGCGCCGCCGTCCGCCGAAGCCTTACAACACCTGCTCAGCGCTCGCTGAGCGGGACAAACTTGCGATCCGTCGGTCCAACGTACTCGGCCCGCGGGCGGATGAGTCGATTGTTCTTATATTGCTCGAGCACGTGTGCCGTCCACCCCGAGATACGGCTGCACGCGAAGATGGGCGTGTACAAGTGCGTCGGAATGCCGAGCGAATAGTAGAGCGACGCCGAATAGAAATCGACGTTCGCGTGCAGGCCCTTTACCTCGAGCATGTGCTTTTCAATGGCCTGGGACATCTCGAACCATTTCGTTTCGCCCTTCAACTCGCCCGCCTGTTTGCTGAGCTGGCGAAGGTGCGTCGCGCGCGGATCTTCCGTCCGATACACGCGATGGCCAAAGCCCATAATCTTCTTCTTCTGCGCGAGCGCCTCGTCAATCCAGGCAATGGCCTTGCTGGGTTCGCCAATTTCGAGCAGCATGCGCATCACCTGCTCGTTAGCGCCGCCGTGCAGAGGTCCCTTGAGCGTCCCAATGGCCGACGTGATAGCGGAATACATGTCCGACAGCGTGCCCGCCGTGACGCGCGCCGAGAACGTCGAAGCGTTCAATTCGTGATCTGCGTGCAGGATCAGTGCGGTATTGAAGGCCTTCTCCTCGAATTCGGAAGGCTTCGTGCCACGGAGGAGATAGAAGAAGTTCGCAGCGGCGCTCAGCGATGGATCCGGCTCCACGGGGTCCAGTCCTTGGCGGATGCGCTCGAACGAGGTGACGATGGTCGGAATCTTCGCGACGAGGCGGGCGGCTTTCCGGTAGTTCGCCTCTAGGCTCTCGTCGCCGTCATCCGGATCGTACAGACCGAGGAAGGAGACTGCCGTGCGAAGAACCGCCATCGCGTTCGCGTCCTTCGGAAGCCGTTTCAACAGGTCGAGCACGGGTTCAGCCAATGCCCGCTCACGGGCAAGTTCCTCGGTGAACGCTTTCAGTTGCGACTGATTCGGCAGATCGCCGTGCCACAGAAGGTACACGACCTCCTCAAACGACGCGCCGCCGTCGACGAGATCGTGGATATCATACCCGTAGTACAGAAGGCGACCCTGTTTCCCATCCAAGAAGCAGATTTCGGACGTGTTGGAGACCACGTCTTCCAGCCCGGCTTTGAATGTCGTTTCCGCTGCCATGAGCAGAACCTCCTCATCCCTCGCGATCTCGCCCGCATCCCCTGGGTCTCAGCGAGATCGCCCAATGCCGTATTTTGTACTCGGTCATTATACTACATCCGTCGGTACGCTCAAAAACCGTCAAGTTTCGGCAAGACAAGGATACGCGGGCTGTCATGCCATGGCGGCCATCCAGCCCGCGACGGCGAGGAGCACGAGGCCCGTCAACCGCTCGGCCGGCAGATGCTCCAACCGTGAGGCGAGGAAGCGCCCCGCCTCGAGCCCAGCGACGGTGAGAAGAAAACTCACGGTGCCAAACACGACGCCGGCGAAGGCGAGCGGCGCGCGCATCATGCCTAGGCTGAATCCGACGGTCAGGTTGTCGATGGACAGCGCGATGGCGAGCAGGATGATCTGCAGACCGCGGGCGCGCTCCACGGCGTCCATTTCGTCCTCGTCCTCCCGCCGCTTGAAGAGGCTGTAGAGACCGAGCAGGGCCAAGAGAGCGATGCCTACGATATGCGCGCTTCGGCCGAGCACGCTCGCCACCTCGCGACCCACCCAGATGCCCAGGACAGGCATCCACGCCTCGAAGATGGCAAAGAGGATAGCGACGCGCCACTGTGCGCGGCGGCTGAGCCCGGACGCGCCGAGTCCGACGGCGGCGAGTCCGTTGTCGAGGCCAATTCCGAGGCCGATAAGAAGCAGCTGAGTCAACACGCCGTCCCATCCTCTCCAGACCGCGTCCAGATGCATCCCGTAGGCACATCGAAGTAGCGCAGTGCATCGCCCACGAACGACTGGGTGCCGACGAGGAGGACGAGATCGTCTCGGGACGCATCCGCGAGTGCTAGGCGGATAGCGTCCTCCGGATTCGCTTCGCGGGACGCGGCATACCCAAGCGCCGCCGCGAGCGATACCAGGTCCCGCGTGAAATGGAGCGCTGGGTTCGTGGTCTCGGTGAACAGGATGCGATGCGCGATGGGCCCGAGTTCGCGTATCACACCTTCGGCGTCCTTGTCGTCGGGCAGGGACAGGACGAGATGAATGCGGCCGCCCTCACCTCGCCGCGCGCGCCAGGCCTCGGCGAATCGGCGCACGTACGCCGCGCTCAGGCTGTGGATGGCGCCGTCGATCACGACGTCCGGCTCGCGCCGCACGAGCTGCAGCCGCCCAATCAGCACGAGGCCGCGCAGATCTACGGCGATTTCCCTCGCCGGTCGGCCGAGATCGCGCAACACCCGATGCGCCGCGGCGGCGGAAGCGGCAAGGTTGTCTGCGTACGGCACGAGGCGCTCGTCCACCTGGATGTCCGCGGTAAATCCGGGGCCGCGGACCTGCACGCGCAAACGGGCGTCGTCGAGGGACCACTCGAGGTCGTTGCCGACTTCGTGCACCTCGCCGCCCTTGGCCCGAAACGCCGTCAAAAAGGGCGCCATCACCTTGCGCGACAGCGGCGGCTGTAGACTCAACGACGTCCAGGCCGTGTGCTCCGTCAGAATGCCCATTTTGGCGATCACGACATCTTCCCAGGTCGGCCCCAGCCTGTCCAGGTGTTCGCCGAAAATAGGCGCGATGATGGCCCCGCGGTGCACCACCTGGTTGACGTCGTCGTGGCGCGCGCCGCGGCCGAGTTCGTACACGGCGGCCTCGACGCCCTGTTCTTCGTACCATATGGCGGCCATGACAGCCACGAGTCCAACGGGGCCGATGTACTGATCCTCCGGCACGGGAAGCGCCGACGCGGCTTCACGAACCCGCTGGCCAACCCGCACAAAGTCTTCTTCTGGAATCGGCATGCCCTGCAGTCGAATGCGCTCGAGGAAATCGATCAAATGGGGGCTGGTGAACAGCCCGACGCGCACGCCCATCTGCTGCAACATGGCGGCGGTGAGGATGGCGTGCGATCCCTTTCCCTTGCTCCCAGTCACAGCGACGTTGTACACGTGCTCGTCCGGCCGACCCAACGCGTCGAGCAGCCGCCGCGTCCACTCGGGGTGGCGCACGTCGCGATCGAACCCCTGCCTGCGCTCGCGCGGCACGCGGCTATAGGAGGAAAAGATCCAGCGAATCATCTCGGTCACTTGCTCCGCCATTGGCGTCATGACATGAACGTCCCTCGCTCTCCGCGGGTAGTGTATCACAGGGCGAGGCGCGCGCAAACAGAGGCCGCCGGGCGGCGATACCCGGCGGCCGAGCGGGCGTTCTTTTTACGCGTAGACGAACTGATACGGACGGCGCGAAGCCTCGTACGCGGCGATCTCGGCCTCGTATTGAAGCGTGATGCCGATGTCGTCGAGCCCATGGAGCAGCATGTGCCGCTTGTGCGGATCGACCTCGAAGGAAAAGGTCACGCCGTGATCGGTCGCGGCCGTCTGCTGCTCGAGATCCACCGTCATCCGCCGCCATTCGCCGCGCGCGTGCGACTCCGAGAGTTGTTTATATAGCTCGCGCGGAATGCGAATGGGCAGAAGCCCATTCTTGAAGCAGTTGTTGTAGAAGATGTCAGCGAACGACGGGGCGAGGATGACCCGAAACCCGTAGTCGCGCAGCGCCCATACCGCGTGTTCGCGAGAAGATCCGCAGCCGAAGTTGTCGTCGACGAGCAGGATGGTCGCGCCTTGGGCTTCCGGTCGATTCAGCTCGAAGTCGGGATTGGGCGATCCATCCGGCAGGTACCGCCAGTCGAAAAACAGGAACTCGCCGAACCCATCGCGCTCGATCCGCTTGAGGAACTGCTTCGGGATAATTTGATCCGTATCCACGTTGACGCGGTTCATGCAGACCACGAGGCCTTCGTGCTTGACCAAGGGCTCCATCACGCCGTCACTCCTTCCGAGGTCAGCTCGCGCACGTCGACGAAGTGCCCAGCGATGGCCGCGGCGGCCGCCATGGCCGGGCTGACAAGATGCGTGCGGGCTCCTTTGCCCTGCCGTCCTTCGAAGTTGCGGTTGGACGTCGATGCGCACCGCTCCCCAGCCGGGATGATGTCAGGATTCATGCCGAGGCACGCGCTGCAGCCAGGCTCGCGCCACTCGAAGCCCGCTTCGAGGAAGATCTCGTGCAACCCCTCGGCCTCCGCCTGCTGCTTCACCTGCTTCGATCCCGGCACCACCACCGCGCGCACGCCGTCCGCGACGCGCCGGCCTTTCACGATGCTCGCGGCCAAGCGCAGATCCTCGATGCGGGCGTTCGTGCACGAGCCGATGAACACGTGCTGAATGGGGATCTCGGAGATTTTGGTTCCCGGCTTCAGGTCCATGTACTCAAGCGCCTGACGGATGGCCAGCGCCTCCTCCTCGGACTTCGCGTCCTTCGGATCCGGCACGACGCCGCTGATGCCAACCCCCTGGCCCGGATTGGTGCCCCATGTCACCTGCGGCTCGAGGTCATTCACATCGAAGACCACGTCGACATCAAACACGGCGTCGGGATCGGACTTCAGTTCACGCCACGCGGCGACGCACGCTTCCCAATCCGCGCCCTTCGGCGCGTAGCGCCGGCCCTGGACGTAGGCGATGGTCGTCTCGTCCGGCGCCATCATGCCCGCACGGGCGCCGAACTCGATGGACATGTTGCAGATGGTCATCCGCTGCTCCATGCTGAGCTCTGGGATCAGGCTGCCAGCGTACTCCACGACGTGACCCGTGCCGAAATTCACACCGTATTTCGCAATCAGGCCGAGGATCACGTCCTTGGCGGTGACACCCGGTTGTAACGAGCCATTCAGCTGAATGCGCATGGTCTTCGGTCGGCTCTGCCAGAGGCACTGCGTGGCGAGCACGTGCTCCACCTCGCTCGTGCCGATGCCGAAGGCGAGCGCGCCGAACGCGCCGTGCGTCGACGTGTGGCTGTCGCCGCAGACAATCGTCTTCCCCGGCATGGTCAGGCCGAGCTCCGGTCCGATGACGTGTACGATGCCCTGGAAGGGACTGTCGAGCCCCGCCAATTGGACGCCGAAATCGCGGCAGTTCTGCTCAAGCGTTTCAATCTGCTTGCGCGCAATGGCGTCTCGGACATCTTTCGGATTCACCGTCGGCACGTTGTGATCCATGGTCGCAAACGTCAGTTCGGGCCGGCGAACCTTGCGCCCCGCGAAACGAAGTCCGGCAAACGCCTGAGGCGACGTCACCTCGTGGACGAGGTGCAGGTCAATGTAGAGAAGCGTCTGTCCATCCGGCAGTTCCTTGACCACGTGCGCGTCCCAGACTTTTTCGAACAGAGTCCTCCCCATCAACCGAGCCTCCTTTTCACGTCTTCGCAAACCATCGCACTGACTTCAGCGGTTTTGACAAACGCCTCGCCACTCCGGGCGAGATCGCGCGTTCGGATGCCGCGCTCGATCACGCCATGCACCGCCTGCTCGATGGCGTCAGCCGCCTCGGGGAGATGCAGGGAATGCCTCATCATGAGCGCCACAGACAGAAACGTGGCCAGCGGATTGGCGAGGCCCTGTCCCGCGATGTCCGGCGCTGAACCGTGCACGGGCTCGTACAGGCCAGGCCCCCCTTCGCCGAGGCTCGCGGAAGGCAACATGCCGATGGATCCCGTGATGACGGCCGCCTCGTCGCTCAAGATGTCCCCAAACATGTTCTCGGTCACGATCACATCAAACGTCTTCGGCCTCGTGATGATCTGCATGGCGGCGTTGTCCACCAGCAAATGCTCCACCGAAACGCCTGGGTATTCGGGCGCAACCTCTTCCACCACTTCGCGCCACACGCGGCTCGATTCGAGCACATTCGCCTTATCGACCGACGTCACGCGCCCCCGCCGGCCTTTCGCGAGTTCAAAGGCCACCTTCACCACGCGGCGGATCTCGGCGCGCGTGTAGTGAAGCGTGTCCACCACCGCTTCGCCGCCATCGAGGCGGGCCTTCGGCTGGCCGAAATAAAGCCCACCCGTTAACTCCCGCACGATGATGAAATCCACGCCTTCGACAAGCTCCGGCTTGAGCGGCGAGGCCAGCAACAGCCCTGGCCAGGTCCGGATGGGCCGAAGATTCGCGTAGACCTCAAGCGCCTTGCGGATGCCGAGCAGCCCTGCCTCGGGGCGCTTGTCTCCAGGGAGATGATCCCATTTCGGCCCGCCTACCGCGCCGAGCAGCACAGCGTCTGCCGCGCGACAGAGCCGCACCGTCTCGTCTGGCAACGGCGAGCCGGTCTGGTCGAACGCAGCGCCGCCAATCAGGCCCTCTTCGAGGTTCCACGTCTCCCCCCGGCTCGCGGCGACGATCTGGATCAGCTTGACCGCCTCCGCCGTGACTTCTCGGCCGATGCCGTCACCGGGCAAGATTGCAATGTTCTTTGTCATGCCATCCGTCCCTTTCAGCTCGCATGTTGCAGAATGCGCAGGCGAGCGCACGCTGCGCCCGCCCGGTGCCGAAATGCCGCGCCATCACGCCCGGTCCGCAGTGGCCGGGACGCGATCGTCCCCCGGCCGCTTCGCCTTGATGAAGGGCATCATGCTGCGCAACTTGCGGCCCACCACCTCAATGGGATGCTCGAGCTCGCGCCGGTTGATGGCGTTGAACATCGGCCGATTGGCCTGGTTCTCGAGAATCCAGCTCTTGGCGAACGCGCCGCTTTGGATGTCAGCGAGAATGCGGCGCATCTCCTTCTTCGTCTCTTCCGTGATGATGCGCGGACCCGACGTGAAGTCGCCCCACTGCGCCGTGTCGGAGATGGAGTACCGCATGTACTCCAAACCGCCTTCATAGATGAGATCCACGATGAGCTTCATCTCGTGCAGGCACTCGAAATACGCAATCTCCGGCTGGTAGCCGGCCTCCACCAGCGTCTCGAAGCCCGCCTTGATGAGCGCGGACAGCCCTCCGCAGAGAACCGCCTGCTCGCCGAACAGATCCGTTTCGGTCTCCTCGCGGAACGTGGTGGTGAGGATGCCCGCCCGCCCCGCGCCAATGCCGCGCGCATACGCGAGCGCGAGATCCCTCGCTTGGCCGCTCGCATCCTGATGCACGGCGATGAGCGCTGGCACGCCGCCCCCCGCTTCGTACACGCGGCGCACGAGGTGTCCAGGCCCCTTTGGCGCCACCATGAACACGTCCACTTCCTTCGGCGGCTGGATCTGCGAGAAGTGAATGTTGAACCCGTGGGCAAACGCGAGCGCCTTGCCCGCCGTGAGATACGGGCGGATTTCCCGCTCATAGACGGCCGGCTGCCGCTCGTCCGGCAACAGGATCATGATCACGTCCGATTCTTCCACCGCCTCGCCGACCGCCATGACGCGGAATCCATCGGCCTCCGCTTTGGCCCAGGACGAACCTGGCCGAAGCCCAATCACGACGTCAAAACCACTGTCCCGGAGGTTTTGCGCGTGGGCGTGTCCTTGGGACCCGTAGCCGATGACAGCGATGCGCTTGTCCGCCAGGGGTTGAATCGAGATATCGGCGTCATAATAAATTTTCTCCATTGCATCCACTCCTCGCATATGTAGAGATTGCGGTTAGAGAATCCAGGTGGTTACAGGTGCGTCTTGGCGGGGCTTCACATCCCACCCCGCCGCCCATCTAGATGTGGAGGACCTGCGCCTCTCCGGCGCGCTTCGGGTCGGCCGAGGACGCCGCCTCGCGCGGCAGCGCCGTCAGCCCCGTGCGTGCCAATTCGCGAATGCCATACGGCCGGAGCAGGGCAATAAGCGCGTCGATCTTCTCCGCATCGCCCGTCACCTGCACCGTCACCGTCTCGCGCCCGACATCGACGATGTTCGCCCGGAACGGCTCGATGAGCGAATGGATAATCGCGCGCTCGGCGATGGGGCTCGACACCCGGATGAGCGCCAGCTCTCGTGCGACCATCGCCTGATCCGTGAGATCCGTCACCTTCAGCACGTCAATCTGTTTGTGAAGCTGCTTGATGACCTGCTCCAGCGCAGCCTCGTCCATGTCGCTCATGACAATCGTCATGCGCGAAATCTCCGGGTTTTCCGTGATGCAGACGGTGAGGCTCTGGATGTTAAACCCCTTGCGCATAAAGAGCGCCGTGATTCGGTTGAGTACGCCGGGTTTGTTGTGCACGAGCACGGACAGGACAGGCGTCATGGCCTCACCCCCACCATCTGGTGGATCCCGGTGCCCGGCGCGACCATCGGGTACACGTTCTCATTCGGATCCACCACGCACTCCAGGAGCCCTGGCCCCGGTTCGCGGAGAAACGCCTCAAGCGCTGCGGTCAGTTCCTCGTCCCGCTCCACGCGCGCCGAGGGAATGCGGTACGCCTCACCCAACTTCACGAAGTCAGGCTGCCACGGAAGCAGCGATTCCGAGTACCGCTCGCCGTGAAACAGCTCCTGCCACTGCCTCACCATGCCGAGCGCGCTGTTGTTGACGATCACGACCTTGATGGGAAGCCGGTGTTCGCCAATCACGGCGAGTTCCTGCAGCGTCATCTGGAACCCCGCGTCGCCCAGGATAGCCACCACGAGCTTATCCGGCTGTCCAAAGTGGGCACCAATGGCCGCTGGTAAGCCGAAACCCATGGTGCCCAGTCCACCGGAGGTCACCCACCGGTCCGGCTGATTCAGCGGGAAGAATTGCGCAGCCCACATCTGGTGCTGGCCGACGTCCGTCGTGACGACGACGTCCCCTTGCGTGATCCGCGCAATTTCCGCGATCAGCCGCTGCGGCTTGATGTGCTTCCCATCTTGCACCCACCAAAACGGAAGTTCCCTTTTCACCCGCAGCAACTCTTCGCGCCACGCGTCCGCGTCCGGCGGTGGAACATCGATGCTGAGCATCATGGACAGCGCCTCGCCGACGTCGCCCACCACCGGAATGTCGGTAGGCACGTTTTTGCCAATCTCGGCCGGATCGATGTCGATGTGCGCCACCACGGCGTGCGGCGCGAAGTGCTCCAACTTGCCGGTCAGGCGGTCATCAAACCGGGCGCCGAGATTGATGAGGAAGTCCGTCTCGTAGAGCGCTTTGTTGGCCGCCGCGCTTCCGTGCATCCCGCCCATGCCGAGGCACAGCGGATGAGACGCCGGAAAGCTGCCGAGGCCGAGCAGCGTCTGTACCACCGGAAGCTGATACTTTTCGACAAACGCCAGGAGCTTCTCGGTCGCCCTCGCATGCAGCACGCCGGCTCCCGCCAGCACCACGGGCCGCTTGGCGTGTTGCAGGCCGTGCATCAACTTCCGAATCTGCATGTGGTGAGGCACCACGGTCGGCTGATATCCAGGCAGCTGCGGCGGATCGTCATACGCGAACCACGCCTCTTCCCCTGACACGTCCTTGGGAATATCGATCAGCACAGGCCCTTTACGGCCCGAGTTGGCGATGTGAAACGCCTCTTTGAAGACCTTCGGAATTTCCGACGCGTGCCGGATTTGATAGTTATGCTTGGTGATGGGCGTCGAGATGCCAATGATGGACGTCTCCTGAAACGCGTCGGTGCCAATCACGGTCTTTGCCACCTGACCCGTAATGGCGACGAGCGGAATGCTGTCCATCATCGCGTCGGCCAAGCCGGTGACGAGATTGGTGGCGCCTGGCCCACTTGTGGCAATCACGACGCCCGGCTTCCCCGTTACGCGAGCGTAGCCCTCCGCAGCGTGAATGGCCCCTTGCTCATGGCGCGTCAAGACGTGGCGAATGCCACATTGGTAGAGCGCGTCGTACAGCGGTAGCACCGCCCCACCGGGATACCCGAAGATGACTTCGACCTGCTCTCGGCGCAGCGCCTCTACGACCATGTCGGCACCTTTCATCCACATGGCTCCGCCTTCTCCCGAGCGCGTCAGCGTCTCGTCATCTGCCGGTTTTGACATTCCAGGCATCGCGTTTCCTCCTCTCCACAAGGGTTCTCATGCGTCCACCGTCAGTACTGCACCGGTGTTCGCCGACGTGACCAGCTTCTGATAGCGAGCGAGGTAGCCCGTGAGCTTCTCTTTCGCGGGCGGCTGATAACGCGCCCTGCGCGCTGCCAGTTCCTCATCCGACACCCTCAGGGTGATGGTGCGATTCGGAATGTCAATCTCAATCTCGTCCCCATTCTCGACGAGCGCAATTGGCCCACCTACGCCCGCCTCAGGCGAGATATGGCCGACGCAAATCCCTCGCGTGGCCCCTGAGAATCGGCCATCCGTGATGAGGGCCACCTCGCGGCCGAGGCCCCGTCCCACGATGGACGACGTGGGCGCCAGCATCTCAGGCATCCCCGGCCCGCCCTTCGGCCCTTCGTAGCGAATGACCACGACGTGACCCGGTTGCACCTTGCCGCTGTTGATGCCCTCCATCGCCTCGTCCTGCGAGTTGAAGCAGATAGCGCGGCCCACAAACCGCTGGATGTCGGGATCGACCGCACCGACTTTCAGCACCGCCCCGTCTGGCGCGAGATTGCCGAACAGGATGGACAGACCGCCTTCGCGGCTGTACGGGTTCGAAGCCGGGCGGATGACGCGCTCGTCAAGGATCTTCGCGTCCTTGACTTGCTCGTACAGCGTCTTGCCCGTCACCGTGATGCGATCCGGGTGAACCGCATCCGTGTGTTCGCACAACTCCCGGATGATGGCCGAGACGCCGCCAGCGCGGTGCACGTCCTGGATGCTGTACTCCGACGCAGGGCTGATCTTTGCGAGATACGGAACTTTTTTGGCAATTTCGTTGATATCGCTCAGGGAATAGTCGATGCCCGCTTCGTGCGCGATGGCCATCAAGTGCAGGACGGTATTCGTCGATCCGCCCATGGCCATATCCAGCGCGAACGCGTCATCAATGGCTTCGCGGGTGATGATGTCGCGCGGCCGAATGTCCTGCTCCACCATGCGGATGAGGTGTTTGGCGGCCTCATAGATGAGCTCGTGCCGCTCCTTGGACGTGGCGACCAGCGTGCCGTTGCCGGGGAGTGCGATGCCCAACATCTCCATGATGCAGTTCATAGAGTTGGCGGTGAACATGCCGGAACACGAGCCACACGTGGGACAGGCATTGCGCTCCAGATCCAGCAGATCGTCTTCGGAAATCTGGCCGCTCATGTACTGGCCCACGCCTTCGAAGACGGAACTCAGGGAAAGCGGACGACCCGTGCGGGATCTGCCCGCTTCCATCGGACCGCCGGAGACGAACACCGCCGGCACGTTGCAGCGCACGGCCGCCATGAGCATGCCAGGCGTGATCTTATCGCAGTTGGGGATGAAAAAGACGCCGTCAAACCAGTGGGCGTTGATCATCGTCTCGGCCGAATCGGCGATGAGCTCACGGCTCGCGAGCGAATACCGCATGCCGATGTGCCCCATCGCAATTCCGTCATCCACCCCGATGGTGTTGAACTCAAACGGAACGCCGCCGGCCTGGCGGATGGCATCTTTCACGACCTCCGCGAATTCACGGAGATGAACGTGGCCCGGAACGATGTCGACGTACGAGTTGCACACACCGATAAACGGTTTGGACAGATCCCTGGGTTTAACGCCCGTGGCATACAGCAAGGCCCTGTGTGGCGCCCGGTCCACACCCTTCTTGATCATGTCGCTTCTCATAGATTTGCCACTCCTCGCAAAACCTTGTCTATCTCTTTTTTCGCGTCTCTACGTCGCTTAGACCGATCTCGACTCCATCTTCCGTGCCATCGCGTTCAGCGCATCAACCACGTCGCCAAGAGTGAACCTCGCGCGGAAGCGCTGGGTTCAGACGTGGGCTGCTTCAATTCGCACACCGTCCGTGCGTACAATTTCCTGGAACGCCGCATGCACCCGCTTCGTCACCGGCCCCGGAACGCCTTGACCAACGGCGCGGCGGTCCACCTCGACCACCGGGACAATCTCCGCCGCTGTCCCTGTGAGAAACACCTCGTCCGCCACGTACACGTCGTGCTGGGTGAACGGCTCTTGCCGCACCTCAAGGCCGAGTGAAGGAGCCAAATCCATCACCGCTTGGCGCGTGATGCCCTCGAGCGCCCCGAGATAGGCCGGAGGGGTAATGAGAACGCCATCGCGCACGATGAAGATGTTCTCGCCGGAACCCTCTACCACATAGCCCTCGTGGTTGAGGACAATCGCTTCATTGGCACCCGCATGAATCGCTTCCATTTTAATGAGTATATTGTTGAGATAGTTGAGTGACTTGATCTTCGGATTGAGCACGTCGCCCCGCGTGCGCCGCGTGGCAGCCGTGATGGCGCGGATGCCCTGCTCGTACAGCGCCTTCGGAAACATCGAGAGCTGTTCCGCGATGATGAACACGCGGGCCTTCGCGCAGTTGTATGGATTCAGCCCCAGGTCCCCGCTGCCGCGCGTGACCACGAGGCGGATGTACGCCGAAGACAGATGATTGCGCCGAACGGTCTCGCATACGAGCTCTGTCAATTCGTCCTGCGTATACGGAATCTCGAGAAGAATAGACTTGGCCGAACGATAAAGTCGTTCGATGTGCGGCTTGAGGCGGAAGACATTTCCGTCATATGCGCGGATTCCTTCGAAGACGCCATCGCCGTAAAGGAGGCCGTGATCGAACACCGACACGCTGGCTGCGTCGCTGGAGACAAAATCGCCGTCGAGAAAAACCTGTGATGCCACGTCCAACGCCCCTCTCTCGCCCCATCGGCGAGTTTCTCTCTCGCGTGTCCTCGTCGGTTGGCAAAGATCGATTGACGAAATATTCCGTCAAAATGAGACCGCCAACTCAAGTGCCTGAAGCACTCGAATTGTCACGCGAATTGGATGACTTGCTCGTCATTGTAGTACGCTCGGCCCCGGCTGTCAATTGCCGAACGCCTCTCCAAATGAATGAAACCGCTTGCATATCGATTTTGAAAAGGCTTGATTGTTCCCAGCCCGGTGGAGGAAAAAAAGCGGGTGTCCAAGCACCCGCTCACTCGTTGACCGGCTCGACCGGCATGACTGCTTCCACCGCGATATTCGGCATCGAACGAAGCCGTGTGGCCACCTCGTGCGCAAGCTTACCCGGGATCTCGTGGGACACGATGACAATCTCGGCCTGTCCGCCCGCCACACGCTTCTGCAAGACCGTCTCCATGCTCACCCGCAGTTCCCCAAACAGGTGCGCCACTTGCGCAAAGACGCCGGGCTGATCGGCTGCCATGAGCCGGAAGTAGAACTTGTAGAGATCGTCCTCGAAGTCGACCACCGGCTTGCGGCTTCCCGCAAGCGCGTACGGCCAACTCGTCACGACGCCCAGTTTCAGGTTGCGCACGAGCGCGATGATATCGCCGACCACGGCGCTCGCCGTGGGCATTCGACCGGCGCCGCGGCCGAAAAACATGAGATCTCCCGCGGCGTCCCCGCGAACGAACAGGGCGTTGAAGGCGTCCGAGACGTGAGCCAGAGGATGGCTCTTGGGAATGAGCGTCGGACGCACGGACAACGACAGCCGTCCATTGCGATCCCGACCGTCGGCCAGCAGTTTGATGACATATCCGGCCTCATCTGCATATCGCACGTCGCTGGCCGTCACATGTCGAATTCCTTCGACGCGGACGTCCGACAAATGCACCTCGGTGTGAAACGCAATGGAAGCCAGAATGACGAGCTTGCGCGCGGCGTCGAGGCCGTCGACGTCGCTCGACGGATCCGCCTCTGCGTAGCCCAGTTCCTGCGCGAGGGCCAGCGCCTCGTCGAAGTCAAGGCCCTCTTCCGTCATCTTGGACAAAATGAAATTGGTGGTTCCATTGATGATGCCCTTGAGATCCGTGACCTCGTTTGCGGTGAGGTTCTCCTGCAGCGGCCCCAGGAGGGGTATGGCGCCGCCCACCGACGCCTCAAACAGAATGCTGACCCCATTCGCCGCGGCTGTCTGGAGAATCTCCGGGCCGTGAAGCGCGATGAGATCCTTGTTCGCCGTGACGACGTGCTTTTTGCGCGCCAAAGCCTCAAGAATGTAGGTGCGCGCAGGCTCAATACCTCCGATGGTCTCCACGACAATTTGGATGTCGGGATCACCCAGGATGTCCTCGGCGGACGTCGTGAGTTGTTCGTGTTCAAAGTGCACGCCGCGGTCCTTATGAAGATCGCGCACGAGGATCTTCTGAATCACAGGGCGCAAACCGGTCATGTTGGCGACGCGGTCCGCCCTTCTGCGCACCAGCGATACCACGCCTGCGCCTACGGTGCCACATCCCAAGAGGCCGATGGGTATCTGCATCTGCCACGCATCCTCCCTGACTCTGTCGCCGGTGCCCCAGAGGAGCCTCGCCTGACGTTTCTGGACATTTTGCTCCTTTATACCGTCTCTCTCGACGACGTGTCAAGCAGGCATATGTTCCAAAATGTCGGAAAGGGTCGGAAGGGCGTCGATGGCGCCACGGCGCGAGGCCGTCAGTGCGCCCGCGACATTGGCAAAATGAAGCGCGGAAAGCCAGAACGCATCGTCCTGGAGGCGCTTTCGGACCGCCTCGGGATCCGCGTCGTTTGTCATTTGGTAGAGGAGAGCACCAAAGAACGCGTCGCCCGCGGCGGTCGTGTCCACGGCCTGGACGGGAATGGAAGGGATATGGCGGCATTCGCCTTGGATGACCGCGAGGGACCCGGCCCGGCCGAGGGTACCCAAGAACCGCGTTCCGGGAAACGCGTGGGTCAACTCAAGGAGAGCTTCTTCCGGGTTGTGTCGTCCGGTGAGCAAGCGCAGTTCTTCCTCTGAGCATTTCACTACATCCGCGAGGCCAATGACGCGGAGCGACTGCTCCACCGCTTCGCGAGGGTCCCGCCACAGGGCAGGACGGTAATTCACATCGAAGGTCACCACGCGATGGGCATGGCGGGCGAGATCGAGCGCATGGTGGGCAGCGGAACGGGCAGGTTCGTCAGAAAGCGCGAGCGATCCGAGGTGCACCAATTTCGTCTGCTCGAACCACTCGGACTGCAGATGTTCGGGCCGAAGCTGGGTGTCTGCGCCTGGATGGCGATCGAACGAAAACGAGCGCTCGCCGTCTGGTGCGATGTGAACAAACGCCAGCGTAGTCCGGGCCCCAACGCGTACCACGCCACTGTCGTCGATGCCGACGGCCTTGAGCACGCGGCAAACGAAGTCGCCGAACGCGTCGTCTCCCACGCCTGCCACCATTCTGCATCGACCACCGAGCTTCGCCACGGCCGCGAGCACGTTCGCGGGCGCGCCGCCTGCCGAGCCGAACATCTGCGGTACGTCTGTCGACGTCACCACGCTAAAGTCAATCAACACTTCACCAATGGCCAATACGTCGTACATCACGGGCCCTCCATCGCCTTCATGGATATAGACAGGGCCAACTTAGCCTTTGACCGCGCCCTGCGTCAACCCCGAGACAATCCAGCGGCGGAAGATGACCACGAGAATGACGATGGGAACAATCGACACGACGGAACCCGCGAAGATGGTGCCGTACGGAACCGTGTACTGCCCGCTGAATAGCGCAATCCCAACCGGAATGGTGCGCATAGTGTTGTCAGGGTTGAACACGAGCGCCATGAAAAACTCCGTCCAGCAGGCGACGAACGTGAACACGGCTGCCGTAAAGAGCCCCGGCGTGGTGAGCGGCAGGAAGATGCGCCAATACGACATGAACACCGATGCTCCGTCCATCTTGGCCGCTTCAAACAAGGCGCCTGGCACCTGCAGAAAGTAGTTGCGGAGAATCCAAATGGCGAATGGCAAGTTGAACGCTGTGTAGGGGATGACGAGCGCCTGATAGGAATCGAGCCATCCCACGTCTCGCAACAACATGTACAGCGGCGTAATGACGACGAGCGGGGGAAATACTGAGATGATGAGCAGAAAGATGAGCATCGGCTGCTTCCCTTTCATGGGAAGCCGAGCAATGGCAAAACCCGCCATGGATCCGAACAGAAGCACGAAGAACGTCGATGTGATGGAGACAATCACGCTGTTCAGGATGTACCGTCCAAAGTGAAATTGGCCGAATGCCTCTTCATAATGAGCAAGCGTCCAGTGATGCGGGAAGTACGCTGGCGGGTAAGCGCTGATGTCGGAATTGGGCTCGAACGACGTCACAAACATCCAATAGAATGGAAGCAGGATCACGACGAGAAAGAATATGAGCACGACATAGCCGATGACGCGCTGATACAGTGGCTTTCTCATTGCGCTTCCTCCCCGACCATCCCACGAAAAGCAGACAGGAAGATTAGACAAGCCCCTAAAATGAGGATCACTGTGCTGACGGCGACAGCTGCTCCCAAGCCAAAGTGCAGGTTCGTGAATAGTGTTTCCTCACCCAGCATGGCGAGCGACGTGGTCGTCGAACCTGGGCCACCCTGCGTGAGCACGAACGGCAGGTCGAAAATGCCGAAAGCTTGCAGAATCCGAAACAGCCCTGCAATGGCAATGCTGCCGCGCAATTGGGGAAACGTTACATTCCAGAAGATTTGCCATCCATTTGCGCCGTCGATGCGCGCCGCCTCGTAGTAGTCTTTTGGGATCATCTGCAACCCGCTCAATAGGATGATGACGACAAACGGCGTGGTCTTCCAAATATCCGCCGCCATAAGGGCAATCACAGCCGTCACTGGCTCACCGGTCCAGTTGATAGGGCTGTGGATGACACCGAGACCCTGAAGGATGGCGTTCAGCACACCATAGACGCCGTTGTAGATGTAACCCCACATCTCGGCGGAAATGACCGTGATGAGCGACCATGGAATGAGCATCACCACGACTGAAACGCTCTTGAGTTTCTCCACGTTCTGGATGGCAAGCGCAATGAGCAGCCCCAAAAACAGCTCGATGGCCACAGTGACAATGGCGTAATACACGGTGAACCACACACTGTGCCAGAACAGCGGGGCGGAATACACATCCACGTAGTTTTGAATTCCATTGAACGTGAACTGAAATCCGTTCTCCGTCAATTGAATGTTATTGAAGCTCATCCACACGGAATAGAGGATCGGAAAAATGGTCACGGCCAGGATGACAATGCCGGCTGGGGTCAACATCCCAAAGCCCGCGCGAACGTCGTGGCGAACGACGCTCGCTCGCCTGCCATCGGTTTGAAACGATGCATGCCCTTCCATCGCCTTTGACATGCGCGCTCGCCTCCCTCCTCCTTCATTTGCGAGCATCGTAGACACAGAGGTACGAAATGGGCGGGCGGCAACCGCCCGCCTTGTGTCATCAGAGACCGCCCGAACCGCTGCCGCTCAGAGCTTGCTGAATTTGCTGGTTCGCGTTCTTCAGCGCCTGCGCTACAGACACACTGCCAGCCAGCGCCGCGTTGACGTTGTCGTAAATGGCCTTGGAGACCGCCGGATAGTTCGGTGTCTGCGCCGGCCGCGAGACGAACTTCACCTGTGGCAACAGGGCGAACACCGGGCTGTACTTGGCGAGCGACGGGCTGTCCGCCACAGCCTTGATAGTGGGCATCTCCGAGTTGGCCGCCAGAATTTCCTGAGCCTGCGGGCTCGTCATCCAGTCAATGAATTGAAGGGCGGCTGCCAGATTCTTCGTGTGCGGGTTGAGGTACAGGTCCCAGCCACCGACAGTGCTGTAGCCGCTCGAGCCGTGTCCAGCAAATGTCGGAAGAGGCGCTACGCCGACCTTGCCCACGACCTTCGAGCTCTGCGGATTCTGGGAATCCGACCACGCGTAGGACCAGTTGCGCAGGAACACGGCATTCCCTTGCGTGAACACATTCTCAGACTGGGGCTCCTGGAACGTGTCCACCGATTGGGGCGTGACACCGGATGTGATGAGCCCTCGCATGAACGAGAGTGCCTGTTTCGCAGCCGCTGTGTTCAGCGTCGCTTTGCCGTTCGTCAGCACGCTGCCGCCTGCATCCGCCAGGTACTCGTCGAAGTCGCAGGTGAGCCCCTCGTAATCAGCGCCCTGCCAGACGAACCCATACTTCGCTCCACCGTGCTTGACGATGTAAGAAGCCTCCGTTTGCAGTTGCTGCCACGTCTTCGGCACGGGCAGATGATACTTGGCCAACAGGTCCTTGCGGTAATAAAGGAATGCTGTATCGGCAAACAGCGGCGCCGCGTAGACCTTTCCGTTATACGTGGCTCCTGCCACCAAGCCGTTCGAAAAGCGCGTCCAGAAGGACGTGGGCAGATAATCCGAGAGCGGCGCCGCCAACTGATTGTGGGCAAACTGAGCGGGCCAGATCACGTCGCCCATGTAGACGTCCGGCGTGGAAGATCCGCCGCTGATGGACGCCGTGAGATCGGCGCGGTTGGTGTCGGTGTTCGAGGGCTGAACCTGCAACTTCACTTTGATCTTGGGGTATTTCTTTTCAAACGCCGAGACCAACTCGCTGGCGGTGGGGCCAGTGGTGAATGACTCCGCCCAGACAATCGTGCCCGAGGCGTTCTTATAGTTCACAAGGTGGGTCGGCTTCGCGATCCGAACCCCGGCCACGCTCACCGTGCTCGCGGACGACGCCGCAGTGGATGCGCTTCCATTCGTGCTGGCCTGGGACGCCGTGTTGTTTGGCTGTCCGCATCCAACGACCAGTGCCGCGGCTGCCGAGCTCGCGAGCGCGACGCTTGTCCAACGCTTGACCTTGCTCTTCATCTGCACATACCCCCATTGTGTCTTGAAATCGATCCGTCAGGAAATGGAACGCACGGACTCGCGTTCCACTAGGCGATGCGGCAACAAGTAATCCCCAATCTCAGAAGGTGACGGAGGCTGTGACGCCGCCCGAATCAACCATTTGACAGCTTCCTCACCGATTTCATGAAACGGCTGAGCGACCGTCGTAAGCCTCGGTGTCACCATGCGCGCGATGGGCAGATCGTCAAATCCCATGACAGAGATGTCATCTGGCACGCGATAGCCGTGATCGTTCAAACAGCGTATCGCGCCGAGCGCCATTTCATCCGACGCGGTGCACACCGCTGTGAAGGGCACGTCTCGGATCCGCTCCAGCAAGCGCTGCATGGCCTGATAGCCGTCATCAAAACGATACTGCCCAAACTCCACGCGCGCCTCGCAATACTCGATTCCGAAATGGCGAAGCCCCTCCCGATACCCTTCCAAGCGCAACTCGCCAGTCCGGTCGTCCCATAGCTTGCCAGCGATCATCGCAATCTGCCGATGTCCTCTGGACACCAGGTACGCCACGACGTCGAACATGGCGCGCACTTCATCGATGCGAAAGGCGGTGAGCGGCGTCTTCGCGGCGCTCTGCGTCAGCGTGAGGACGACAGGGATGTTGAGCCGCTGAAGAATGGGGTCGTAGTCCTCCGTCACCAGTTTGCTGGTGAAGATGATGCCCGACACCTGGTAGCCGCTGAGGATTGAGAAGCCCTCAAACGCCCGCTCGCGCGAATGCTCAGAGTCGTACAGCAAGACCTTCATGCCGTACTGTTGACTGGCACGATCAATGCCCTTGTAGAGCTCGTTGAAAAAGAAATCCGTGATGCCGGGCACGATGAGTCCCAGCGTGTCGCTTCTTCGCGCGGATAGTCCTCGAGCGATGGCGCTCGGCTGATACGACATCTCTTCCATCGCCTTGCGAACGCGTTCGAGGGTCTCGGGATCGACCAGGTCCGGCCGATTCAGGGCGCGAGACACGGTCGCGGCAGACACCCCCGCCGCCTTGGCGACGTCGCGGATGGTCGCTCGCAAGCTGCGTCACCTCCTTGTGCAACAGTTTCATAAAACGGTTACACAAACTCGAACATCGTCATCATACGAGAACGCACGCGTCATGTCAACGCTTTCATTGTTGAAATGTATCGTTTTCATTCGGTGTCGCTTTGATGCAATCTCCTCGTCTCGAACCGAATGGCGTGGGACACGCGGTGTGGCTTCAAACATACTTTCATTGATGGCCAAAATGAGCTATCTTGAAATTATCCTTTCAAGGCAGGCGATCCGCATGAAATTCCCGAATGCCGTGAGGCTTCTGCGTGAGATGGCCGGGCTCAGTCGATCCGAACTCGCCCGACGCGCAGGGATCACGCCACAAGCATTGGGCCTCATTGAACAGGGGAAAGTGAGTCCTTCGACGCACGTCGCCTTACGCCTGGCCAAAGCGCTCGGCACCACGGTGGAGTCGCTTTTTGATCCGGAACAAAAGGCGGCGCACCACGCTGGCGCGGGTAGCTTGCGCACAGAACGCGTGGCGCTCGCGGAAATTGCGGGCGTGCGCGTGGCGAGATCGCTCGAGGACTCGGCTCAACCTGTTCCTTCCGACGGCCTACGCGACGAGAGTGGATGCACGGACTGGATCACGACGTTCGACGGTTGGATGGCGCGCGTCTTTCTGTCGGGATGTGACCCAGCACTCTCGCTGCTGGCCGCCTGGGTGAATCGCCGATGCCGCGCGTGCGAAGCGGTCCACTTTCTCTCGACCAACGAGGGCGCGATGGCGGAACTTAAGCTAGGGCAGACGCACATTGCAAGCGTCCACGGGACGAGCGACGACGTCCGCTCGCTCGCGAAAGGAAACGATTGGGTCATTGTACCGTTGGCGCAATGGCGCATGGGCTGGGTAGTCCCTCGTCACAATCCCAAGCGCTGGATGGTGGAGGCTGGGTTTCGGGAGGCGCGTCCGCGCATCGTCAACCGCCCCCGCGGAGCCGGTGCCCGCGCGCTGGTGGACGAGGCACTTCGTCGAGAGGGCGTTTCTCCGGATAATATCTCCGGCTATGACGTGGTGGCGAAGACGCACCATGAGGTAGTGCGGGCGGTGGCGTTTGGCGGCGCAGATGTCGGCATCGCGCACGAGGCCGCCGCCACGCCCGAAGTCGCCTTTCTGCCCATTCGCGAAGAAATCACCTGGCTCGTCGTTCCGCGCGCCAACCTCCATCATCCTGGCGTGCAGCAGGTGCTCGACGTACTGCAGTCGGATCGGTTCCGCCGCGATCTCTCGGCCTTTGGCCCGTACGACGTCTCCGTGACGGGCGCGCGAATGAGTGTACTGTCGAAACGCAGGACCTAGGGGGATGGGTATGAGGATGTCGATGCGTTCCACCGTGAGCGGCGCCATGGCCGCTCTGATGCTCCTGGCCACAGGTTGTGGCACGTCCACGACCGCTGAGAATACCGCCGGCGGAGCCGCCTCAGCAGCGCCATCAAAGCCGGTGCCGTTATCCGTGTTTTACGCGGGCTCCATGACGCACGTGATGGAACAGGTGATTCGACCGCGGGTGGACCAGGCGCTGCACATTGACTTTCAAGGCGAAGGGGCTGGCTCGGCAGAACTGGCCCATATGATCACGTCCAAACTGGCGAACCCAGACGTGTTCATCAGCGCCTCTCCTGCTGTCGACGTGAACGATCTCATGGGCGCGTCCAACGGCAACGCCGCGCGCTGGTACGCGACCCTTGCGACCGACGAGTTGGTCATTGCGTATTCGCCGAAGAGCAAGGAGGCAGGCGAGTTCAAACTCGCGGCGGAAGGCAAAGTGCCTTGGTACAAGGTGCTGGAGATGCCCGGCGTTCGCTTTGGACGCACGGATCCCAAACTGGACCCGAAGGGCGTCAACACCATTCTCATGATGAAGCTGGCGGAGACGTACTACCACCAGCCGAACCTGGAGAAAACCATTCTCGGCAGCGACGAAAACCCGGCTCAGGTGTTCCCGGAAGAAGATCTCATCGCGCAACTGACCAGTGGACAGATGGACGCCGTGATCGCCTACAAACACGAGGCCATCGAGTGGCATGTGCCGTACATCACCCTGCCAAGCGCTATTAACTTGGGCGATCCGGCCCTGGCCAAAGACTACGCCAAGGTCTCGTGGACGCCCGATGGCGGCGGAAAGACGGTGAAAGGTGCGCCCATTCTTTTCACCATCACTGTACTCACCCATGCCCCACACCCCGAGCAGGCAGCCGCGTTCGTGCGATATATGACGGTGGGACCAGGCCATCAGATCCTGATGCAGGACGGCTTCACCCCAACACCCATCCGGTTCTACGGCGACCTGCGAAGCGTGCCGGCCAGCCTGCGAGCCATCGCGGAGCACTCGTGAGCCGATGTTGCGGAGCCTGAGAACGTCTGCGCTGTACGCCGCGGGTGCCGTGTCCGTGGCGTACGCGCTCTGGCCCATCATACGGCTCGCCGCCGACGCACCTCCCGACGCTATCGTCCAGGCGTGGCGCCAGCCGGAACTGCTGCAGGCCGCGGCCACGTCCCTGATGAGTGCCGCCCTTTCGACGGCGCTGTCCGTGGTCCTTGGCGTGCCTGCGGCGTTCCTGCTTGTCAGGTTTCGCTTTCCGGGCAAGTGGTTGCTCGAAACCCTGCTGCTTCTGCCGCTCGTGCTCCCGCCCATCGTCGGCGGCGTGGCCCTCATGGACGTGTTTGGCCCCTATACGGCCATCGGCAGCTTCGCAGCGGCGCACCACTTGCCGCTCACCCTCTCCATGGCCGGCATCGTGCTGGCCCAGTGGTATGTCACGAGCCCGTTTCTCGTGTTCACATCGCGCGCGGGATTCGCGGAGATCCCGAAGGAGTTGCACGAGGCGTTTCGCCTCGACGGGGCCGATGGCTGGACGACGTTTTGGCGCCTGTACGTACCGCTTGCGGCTGGCTCTATCCTGACCGGCGCCGCGCTGACCTTCGCGCGCGCCCTTGGCGAATTTGGCGCCACCATGCTCATGGCGTACCACCCGTACAGCCTGCCCGTCTACATCTGGGTGCAGTTCACGGCCGGCGGGGTGGCGAGCATGGTGCCCATTGCGTCCGGCATCGTGATGGCGCTCGCCGTGGGCGTGGCGGCTGTCCGACTGGTGAGCTCCAGGTTCGTCCGCAGAGGCTAAAGGCAAAAGCGTCTCCCGCGAAACGCGAAGGCCGCCCCGGCGCCTACCGCGCGCGGGACGGCCCATCGTGGCGTCGCGCTTAGATCTTCTTCATGCGCAGATACCAGGTCTTGTACTCGAGCCCTTTGGCCGCCGCCTCTTCCTCGCTCTCGATAGCATCGAGCGTCGCAGGCGCAGGCACTACGACCGGATCCCCGGGCTGCCAGTCGGCCGGGCAGGACACGCCGTTCTTGTCGGCCGTCTGCAGCGCATCGATGACCCGCAGGATCTCCGAGATGTTGCGGCCGACGTTCATCGGATAGTAGATCATGGCGCGGAGAATCCCCTTGTCGTCAATGAAGAACACCGTCCGCACCGTCGACGTGTTGTTGGCCGCCGGATGGATCATCCCATACAGGTTCGCGACCTTCATGTCCAGGTCAGCGATGACCGGGAACGGGATTTTCACGCCGAACGCCTTCTCCAAGTCATGCACCCAAGCCAGGTGCGACTGCACGCTGTCGATGGAGAGGCCAATCAGCTGGACGTTCCGCTTCTCGAACTCCTCGTAGCGACGAGCAAACGCGCCGAACTCCGTCGAGCAGACGGGCGTGAAGTCTGCCGGATGCGAGAACAGCACCACCCATTTTCCGCGCAGGTCGCTCAGTTTGATCTTCCCATGCGTGGTGTTGGCCTCGAAATCCGGAGCAGGCTCGTTGAGGCGAGGCAGCGTGTGCACTTCGGACATGCGCATCTCTCCCATTCTCCAACTTCGATTATCGGATTACTAAGCATACTGTACCACGCCGCTGCGGCGGATACAAGCGGTCTGCCGGTCTCACCATCTCTTTTCCACGCCATTGCGCCGAATCCTGCCGATCCTAGGTGGCGCGAAAGGCAGGAGCCGCGATGTCCGCGAGCGTGTATTGATTTAACGTCTCCAGGAAGGCGTCAACCGCTTCACCGAGCGCGCGCCGCAACTTGCAGCCTGGAAGCAGCACGCAGCTATCGTTCGCAAAGCACCCCACTACGGCGAAGTCGTCTTCCATCGCGCGGACAACGTCGCCAATTCGAATGTCGTTGGGCGGCATCGCTAGGCGCATGCCACCTCCGCGACCGCGCACCGTCTCCAGATAGCCCACTTGCCCGAGTCGATGCACCGCCTTCGTCAAGTGATTGCGCGAAATCCCGTACACGCGCGCGATCTCGTCGACCTGCACGAGCTTCCCCGCTGGCTGATTGGCCGTGTATATGAGGACGCGCAGTGCATAATCCGTGAACAAGGTCAGGTTCACAGCGTCACCTCCTACTGGAGCTCGCATGCGAGCTTGTCCAAATCTCACGTCGCTCGTTCGGGCTCCTCTCCCAACGATTGAATACGGATGAACACCTTCGACGGATCGCCCGCCGACAACGCCTCCTGCGCATCGACCGTCATCCGATGGACGCTTCCTCGATAGCGAAACACAGCCTCGTTCCAGGGCTCGTCGCGAAATACGTAGGACGTAGCGAGATACACCAGTCCGTCGCGGCGGACGCGATAGCCGAGTTCTGCGATCACGCCCGCCGGATCGTCCAATGCACGCTGCGCGAACCTCCGCCGTTCCTCTGGCGGCAACCGATCCTTCCAATAGCCCAGGAGGTGATACGCTGTGTTGCGAAGCGCTGGAAGCGTCGTAGGTTCCTGTTCCACGCGCTTTAGGCGATAAAGCCAAGCGCGGAGGGCCTGCTCATCGCCGCGCGCTTGGCGAAGCGACGCGGACAAGTCGCGAACGTGCGCGTAGTTTCGCGCCATGACGGCGTATTTGGTGTCGCGCCACAGCGCTTCGCACCCTTGATACAGCAGTGGAACCGACACGCGACTCGCCCCTCATCTGGATGGGAATTCACTTCTTCTCCAGCTTATATCCATCCTTCAGCAGATACCAGAGCTGAGGAAACTCATTTCCGAGCACCCAGAGCGATACTCCCCGAAGCCCGTACGCGTCGACGATCGAGAGCTTGACGGCGGCGCTCAGAGCGTCATCAAACCAAACTTCGTGCTTCGTCCCCACCGTTTCGTAAGTAAAATGCGGAGAGGCGGCCCTCAAATCCCATTCGACCGGCACACGCTCTGCGATAGCGAGATTCTGGGCATCATTGTTGGCGATGCTTGCCGCCCTCGTCCTTCCTTTCACGTACGGCAAAGGCCAGTCGTAGCCATAAAGCGACATACCCATCAGGATTTTCTTCGGGTCGATTGCGCCCGTGGCGTACTCGAGCACCGATTCCACGCGGTCGGCCGGGGCCACGGGCATGGGCGGGCCGCCGACCCATCCCCACTCGTACGTCATGAGCGTGACAAAGTCCACTTCGTCGCCGAGTGCCGCGTAGTCGAAGGCGCCCATCCACGGCGCGTCCGGTTCGTCCGACGACTTGGGGCCGAGCGCCACGGAAAGGCTCCATCCTCGCGGGCGCAACGCATTGCCCAGCGCGCGGATAAATGACGTGTAGGCGGCGCGATCGCCCGGGTGCATGTGCTCGAAGTCGACATTCACGCCGCGGTAGCCCTTCTCTTCGCAGACGCGCACCGCTTGGTCGATCACGCGCTTCGTGAGCGCGGGAGAATGGAGAATCGCATGCGCGAGATCGGGGTTGAAGCGATTGCCGTTGAAATTCGTGAGAGTCGCGAGCGGCGCAATGCGGAATTTGGCTGCGGCTTCGAGCATGGGCTTGTCGTTTGGCGCGTCGAGATCGCCCGTAGCCTGCACGCGATAACTGAATGCGCAGACATAGGTGAGCTCGGACACATCCTGCAAGAGGGCGGCGTCGTTCTCGTTCCCGGCCGGCATCAGGTATGCGTTCACCTCGATGGTGCGCCTTTGGGGCCGCGTGCCGGGGATGTTTACCGTAACACCAATAGGCCATGGTCCATCCTTCGGGAGTCCCGGGTTCCAATTGGCGATGGCTGCGGGCTCAACGCCATACCGGTGTGCCAGGCGGTCCAGCGTATCACCCGCTCTCACAGCGTGGCGGATAACCCGAAGTGGCGGGCCTTTGGGAATCAGGAGCGCGATGCCCGGTACGATCACGTCCTTCGACGCGAGCTCGTTGTATCGCAGCAGGTCCCGGAGGGACACCCCGTACGTCGAAGCGATGTCGTCGAGCGTCTCACCCGGTAGAACGCGGTGAATTTGCATGAGACGGTCCTCCTTCGCGTCGAGCCTCACTGAAGCCTATGCCACAGGTGCCTAGTTTCGTGCGCCTATCCGTGTGAACGCCAACCGCGTCCGAGGCGTCTATCCGTTGAGACCAAATCCCCAAGGCGGGCGCCGGCCAAAGTTTAATTCGAGGCCATTGGGATAAACTGATTGTAGCAAGTTCTTTCATCGATAGATTCTGTCATTCGAGGTGCAAAGATGATGCTGACGAAAGTCGCGCTCATTCTCCTCATCAGTTTTGGCATCATGGCATTCAACCGGTACATGAAAAAGCAGACCGAGCGAATCGAAGAAAAGATTCAGTCGAATCGAGCGTGAGAAAAGGCGGCCTTGTCGGCCGCCTTTTCCGCTTCTCCTGGCTCACTCTTCAAATTGGACCTCTGTGAGCGGAATCACCTTGGTCTTCTTGATCCACTTGTAGCCGAGCCACAGCACCACGAACAGCGGAATGCCGATGTACGTCGCGACTACGCCCATCCAGTCGATCTTGCCGCCCGTAAACACGCTCGTGTCCTGGCCGATAATGACCACTGCGCAAAGCGCCGCAGCGAACAGCGGACCAAACGGATACCACTTCGCGCGGTAGGCGAGATCGTCAAGAGAACGGCCCTGTGCCACGTACGCCTTGCGGAAGCGATAGTGGCTCACGGCAATGCCGAGCCACGCGAGAAAGCCCGTCAGGCTCGCGGCGTTCAGCATCCACGTATAAATCGCGCCATTTCCGACGATGGACGACAAAAACGCGACGAAGCCGATGGCGGTGTTGACATAGAGCGCGTTCATCGGAACGCCGTGGCGGTTGACCTTGGCGAACACCTTCGGCGCCTTCCCCTCGCACGCGAGCGCCCAGAGCATGCGGCTCGACGCGTACAACGACGAGTTGCCAGCCGAAAGCACGGCAGTCAGGATGACCGCATTCATGACGCCGGCCGCAAACGCGAAACCGGCCCGGCGAAACACGAGGGTGAACGGGCTAATAGCCACGTTATTCACGCTCGCGTTCAGCAGATTCGGATCTGTGTACGGGATGAGCATGCCAATGACGAAGATGGCCAGCACGTAAAAGAGCAGGATGCGCCAGAACACGGTGCGGATGGCGCGCGGAACGTTGCGCTCCGGGTGATCGCTCTCGCCCGCGGCGAGCCCGACGAGCTCCGTGCCTTGGAACGCGAAGCCGGCGACCATCACCGTGCTCAAAAAGCCGATCCACCCTCCGTGAAAGGGCGTGCCACCCGTCATGAACACGTGCCAGCCGACCGGATGCCCGCCGAGAATCCCGAAGATCATCGCGAGACCCACGACGATGAACGCGACGATGGTGATGACCTTGATGCCCGCAAACCAGTACTCGCCTTCGCCGTAGCCCTTCACGCTCACCACGTTGAGCAGGAACAGGAGGGCCAAAAATGTCGCGCTCCACACGATGGCAGGCACATGCGGGAACCAGTACCTCATGACCATGGCGCCGGCCGCGAGCTCCGCGGGCAACGTCACCGTCCAGGTGTACCAGTAGTTCCAGCCCAGGGCGAAGCCGAGCGCCGGATCGACGAAGCGCGTGGCATACTGTTCGAACGACCCGGCTATCGGCATGAAGGTCGCCATCTCGCCCAGGCTGGTCATCACGAAGTACACCATGATGCCCACGAGGATGTACGCGAGCAGCGCACCGCCCGGTCCGGCGGTGGAGATGGACGATCCGCTCGCGACGAACACACCCGTGCCGATGGCGCCGCCGATGGCGATCATCGACAGATGGCGCGATCGCAGGTCGCGGCGCAAGCCTACCTCTCGCGGCGAGAGGATGTACGCGGGACGGGTCTTTTCCTCCCCCAATGCGCGATCTAGGCTCAAATGCACGAACCCCTTTCTCACTCTAGAACTTCATCGAGATAAAGTACTGCTACGTGAACATGCTATAGCGAATCTGCGTTCGACGCAACGAGAAATCGTTGCCTGTATTCGACAAATTCTCGGCGGAAAGATCGTCATATTCGCCCTCGTTTCGGGCACCCTCCTTACGGGTAAGAACTCAACGCCAAGGGAGGGATATCCCGCATGATGAAGAGACTGATGGGCTACGCGGGATGGCTCGCGATCATGCTGGCCGCGCTTGTGATGCCGATGTCGCGCGTGGCTGCAGTTCACGCGAGCGACCGCGGGGAGATTGAGTTTCGCGTCGGATCGTCCAATTCGACGACGGTTGCGGGGGCGAGGGTCATTGTCATCAACCACGAAGGCAAGGTCGTGTCGACAGGGCTCACCGACACGCAGGGCCTGTTCATTGCCCACGTGCCGATGTACAAGGCCAAGTGGAACGAGCGCTACGACGCGAAGGGGGTCGTCAACGCCATCGTGGTGGCGGACGGGTACAACGAGCAGGCCGTGTTCGTCATTCCCATCACGGAACACACGATTCAGCCGGTGATCCTGCAGCCGATTCGGCCGAACGCGCGCAACGCGCCAAGTGTCTCCTTGGGCAACTTCAGTTCCTACGATCTCGCAGGCTACATCGATCGATATGCGTCCGAGCTCCACCTGAAGCGCCAGGGGCCGATTCCGGGCGAACCGAGCTACTCGCCCTGGAGCGCGCAACAAGCATCGACATTTTCGAGGTGATGGCGGATGAGCGGGTTTCGACGCTTCGCCTTTGCGCTGGCAGGGGCCGCGCTCGTCGCCGGATGGTCCATCGCACCGCCCGTGCACGCGCAAACCATCTTCAACACGCCGTATCCCACCGTCATCCGTGTGGCCATCCGGGCCTACAACAATCCCACCGCGCCCATCTTGTACGTGCAGACGCTGGGATTTGAGGAGTACTGCGAAGATGTGCTTCCCAACGAGTGGGTTCCCAGTTGGAACGAAGAGGCGCTCAAGGCTGGCGCGATTGCGGTCAAGATGTTCGCCTGGTACTGGACGCTCCATCCACGGACCGAAAACGGATGGACGTACGACGTGGACAACACAACCAACTACCAGACGTTTAAATACCTGAGTGGCCAGTACAAGACGGACCTAGCCATCCAGCAGACGTGGAACATGGTCTTCGTGCCCCCAGACGGCTCCATCAAGCCGCTGGAGTATCGGCAGGGCTCCGCGCACCGCCCAGGCTACGCGTACATCGGGACGTACATCATGTCGCAATGGGGTACCGAGTACTGGGCGAAAGTGGCCAAGCTCCCCTTCACCCAGATCCTGAGCCTTTTCTACCCCGGATATCAACTGCGATGGGTGTAAGGCGCGGGAGCCGACCGCATCCACATGCTACGAACGCGCGCGAGCGCTCGCGAGAATAGCCTTCACATTGCCGAGGCAGCAGGCGCCTTGCGGATTACGGAGATCACAGGCGCATCGGCGCTCGCGCACCTGTTCTTCGATATCCTCGTCTGGACGAACGCCGCGATGGACGGCCGCGATGACCGACTCGCGCGTCCAATCGAAGCAATAGCACACGGGCGCGTCCGCTGACGCGTCCTTTTGAAACACGCGTTGCCTGACATCCGCGACACGAAAGACCTGATCCGATGCGAAGTACACGACATTGCAGCCAGGGGATGCGCAAAAGTGAAAATCGTCATCCGGCCGGAGTCGGCGGAGCGCAGCGCCCGTGAGCATCGCCTTGACGGTGCGAAGCGCGACCCGGCGCGCCGGTTCATGACACGCGGGACAAAGCATGACTGCCATTGGCGAACCTCCTCAGCCCGTCGTGGACGCGTTGCGGACGAAGATGTCCGCCACGCTATCCGAATAGACGAGGGTCCAGTTCGGGTTGTTCTCCAGATACGTCGTCAGGCTGTATCCGGGCGGAAGTAGGGCGGACTGAAAATGATACTGTTGCAGCAGTGCGGGCGCGTCGGGCGCCAGATTCTGCAGATCCATGTAGTTCGCAAACACGCCGGATCGCAGATAGATGTCCGTGCGCCCGTCCACGAACGTGGGCACGCCCCGGTAGATGAGATACCCCCCAAAGTCGTATGCGTTCAGCAGCGGTCCCGGGATGTGGTGAGACTTCAGATAGTCCACGGCCGCAACCGGATATGCGTTCGGGTTCATGTGCGCGGAAACCGGCCCCTCAATGCTTGGCATGCGCAGCGCGAAATCGGCGATCTCGCCGATCATGGCCGCCACCCAGACGAAGCGAAGCAGGCGCTTGGGGCGCAGGAGCACGCGCAGCCAGTCGAAGCTGAGGAACGCAATGAGCGGTGCAGCGGCAATCGCGAGGTACGGCATGAACCTCTGATATACGAGCGTCAGTGCGAAACAGGCGAAGAAATAGAGCACGTATTTCCACGGCAACTTGCGAGTGCGTGCGATGGCGACGAGCACAATCAGCATCAGGAACGGAATGACGCCGTACTTGTAGTACTGGCTATGAAAGTTGGGTGAGTGCCATTCGTTGATGGAATTCACCATGAGCGCATTGTTGGAGAGCAGCGCATAGGTGAACTCGTGAATGCCGTTGGGATTCAAGAGCCCTACGCCCACGCATGCGGCAGCAACGGCGACAAGGAGACCCCGGGTCCGCATCGGCAGCGGTTGCCCCTGAAACCGCCCGACGGTCGGCAGAAAGGAGACCAGCACTTCAAACAGGATCATCGCAATGCCAATCGACACGCTGGCGTGCGCGTTGGCCCAGATGAGCGTCAGCGGGATGAGCAGAAACGCGTAACCCACGCGCCCCCTCCGCACGCGCTCGAGGATGAGAAGGAACAGAGCAAACATCGTGTACGAGACGAGTTGCGGGCGCACGACCCAAAACGGCATGCCCGCCGCAACGGCGAGCGCCGCGCCGATGGCGGAGAAGACGGCGTTGCCACGTGAGAGGTGAAGACACAACCGGTAGACGAACCATACCGTCAGCGTCTGAAGCCCTACCAGGATGCCGTACACACCAGGAAACCCGAAGTGCTGTGCGCACCACGCGAGCGCGACTTCAAACAGCCACTCCTGCGTCACCCAAGGTTGTCCGCGCATGGACCATGAAAAGGGATCGTGCGTCGGCACGTGATGATGAGCGAGGATCCAAGCGCCCGTGGCGAGATGCCACGGCGTGTCGGGATCGGAGAGGGGGGCCGAAGCCGAATAGGCAAAATAGAGCAGCCAGCCAAGCAGGATGACCGCGTCCAGTCGAAGCCACGATGCGACACGAGCCAAACGTCCTCACGCCTTCCGCATACGGAGATCAAGATACATGACGGCGAGCGCCACAAAACCAAAGGGAACCACGATGAGCGAGGCCACCACGGCGACGACGACGTCGAGGCCGGGAATGACTGCAAAGATGCTGCCCACAAGCAGGAGAAATCCATCTGCGGCCGACAGGATGAAGGAAAGCGCAAAAAAGAAGCCGACGAGCCGCGCCACTTCGCCCTTGGTGAGTTCGAACGACCGACGCAGCGCCGCGCCGTATCCGCGCTTCTCTTCGGCAATGACATAGGGGACAAACGCTGCTCTGACCCAATACCAAACGGAGCCCACAAAGGCCGCCAAGAGCCCGATGACCCCCACCGTGACGCCGAGCACCTGCGAAGCACTCGCCGCGACGCCTGCGCACAGGCCAATCACCCACGATGCGACGAGGGCCGCGACGCCATACAACGCGTAGACCAAGAGTAAGGTCACAAACGACATCGGCCACTTGCGAAATGCGTCATTCCCCGCCTCTTGCACCGGCACATCGAATCCGTGCGCCACCATGCCGACCGTGACGCGGCTCGTCGCGATGGCCATGAGCGGCAGCACCACGAGCGAGTACAACAAGATGACAAACGGCATCCAGGTCGTGTACGCCGGCGGAATGGCCGCGATAGCTGCGCTCACCGAATGCGCCTGCTGGACCTTCGCCATCCAATTCGCAGGCACCGCGCCGAAAAATCTCAACTGCACGTACGCGTTGATGATATCAAACGGAAGAAGAAACACGAGCGAGATGCCCATCAGCGAGCGAAACCGCTGGCGATAGACGGACAGCGAGATGCGGAAGATGTCTCCTAGCGTGAACTGCATTCTGGGCGTCACCGCGATTCCTCCCGCCGGAAGGTTGCACGTTCCTTGCCAAAACGTCCTTAACATCATAGCACAGCGGCGGGCGCGCGTCTGCGCCCACCGCGGGTTCGGCCGCGGTTCGTCACGAAAATAGCCGCGATTCGACGCCACTCTCCGCATGAAGCCGCGCGTACAATCCCCCGAGTCGCACCAACTCGTCGTGGCGCCCGCGCTCGACGATCCGGCCGCGATCGAGCACCAGGATCTGATCCGCATGGCGAATGGTCGCGAGCCGATGGGCGATGACCAGCGTGGTACGGCCTTGGCTCGCCGCCCGGAGCCCCTGCTGCACCCACTGCTCCGTCTGGCTGTCGAGGTTCGCGGTCGCCTCGTCGAGGATGAGCACGCGCGGATCGAGCGCGACAATCCGGGCAAACGCGATGAGCTGCCGCTCGCCCATCGAAAGATTGGCGCCTCGACCGTAGATGAAGGTATCGTAGCCATCCGGCAATTTCGCGATGACGCGATCCGCCCCCACCGCGCGCGCGGCCGCCTCCACGCGCGCATCCGAGATGTCCGAGCGGAACATGCGAATGTTGTCGCGAATGGTACCCGTGAACAGATGGACCTCCTGCTGCACGATCCCGACGAACCGGTGCAGCGCGTCCTGCGCAAGCCATCGCAGGGGCACTCCGTCCAACAGCACTTCGCCTTCGTCGGGATCGTAGAAACGAAGCAGCAGGCTCATCAGTGAACTCTTCCCTGCCCCCGTCGGTCCGACAATTCCGACGAACGATCCGGGCTCTGCCGTGAACGAAATGTCCCGCAGGACGGGATGGCACGGGTCGTAACCGAACGTGACGTGGCGAAACTCCACGCGGCCGCGCGCATTGGGCGGCAGCGGGACGGGGCACTCGGGATCGAGCACCTCCGGCTCGATTTCGAGGATCTGGCCAATCCGCTCGGCGGCCACCATGGCCGACTGGAGCGTGTTCCACTGCTGCGTCATGGCGTTGATGGGCTGAAAGAACTGCTGGATGTACCGGATGAACGCGTACAAGGTGCCAAACGGGATGGCACCGCCGAGCACCGCGGTTCCCCCGATGTACACCACGGCCGCCACGGACAGGTTGCCGAGCATCTCAAAGGTCCGGTTGAACCAGACCGACGTGAAGTACTCCCGGATGTTGGCGTCCCGATGTTGCCCGGCGAAGTCGCGAAACTTCTCCGCCTGGCGCGCCTCCTGACGGAAGAGCTGCGTGATCCGCATGCCGGCCAGGTTCTCGGCGAGAAACGCCACCATGCTCGCGAGCAGCGTGCGCGTGCGCTGGTAGCGGCGCCGAAGCGCGCCTCGGAAGCCCGCGGCGACGGCGAAGATGACGGGCACGAGCACCAGCGAAAACAGGCCCATGCGCACGTCCAGGCGAAACATGGCGATGAGGATCATGATGATGGACAGGCCGTCTCGAATCATGCTCAAAAAGAAGTTGGTGAAGAACTGGTTCACCGTCTCGGTGTCGTTCGACACGTTCGCGACGAGCGCGCCGACGGCGCGGTTGTCGAAGAAGCGCATGGACTGGCGCTCAATGTGCTGAAAGAGCCCGACCCGGATGCTCCGGATGACGCTCTGCCCTGCCCTCTGCAGCAGCGTAATCTGCAGGTAGTTCGCCGCAACGCCCGCGACCACCACGCCGATGTACAGCGCCGCGATGTCGAGAAGCCCGCGCGCATTCGGATGGTGGCTCGAGATATCCTGGTCGATGGCGATTTTCACGAGATACGGCTGCATGACGCTCGATGCGTTGAAGACGATGACCAGCGCAATGACGGCGACAAATTGCCAAGCATACGGCCGCGCAAAGGGTAAGAGCCGCGCAAGGGACTTCAAGCCGGGCGACGACGGGCGCTCTTGCTTCACGAGACCTCCTCCTCCCGTGCCTGGAGCCGATACATCTCCGCGTAGATCCCACCTTTCCGGACGAGATCGTCGTGCGTCCCCTGCTCGGCGATCCGCCCTTCGTCCATGACGATGATCCAGTCTGCATCGCGCACCGCGGACAGCCTGTGCGCAATGACGAACACTGTGCGCTTGCGCCGCATGGCGCGGAACGAGGCGAGAATCCTTTTTTCCGTCTCCATATCCACCGCGGACAGGCTGTCATCCAGGATGAGGATGGGCGCGTCCTTCAGCCACGCGCGCGCGATGGCCGTCCGCTGCCGCTGTCCGCCCGAAAGCGTCACGCCGCGCTCGCCGATGAGGGTGTCATATCCGTCGGGGAAGCGGGCCACATCGTCCTCGAGACAAGCCGCCCGAGCCGCGGCCACGACGTCTTCGTCCGTCGCATCCGGGCGCCCGAAGGCGATGTTCTCCCGAAGCGTCGTCGAGAACAAAAACCCGTCCTGCGGCACAAAGGCGATGGACTTCCGCAGTTGTTCAAGCGACAGGTCCCGGACATCGACGCCGTCAATCCGGATGGCTCCCGGAGGCGGATCGTAGATCCGAGGCAAGAGGCTGACGAGGGTTGTCTTTCCGGATCCTGTGCGCCCCACAATGCCCAGCGTCTGCCCGGGACGTACGCTGAGATGAATATCTCGGAGCACAGGGCGCTTTCCATCGGGATACGTGAAGGCATCGAGGTGGATATCAATCTCGCCCTCGATCTTGTCGAGGCGCACGGGATGCGGCGCGTCGGTCACCGAAGGCCGCTCTTGAAGCAGAAGATCGAGCCTCGCCATGGATGCAGACGCGCGCTGATACGAATTGATGACCTGGCCAATCTGCTGAAGCGGCGCCACAAGCTGACCCAAATAAAGCGTGAAGGCGACGAACGAGCCGATGGGGATCTCGTGTCGAATGGTGAGCCATCCGCCGTACAGGAGCACGATGCCGAACGCCACTGAGCTCGCGGTGGGAATAATGGACTGGAACGCGGCCTGCTTGCGAACCAGGGACATCTGTTCGGATACGATGTGATCGATGCGATCCGCAAATCGCGCGACCTCGATGGGCTCGTTGGCCGTCGCCTTCACCAGCCGGATGGCGGTGAAGCTCTCCTCCGCCAACTCGGACATGGAAGACAGGGCCTCCTGCACCTGGCGCGACGACGCGCGCACCTTGGGGCCAATCCATACGACGAAAAAAGGGATACACAAAAGCGGGATCATGCTGAGCACGGTGAGTTTCCAGTTGACCGTGGTGAAGGTCATCACGAGCGTCGCGATGAGAAGAAACACGGCATTGGTGAGAATGTTGAGGCCGCCAGAGAGAGCCTCGCGGACCTGCTGCACGTCGTTCATGGCGTGACTCAACAAATCCCCAATGCTTCGGCGGCGGAAGTAGTCGACGTCCATCTTCTCCCAGTGCGCAAACAGCTTCGTTCGCAGCAAGTACTCGAATCCACGGGCCGCGCGGCCGTTCTGCGACTGGCCGATGCCGTAGAAAAACACGTACAGCGTACCGACGGCCATGAGGAGGAGCGCGTACATGAAAACGCCTCGGCCGCTCAACCGATGCGAGCTCAATGCGTCGGTGAAGCGGCCGAGCAGGTTGGGGAATTGAACGAAAATCCATTCAGAGACGAGAATGGAAAGCGTTGATCCGACATAGCCGAAGCGATGCTCCCACAGGTACGACTTCAGCAGCGATTGCGGGCGCATAGGACCTCACCTTCCTCCACTTCGGTCGTCAGCCCTATTACGATACCGCACCCATTCGTGCCCAGCAAGAGAAGGATGCCGCCTCTTGACAGGCGCGAAAAGGACCATTCAAACGCCCATTGGCCAGCACGGCCATCCGTCATCGAGCGATCTCGCCGAGCAGAAAGTACCCTATCACGCACGCCGCCACGGGGATGAGCGCCGTCTTCAGCTTGTAGTTGGCGTAGTCCATGACGGGAACCTTCATCACGGTGGCCATCGCCACCGTGTTGTCACTCAACGGTGAGACAAAGCCGCCGAACGTGCCGCTCGCGAACACGGCCCCTGCCGCAATGGCGAGGCTCCCCGCGCCGCCCTGGGCAAGCGAGAACGCGAGCGGCATCAGGATGGCCCAGGTGCCGAAAGAGCTGCCTAGAACGTAGGAGATGAGGCAGCCAACGATGAAGAGCGCCGGAATGATGAGCGATCTCGGCACGTATTGGACAATCTCCCGCTGACAGAACTGCGCAAAGCCGAGATCGGCCGCAACCGCAGAAACCGCCCAGATGAGCGCCAGAAGGACGATGACAGGCATCATTTCGTTGCCGCCTTGCAAAAAGCCTACCATGATGCGATGGAGCGGCGTGCCTCGGACAGCGTACAGCACGGCCATCGCGACGACCGTGAGCACGAGTGCCTCCAGCATCGCCTTCGCCGCGTTGGCCTGGACGAACGCTTGGACAAGCGTCCGCCCGGGCGCGTACCCAGAGAGGACGGTGAACGCAAGTGTGCTGGCCAAGAGCAGCGCCAGCGGGAAGACAAGGTTCAGGGCCGACGGGTGCGCGCGTTTGGCGAGCGCTTCGACGGGATCGGGCACCTCCTCATCAGAAGCCTCCCGGCGGCGCATACCGCGCTGAACCGCGGCATCCTGCGGAAAGGCCATAGAGCCTGCTTCGAGCGCGAAGGCTCCTCGGCGCTCGTGCGCGAGGCGCGGAAACGGGCTGACTTCGCCGCCGTCTGGCATAGCGCCAGTCGTTCGGGTCGACGTCCGCACCTGCGTCGAGAAGCGGAAAAACGTCAGGAACGCCCCCATCAAGAGCATCGCCCAGGCAAAGAAGTTGTAGGGGATAGTCGTGAGAAACAGCGCGTACGGAGACGCTGCCGCGGTGTGGTGCGCGGACGTGTGCATGAGCCCGACCATATAAGCCACGAAAGCGGTCCCGATGGGGACCACGGCGCAAAGCGGCGTCGCCGTGACGTCGATGGTGAACGCAACTTGTTCCTTTGCGATGCGGAAACGTTCGAAGACGCGGCTCACAATGGGTGCCACCGTCAGGATGCGGAAGTCGGGCGCCATGAAGGTGAAGAGGCTCGACAACCAGGTGAATACAAAGGCCCCACGAGGCGAGTGAATCCGCGCCTCCATCCAGCGGCTGAATCCCTTGACGCCGCCCGAGACGCGCAAAAGGCCCACAAAGGAGCCGAACAGGTAGAGAAAGAGAATGAGACTCACGTTGCCAGAGAGTCCAAGCTCGCGGCCAATGTAAGCGATGGCGGACTCAAGGCCGGCTAGCGGGCGGGGGTGTTCGATATAGCAACCGACGAACAGCCCAAGCGCGAGTCCCAAAATCACCTGTTTCGTCAGAAGCGCCACGGGGATAATGACGATGAACGGCACGATGGATGCGAATGATCCGTGCATGCGGAACCTCCTCCCTGCATCCTTTGTACAGTGTCCTCCAAATCGTGTAAGACATACTTCGGGAAGGGAGACAACAGCATGCTCGGCGTGATGGAACTCGACCTCATGGAGGCGTGCAGTGTGTTGTCCTCCATCGGCACGCTCGCTATCGCCCTCACGTCGTGGTACCAGATCCGGCGCGACACGCAGATTGGCTACGTGCCGATGGTCGTGATCGACGACTTCACCTGGAGCGATGGGAGACTGGTGGCGCAAATCCGAAACTACGGCACGGGGCCAGCGCTCGACGTCAAGCTGTGGGGGATTTGGGGACGAGACGCCCTGCCGATTGCGCCGAGGGTCGAGGGGCGCCGGGTGACGGCGCTTCATCTCGCACCAGCCGAGGCAAAATGCGTGCATGTGGCGCCAGCAAGCGTCGGCGATAAGCGGGCCAGCACGGACGTTCCAGAGGAGATTCGAGTGCGCTACCACTCTGTGCGAGGTCGGACGTTTGAACAACGGGCGGAGATTCCACAGGACTTGCGCAACGTTGAGCCCCAAAGCAAACTCGAGCGAGCCAGAAGTGGCCCGCCCGAGTGAGAAGCGTTACTTGCTCGAGGACATCCAGATGTAGTTGAGGAGCGAATACCCGGTTGTCGGGTTCAGTACCTGCGTGGTGGCATTGTGCACGTTGGGTGCGATGACCGTGATGCCGGCCGGGACGTTCTGCCACAAGACGGGCAGCTGTTTTGCGATGTAGTCCTCGTACGCGAAGAAGTTTTTCATGTTCTCGGCCTGCGAGGAGACCGGCTCGGTGGTCTTTGCAATCAGCTTGTCGGCCGTCGGATCGTTATAACCGAAGTTGTCCAGGCCACCGGGTTCGAACAACTGCTCCCCGGATGGATACGATCCGCCGTACGTGATGCCGGTGCCGGCTGCTGCCGCCCACTTGCCGGGGTTCTTGGTGTCGCTCATGATCCCAATTTCTTGGTTAAACGGCATCTGCTGCAGGGTCACATCCACGCCAATCTGCTTCCAGTCCTGCTGCACGAGCTCCGCCGCCTGCAGCGTCGATTCCGAGCCAGAGGAAACGAGCATGGTGAACTGGAGCTTCTGGCCGTTCTTCGTCATGACGCCGTTCTCCATCTTCCAGCCGTCCGACTCGAGCAACTGCTTGGCCTTCGCCGGGTTGTAGGCGAAGAGATTGTTAAGGGATGGATCGTAGAACACGGTCTTGGGCTGCGCGGGAATCGGCCCGTAGAGGGGCGGCGCGAACCCGTGATAGATGTCCTGGTCGATTTCGTTTTGGTTCATCGCGTACTCGAGCGCCTCGCGGACCTTGAGATCGTTGAACGCGCTATAGAGCGGCGAACCCTTCTGCAAGTTCAACTCGATGAAATCATAACCAAAGTTGTAGGCTGGAACAATCTTGTACCCCATCTTTAGCAGGCTGCCGCGCGACGCCCACTGGGCCGGATCGAGATAACCGAGGTTGACTGTGCCACTGCGAAGCGCGGCAAATTCCGCGTCAGCCGAGCCCTCGTACTGGAAGATGAGCTTATCCAGCGTGCTTTTGTGACCCGCGAACGTCGGGTTGGGAACCAGCACCCAAGCCTGGCTCTGCTTCGCGCTGACGAGCTTGAAGGGACCATCCACCACGGTGAAGAAGCTCGGATTGGTGGCCTCCTTGCCAAGGTACGCGATCTCCTGCGCCATGTTGTTGGGGTACTTGTTCCATGCGTGCTCTGGCAACGCCGTGAGCTGACCGATGCCGTTGTAGATGAACCACTGCTGGTTCGCAGGCTTCTTGAGCGTGATCTGCACGGTGTATTTGTCGAGCGCCACGACGCTCTTGACGTTCGCCGGCACACCGCCGGAACCAGCCGCATAGTTGGGCCAGGGCGGCACGTTCGACTCATCCGTCGCTTTGATGAGGTTATAGTCCCAGACGACATCCTGCGCCGTCACAGGTTTGCCGTCCGACCACACCCAGTTCTTCTTCAGGTGAATGGTGTACACGGTACCCGTGGCGTTGTAGTCGATGCTGCTGGCAAAGCTGTCGTTCCAATCAATGGCGTAGTTGCTACCAATGTAAATGACGCCCGGGTAGAGTAGAATTTGCAGCGCCGCATTGTAGATGCTCGCGTTGCTCGCATTGGTCAGCGGCAAATACCAGTTGATGTTGGTCGACGGTGCGAGCGCGACCACGAGCGTGCCACCCTTTTGCGGTTGCTGCGTCGTGGTCTGCGTGCTGTTGGTGGTCGAGTTGGTGGTATTCTGCTGTGTTCCGCACCCCGCGATGATGCCGGCGCCAAGCGCTACGGTGACAGCTGCTGCTCCAAGTCGCGTCGACCACGGACGCTTCGGTTGATGAGCCATGCTAACCCCCCTATACGGCCTGCTTTTCGAATGTTCGAATTCGCAGACTCTTTGTTTGACTTTGGGCGTTTGATAAGCTCATCCTACGAGCATTCAGACAGCTTGTAAAGGTCGTGTAACGATACATAAATTGGAATCCAATGTGTTCCAAGCCCCAGATCCCGCGCCACGTCTGGGTTTTGCCGATTGTCCATACAACCAGCGCAAATCTAAGAATTCTCTAAGAATACCGCACAAGGCAAAAAGAAGCGGCGCAGGGGCCTTTGAATCGCCCACTGCGCCGCACCATTCCATCACGACATCGACTCGAGGCTAATCCGCGGATCAACCAAGCTGTACATGATGTCCGCCAGCAGGTTGCCGATAATGGTCAACGCACCGAGGAACATCGTCACGCCCAGCAACACGGGATAATCCAGCGTTCCAACGGCATTCCAATACAGGAGGCCCATGCCTGGATAGTTAAAGATCTCTTCGATGAACAGGGCGCCTGCGAAAAGCGCCGGGAACGACAGGCCAAAAAGCGTAATTTGCGGCAGAATCGAATTCCTGAGCACGTGACGCCACAGCACCTGCGACTCACGCAAGCCTTTCGCTCGCGCCGTGCGGACGTAGTCCATGAGCAGCGTTTCGCGCACGGATGAGCGCATGTAGCGCGAGTAACCAGCCAGCGTGACCAGTGTCAAGGTCGCGGCGGGCAGGATCAGGTGATGCAGCCAATCCCAGAAGCCCGGATTCGGATCCTGCGGGTTCACCACGCCGCCGGACGGAAACCAGTGCAACTGGATGGAGAAGAACATCACCATCAGAATGCCCAACCAGAACGACGGCATCGAGTAGAAGAAGTAGTTCAGCACGGTGATAATGTGATCGGCGATGGTGTTTTCGAAGTACGCCTGCACCGTGCCAATGAGCATCGCGAACAACTGCGCGAAGATGGTCGCAATCAGGACGAGCGACAGCGTGTTCGGCAGCGCATGTGCGATGAGGTACGTCACCGGCTCCGTGTAGTTATACGAGTATCCGAGGTTGCCGTGGAGGATGTTCCACAACCAGATCAGATACTGCATGTAAAGCGGCTTGTTCAGGCCGAGCGACTGCGCCAGGGCCGCGGCCCGCTGCGGCGTGTAATGCTGGCCGAGCAGAATGCGGACCGGGTTCCCCGGGACAATATGGAGCAGGATGAACGTGATAATCGAGATTCCGATAAGGGACGGAATGGCCTGCAGGATGCGGCGCACAATGTAGCTCAGCATTCGGGCTCACCCCACTTCCGTGATCGACTTGCGCCATCAGTCAGTGCGCGTTTCCAGCGCATGGCGCAGGCCATCCCCGATGAAGTTCACGAACAGCTGCGAGCACAGAATCAGAATGCCTGGCGGATAGATGAGCCACCACGCGTTCTGGAAGATGTAGTTCATCGCAGCTGATAGATCGGCACCCCAGTTCGGCGCCGGGGGCGGCAATCCGAGCCCCAGGAATGATAGACCTGCAATCGAGAGAATGGAGTCTGCGACTGCGAAGGTCGTGGTCACCAACACGGTTCCGATAAAGTTCGGAACCAGATACTTCGTCATGAGCCGCCACGTTCTGACGCCCGCCAAGAGCGCTGCCTCGACGTAAGTCTCGTTCTTGATCTTCAACACTTCGCCGCGGACGATACGGCTCACGCCGAGCCAGCTTGTCGCAGCGAGCACGAAGATCATGAGACCTACGTTCGGCTTGAACGTCGCGTTCAGGAACAGCAGGATGAAGATGCTCGGAATGGACAGCAAGATGTCCACGATACGCATGAGGATGATGTCCACCCATCCACCCGCGAGCGCGCTCACCATGCCGTAGAGCGTTCCGAACGCCATCGCTACAAACGCCGACAAGAAGCCGACTTCGAGCGACGCCTGACCACCCACCATCATGCGCGCGAGCACGTCGTGACCCGCGTCGTCGGTGCCCAGCGGATGCTTGGCACTCGGCGGTTGGAGCAGTGCGGTGAAATCCCCCTGCGTCGGACTGACGTGGTAGAGCATCGGCCCCACGAAGCAGAAGGCAAACAGGAGCACCATGCCGATCACGCCAATCGAACTCAGCGGATACCGCCAGAACCGCTTCCAAGTGCGCCACTTGGTGGCCTGTACGCGCGGCTCGCCTGCGGAATTTGCCACTTGCGTCTCTGTGACCACGCCTTTCCCTCCCTTCTGCCGGGCGACTGGCGGTCCAGCCGCCCGCGTTGTGCATGACTTGGTGCATTACTTAGACATCCAGATATAGTTAAGGAGCGGATAACCCGTTGTCGGATTCAGGTACTGCTCGGTCGCGTTGTGCACGTTCGGCGCGACGGCAATGAGGCTCGCAACGCCGTTGGTCCAAAGGACGGGCACCTGCTTCGCGCAGTACTCCTCGTACGCGAAGAACGCCTTCAGCGAAGCCTGCTGCGATGGCGCCGGCGATGTCGTCGCAGCGATGAGCTTATCGAGCACGGGATCGTCATAGCCGAAGCCGTCAAGCCCGCCGGGCTCAAACAGCTGCTCACCGGACGGATACGATCCGCCATAGGTGATGCCGGTGCCTGCTGCAACCGCCCACTTGCCAGGATTGGACGTGTCCTGAATGATCCCGAAGATCTCGGACAGCGGCATCGGCTTCAGCGAAATCTGCACGCCGATTTGCTTCCAATCCTGCTGAATGAGCTCCATCATCTGCGTTGTCGACTGCGTGCCACTCGGATAGATGACCTGGAACTTGAGCTGCAATCCGTTTTTGGTCATCACGCCGTTTTGCATCTTCCAGCCGTCCGACTCCAGCAACTGACGCGCTTTCGCCAGGTTGAACGGAAAGAGCGGCTTCGCGAGATTCGGATCGAAGAAGATGGTCTTCGGCGTCGTCGGGATCGGCCCGTACTGCGGCGGCGCAAAGCCGTGATAGATGTCCTGGTTGATAGCGTTCTGGTCAATCGCGTACTCGAGCGCCTGTCTCACCTTCACATCGCTGAACGCGGCGTACATGGGCGAACCCTTTTGCTGGTTGAGCTCGATGAAGTTGTACCCAAAGTTGTACGCCGGCATGATGGTGTAACCCGACGACGTGAGCGACTGACGCGATGCGTACTGCGAAAGGTCGAGATAACCCAGGTTCACCGCTCCGGTTTTGAGCGCCGCGAACTCCGCATCGTTGGTCGCTTCATACTGGAAAATCAGCTTGTCGAGCGTGCTCTTGTGCCCGCCGAACAACGGGTTGGGCACGAGCGTCCACGACTGACTGCTCTTTGCGCTCTGCAGCTTGAACGGCCCGTCGACCACCGTGAAGAACGCTGGGTTCGTCGCTTGTTTTGCCAGGTAAATGATCTCCTGCCGGATGTCGTTCGGGTACTTATTCCAAGCGTGCTTCGGCAAAGCGGTCAGTTGCCCGATGCCGTTGTAGATGAACCACTGCTGGTTCACTGGCTTCTTCAGCGTGATCACGACCGTGTACGGATCCTTCGCCACGACGCTCTGGACGTTATCCGGCACGCCGCCTGCGCCCGCGTTGTAATTCGGCCACGGCGGAGGCGCGTCCTTCGCGTCGGTCGCCTTGATGAGCTCATAGTCCCAGACGACGTCATCCGCGGTCACTGGGTGGCCGTCCGACCACTTCCAGTTCTTCTTCAGCGAGATGGTATACACCGTGCCCGCCTGATTGTACGTGATGTTCTGGGCGAAACTGTTGGCGTAATCGATCTGGTACCGATGGTCGATATAGATCACGCCGGGATACAGTTGCGTATACAACTGGGCGTTGTACAGGCTCGCATTGCCCGCATTCGTGATGGGCAAGTACCAGGTGATGTTGGTCGCCGGCGGCAAGGCGTAAATCAAGGTGCCGCCCTTTTGCACGCCGGTTCCGCCAGTCCCTGCCGCGTTTTGCGGGCTCCCGCCGCCACAGCCCACGACAGCGCCGAGCGCCACCGTCGCTGCCAACCCGCCCGAGAGCAGCTGTGCTTTCCGTTTCATGTCACTTCCCCCTTCGACGAACCCTGTGACTAGGGTCTCGAAACCGGGAGAAGTTCATGCACACGCAAAACCTGCGCTCACCCGTGGAGGTGGCACGCGACCCAGTGGTCTGGATGCACCTGGACTGGCTTGGGCATCGTCTGACGGCACACGTCCATCACCCGCGGACAGCGCGTGTGGAACGGGCATCCGGACGGCGGATTTGCCGGGCTCGGCACGTCGCCCTGCAAGATGATCCGCTCGCGCCGCTTCGTGCGCCTGGGCTCCGGCGCAGCCGAGAGAAGCGCCTGCGTGTACGGATGCAGCGGATCCTGATACAGCGAGTGCTTCGGGCCGATCTCGACCAGGTGTCCTAGGTACATCACGCCGACGCGATCGCTGATGTGCCGGACAACTGCCAAGTTGTGCGAGATGAACAAATACGACAGGTTGAACTGGTGTTTCAGGTCCATCAGCAGATTCAGGATCTGCGATTGGATGGACACGTCGAGAGCTGAGACGGCCTCGTCCGCGACGATGAGCTTCGGATTCAGCGCGAGTGCTCGCGCGATGCCGATGCGCTGCCGCTGGCCGCCGGAAAACTCGTGCGGGTAGCGGTTGATGTCGCTCGCACGCAAGCCGACGGTCTGGAGCAGTTCTCCCGCCCGCTCAAACGCCTCGGACTTCGACAGCACCTTGTTCACGATGAGCGGCTCCGCGATGCTCTCGCCGACTGACATGCGCGGGTTCAACGAGGCATACGGATCCTGAAACACCATCTGCGATTTGCGCCGGCTGGCCCGGAGTTCCGCGCCCTTGGCGTGAGTGATGTCTTGTCCGTCCAGGATGATCTTTCCGGAGGTCGGCGTCGTCAGCCGCATGATCATGCGGCCCGTCGTCGATTTGCCGCAACCCGACTCGCCGACGATGCCGAGCGTCTCACCTGGCTTTACCTGAAACGAGACGCCGTCCACGGCGCGCACGTAGCCGACTGTCCGCTTCAGGATGCCGGACTTAATCGGAAAGTACTTCTTCAAATCCTGGACTTCGAGCACGTACTCGCTCATGCGCTCCCTCCTTTCCCTCACACGAGATCGCAGCGAACCAAGTGACCCGGGGCCACTTCGCGCAACTCAGGCATCTTCTCGAAGCAGGACGGCTTCGCGATGGGGCAACGCTCAGCGAATCGGCAGCCCTTTGGGAAGTTCGCCGCGCTCGGCACCGTGCCCGGGATGGAGTAGAGCACATCCTTGTCCTCTTCGAGCGACGGGATGGACTCCATCAGCGCTCGGGTGTAAGGGTGCTTGGGCTCCGAGAAGAGCGTGTCCGCGTCGACGGACTCGACCACCTGCCCAGCGTACATCACCACGACGTGATCGGCCATGTCGGCCACGACGCCGAGGTCGTGCGTGATGAGGATGATGGAGGTGTTCGTCTCGCGCCGCATCTTCTTCATGAGATCGAGCACCTGGGCCTGGATGGTCACGTCGAGCGCGGTGGTGGGCTCGTCCGCGATGAGCAGTTTCGGCTCGCAAATCATCGCCATGGCGATCATCACGCGCTGGCGTATGCCGCCCGAGAGCTGATGCGGGTACTCGCGCACAATCTGCTCGGCGCGAGGAACGCCCACGAACTTAAGCATCTCCACGGCGCGATCCAGCGCCTCTCGCTTCGGCACGCCGCGGTGGCGAACCAAAACTTCCGAAATTTGCGTGCCAATGCTCAGCACGGGGTTGAGCGCCGTCATCGGCTCCTGGAAGATCATTGCGATCTCGCTGCCGCGCAAATCCGCCATTTCGCGGTCGCTCAGCTGCAGGAGATCTCGGCCGTCAAACAGAATCTGACCGCCGACAATCTTCCCGTACGGCCGAGGCACGAGCCGCATGATGGACAGCGACGTCATGCTCTTGCCGCAGCCCGACTCGCCCACGATGCAGACGACCTGTCCCCGGTTGACGTCGATGTCGATCCCGTCGACCGCCTTCACGGTCGCCTGCTTGCTCACGAAGTACGTCTTCAAGTCGCGAATCGCGAGGAGCGGTTCGGCCACGTCTTGCCCCTCCCATCTGTCGAAGAATGTCGAATCGGTGTTCGATTTCGGAACCTGTATGACAACGTCACATGAGTGCATTCCAGTCTCATCGCGCGTCCGAAATCGTCGGTACCCTGCACGCACCGTGCCTAGTATAGCGCAAATTGTATCGACGGCCATCCCCGGTGTAAAGGAGCGCGACAGGCACGTCCCTCACGTTTTTCCACCGGGTTGCGACGAGAATCGCGAACTTTCGCCGCTTTCTCCGACTTTCGTAGGAAAGTAAGAATTCTCTTAGCCTCCGCGACACCTTTTCGCGCGGCGAATGCGGCAAGAAATCTTACGAAAGCGCAAACATTCGGACATCCCCCGATCCCGCCGCAGGATTGCATTCCGCCATTCAAGCGGCGTTCAATCCTGCAGTGTACAATAAAAGCGGTCCAGTCCGACGTACGGAACCATGCGGGAGGTTATCCGATGCGCATCTTGCTCGTCGAAGACGAGGTGCGGCTCGCGTCCGCACTCAAACAACTTCTCAAGGAACACCAATACGCCGTCGACGTCGCCCACGACGGCGAAACCGGCTGCGATCTCGCCCTGACCGACAGCTACGACATCGCCATCCTCGACATCATGCTGCCGAAGATGAGCGGTCTCGACATCCTGCGCGCCATGCGCAAGGCGGGCCTTCAAACGCCCGTGCTGCTGCTCACAGCCAAGGACACCGTCGAAGATCGCGTGACGGGCCTCGACGCCGGCGCTGACGATTACCTCGTCAAGCCGTTCGACAACAAGGAGCTTTTGGCGCGCGTGCGGGCCCTCTCGCGGCGCACCGGCCAGATTGCGGGCGGCGACGCCATCGAGGCGGGCCCGTTTCGACTCGATCTTAACACTCGAACCGTGACGCGCAACGGGGAACCCCTGGCGCTGACGGCCAAGGAATTCCAGCTGCTTGAACTGTTCATGCGCAACCCCAACAAGGTGTTGTCCAAAGAGGTCATTCTCGATCGCGTCTGGGGACCCGATGCCGACGTGATTGGCAACGCCGTGGAAAACTACGTGCACTTCTTGCGGAAAAAAATCGACGAGCCCGATTTGCCGTCGTACATCACCACCGTGCGGGGCGTGGGATACATGTTTCACCCGGACCCGTCGGCGGGCCGCAAGGCGTGAGAAGGGACGTGCGGCTTGTTTAAGCGACTGAGCCTCCGGCTGACGCTGTTGACCGTCATCCTGTTGGTGATCCTGTACAGCATCACGTCGCTCGCGCTCTACGGGATCATCCGGGGATTCGTGATGCGAAGCATCGATTTCAACCTTCGCCAGGCGGCCTACCGCGTAGCCAATACAGCTGTCTTGACGGGCATCCCGAGCTTCGCCTCCACCGGGTCTCCGGAGATCAACTTCGTCCTCGCAGACAACGGCGTCTATACGTCTATCGCGGACCCGGACCTGGCGAGCGCGCTGGAAAATCGTCTGAACCGAGCCGTGGATCGGCCCACGTTCTTCAATTTCACCTATGAGGGCGAGCATTACCGCGTCTTTGAGCTGCCCGTCGGAGCGGGCTCCGGCGCGCCAGCGTACGTCGCCACGGTGCTCGACGACACCCAGACGGTGCGCGCCATGAGCGACCTGCGCTCCGTCATCGTCATCGTGGGGCTGTTTGGCATCTGCGGGGCGACGCTCGTCGGCTTCATTTTGTCGGAGCGGATGCTCCAGCCCATCCGCCGGGCGTTTCAGCGCCAACTCGAATTCGTCGCGGACGCCTCGCACGAGCTTAGGACGCCGCTCGCGGTCATCCAGTCCAACCTCGGCATCGTCATGGAACACACGGACCAAACCGTCGAGGAAAACCTGGAGTGGCTGAACAACGCCCACGGTGAGGCGCGCAGGCTCGCGAAACTCGTGCAGGACCTGCTGACGCTCGCGCGGTCGGACTCCGAGCGCATGCCGGTGGAGCGCCGGCCGGTCGCGCTCAACGACCTGCTCGAGCGCATCCACGATCTGTACGAGACCATCGCGGAGATGCGCGGCATCGAACTCACCGTGCGTGCGGAAGAACCGCTCGTCGTCTTGGGCGATCGCGACCGGCTCCATCAGCTTCTGGTGATCCTCATCGACAACGCGATGAAATTCACCGACGCGGGCGGCAAGGTCGAGATTACCGCAAGTCGCAACCGGAATCAGGCGATTCTCTCGGTCCGCGACACGGGTATCGGCATCGCCAAGGAGCACCTGGAGCGCGTCTTCGACCGGTTTTACACCGTGGACACGGCGAGATCGCGCCACGGGGAGGCCAAGGGGACGGGACTAGGGCTCTCCATCGCCAAATGGATTGTGGAAGCGCACGGCGGCCGGATCTCCATCGCGAGCGAGGGCATAGGCAAAGGCACGACGGTCCGCGTAGAACTGCCCCTTTCGCCAAAGCGGGGCCCCGAATCAGACGCGGGCGACGTCACGGCGAAAGGCGAGGCGTAACGCCGATCTCGGGCAGGCGCTTGAGGAGGAATTCCACCAATGAAGCCTTCGCCTCTCCGCTCGTCCAAGGCTCGCGCGACGCCTCGGCTAGGGTCGTCGCCTTATCCCGCTCGATGCGCACCTCGTCGCGCCCGGCGTAGCGATAGAAGCGCTGAATGGCGGCGATGGCGGCGTCGAGATCGGGCGAAACGCTGATGCAGCCGTGCGCGAGCACGTAGCCGGGGTGGCGCGACGCCATGCCCGCCAGCCCCCCGCGCCACGACTGCGCCGTGCCCACGACCTTGCGCCCGCCTACTGCGACGTTGTAGTTGCCGTCGCAATAGGCCCCAGGGACGTCGGTCATCTCGGCGGCCAGCCCGAGGCCCCGCAGCCACTCGACGAGCGGCTGACAAAGCATGCGATAGTACCTGTCCGTGGTCGCGCCCTCGGCCTGACGCGGAAAGATGAGGGACAAATTCAGCATCCCTTCGCCGTGCGGCACGGCGGTCCCGCCCGTGGAGCGAACGAAGAGCGGCCACCCTTCCGCCGCCATGCGCGCCATGGCCGCCTGGCCGGCCGGACCGGCCACGTCGCGGCGACTGACGACGAGCCCCGTCACGGGCAGATGGCGCCACACGCGGACAACAGGCAACCTTTCTCGGTGCGCCACCTGATGGCCCAGCTTGTCATCGTGGAGGATGTTGTCGAGCGGGGAGATGGACACCTCCTCGATCGACAACTCCACTTCCCTGGGCCACAGCGAATCCCACGATGTCATCATCCTCATCCTCCCGAAACGCGCCCCTGGCCGACGAGTGGCAGCACAATCACGACGGTCGTGCCCTTGCCTACGGCGCTGCGAACGTAAATCTGTCCCCCGTACCGCTCAACCACCTGCTTGGAAATGGCGAGCCCCAGCCCAGCGCCTTGCCCCTCGCGGCGCGCGGCCTCTCCCCGGTAAAACCGCTCAAAGACATGCGGCAACACGTCATCCGGAATGCCCTCTCCGTTGTCTGACACCGTGATGCGCGCCGTGGTGGACTCCTCGCGCGCCATGAGCCGAATCCAGCCGCCCTGCGGCGTATGGCGCATCGCATTGTCCACGAGCCCCACCAGCACCTGCCGCAGCCGATCCGGCTGAATCGCCACCCGCCCGCCGCGGGTCAGGTGCACGCTCACCTCAATCTCTAAGTCCGGGCGCAGGAGCAGCGCGTCGTCGCGTAGGCGCGCAAACATCTCATCCATCTCGGCCTGTCCCATCCCGCCGCCCACCGGAAGCTCATCCACCTGATCCAGGTTCGAGAGGGCGAGGAGTTCATCCACAAGCCGCTGCAGACGCCCGACCTCGAGCACGATGTTTCGCACCGCAGGTTCCCACACGTGCGGATTGTCCCGCCCCCATCGCCTGAGAAGATTGGCGTGGCCCGCGATGATGGCAAGCGGCGTGCGCAGCTCATGGGACGCATCTGCCACGAAGCGGCGCTGATCGTCCATCGCCACATCGATCCGATCCAGCATCTGATTGACCGACTCCTGAAGAGACATGAGTTCCGGCGGCAAATCCGAAAACGAAAGCCTGCCGGCCTTGCGCCACTCCACCTGTTGGATGCCCGCCATCAAGCGCGCAAGCGGGCGAAATCCCCGCTCGATGAGCACGCGCATGCCCACGGCGAATAGCGCGATGACGGCCGCATCCAGCACCACGAACACCGCGAGCATGTGGAGCGCCGCCTGGCGGATGGGATCGAGCAAGGTGAAAATCGACAATTGCCCGTATCCCCCGTTTTCGAACCGCACGCCCTCCGTAAGCGCCAGCACCCGATGATATCCATTTTGGTCCCTCCACGCATACGGGTAACTCCAGTGCGGCTTCGCGAAGTCAGGCCCCTGCGCTGGCATCGGCACCCGCGACGCAATCTCGTCCACCACCGTCCCTGTGAATACAGGACCCATGATCTGGAACAACACGTTGCCGTCGGCGTCGGTGAGGCGAATGACCGAATCGGTCGCGGCCGCATACCGATCCCACGTGGTGGTCACGGTCTCTTCGGCCAAACGGTCTGCGCCCTGGCCGAGTAGCGTGGCCATCTCGAGCTCCATGACGCGCTTTTGGCCCACCATGCTCGTGGCCTCGTAGGAGACCATGAACACGGCAGTGAACAAACACAGAACCACCGCGCACCATACGGTGCTCCAGATGAGCAGCGTGCCTTCGATGCTCCGCCGCTGCGCACGTCTCGACCACCTCATGTCTCCTCGACCTCGAGCCGATAACCCTGCCCGCGCACCGTCTTGATGTATCGCCGCTCGGGGTCCAACTTCTGACGAAGATAGCCGATATACACGTCCACCACGTTCGTATCCCCAGGCGCCTGAAATCCCCACACGCGCTCGAGCAACTCCTGACGGGAACATGTCCGATTCACGTTGCGCAGCAGATACAGCAATAGGTCATACTCGCGCGCAGTGAGATCGACCTCCTGCCCCTGATACATCACGCGGTGCGCATCGAGGTGCACCGTTGCTTCGCCAAAGCGAAAAGGAGCCCCGTTCGCTTCATACCGCCGCCTGATGGCCCGCATGCGCGCCCACAGTTCCTCGATGGCGAACGGTTTGACCAGGTAGTCGTCTGCACCCGCGTCAAGCCCGCCAACGCGGTCCGCCACTGCGCCACGCGCCGTGAGCATCATGATGGGGACGTTCGAAAACCTGCGCACCTCGCGACACAGATCGACGCCGCTCATGCCAGGCAGGACGATGTCGATGAGCAACAAATCGTAGGACTCCGATCTCGCCCGCTCCAGAGCGGTTTCCGCGTCCATCGCGACGTCCACCTCGACGCCAGACAATTCGAGTTCCAAGCGCAGAAATTCCACGAGACCGGGCTCATCCTCGACAATCAGTATCCGCATCGCTCGATCACCGCCCTCATCTTACCGCAATTCGGACGCGGCCGCTCCCACCGACGCGAGCCACTCGATGAATGCGCGCGCAGCCGCCGGAATGTGAGATTCCCTGCGCCAGACCAGTGTCACGGTGCGTCGGCCGAGATCGCAGCCGACGATATGGACGAGTTTCAACCGGCCTTGTGTCACGTCGTCCGCTACCGCCGGCCAAGGTACCACGGCGAGACCGAGTCCCGCCTGCACGAATCGATTCATCGCTTCGAGGCTGTCCGTTTCCATTACCGGCGGAGCGGGTCGTTCCACCCCGGCGCGATGCAGGAGATCGTCAATCTGCCGACGAAGTCCCGACTCGCCGTGCATGACCACCAGCGGATACTGCGCCAACTCCGCCATGGAGGCGCGTTTGCCCGCGAGCGCGTGATAGGAGGGCGCCACAGCCACGAGCTCGTCCCGCCACAGCGCAATTTGCTCCACGCCCGACTCGTCTTCCGGTGGCGTCGTCACAATGGCGAGATCGACCGTGCGCGAGGCGAGGCGCTCGAGCGTCACTTTGGACGATCCCGTCACCACTTGAAACCTCACGCGCGGGCGCATCGACGCGTACCGAGCCACAAGGGTGGGCAGGCGGTACAGCGTGGGGGAGAGCCCCGCGCCGATGCGCACCAGGCCCGCCTCCGGATTCGACATCTCGAGAAGCGACTCCGCCAACTCCTCCTGCTTGCGCAGCACTTCAAGTGCATACGCGTGCACCCGCTCGCCGGCGGGCGTCAGTGCGAGCCGTTTGCCACTCCGGTCAAAAAGCGCCTGTCCGAAGTGGCGTTCCAGTTGTTGAATTTGCCTCGTCACCGTCGGTTGCGTCACGTGAAGTGCCCGAGCCGCCTCGGACACGCTTCCGAGGGAGACCACAGTGACCAGTGCTCGGAGCGCCTCAAACATCACGATCACTCCATACAGGTTAAGCATGAAAATGATACATATCATTCATTTTACACATGGAAAGGTGGAGCGTACACTGATGTTGTGTTTGAGGAGGGAACGCGCGATGTTTCATGCGGTTGTGGGCGCTCAGTATGGCGACGAAGGCAAGGGGAAAATGGTCGATTACCTGGCGGAGGAGGCGGACATCGTCGTCCGCTACCAGGGAGGCGGCAACGCAGGTCACACCATCGTGAATTCGTTCGGGAAGTTTGCGCTTCACCTCGTCCCGTCGGGGATCTTCCACCCGCACACGCTCTGTGTGCTCGGCGCCGGCGTCGTCGTGAACCCGCCCAAACTGGTGGAGGAGTTGACCGCGCTCGCAGAAGCCGGGATCGACACGAGACGCCTTGTCATCTCGGACCGAGCGCACATGGTGCTGCCGTATCACATTTGGCAGGACATGTGGGAAGAAGAGGCGAGATCGAGGAAAGTCGGCACCACCCTTCAGGGAATTGGCCCCGCCTACCAGGACAAAGTGGGTCGATTTGGCATTCAAATGGGCGAAATGCGCCATCTCGACCGCCTGAAGGAGCGCGTGCGCTCGGCCTTCGAGGCCAAATGCCGGCGACTGCCGGACCTCGAGCGCTACGGCACGTGGGAGGACGTGTGGGAGCCCATCGCCGCGGCGCGCGACGTCCTTCTTCCGTACATCACGGATACGACGCCGCTCCTGTACGAGGCCGCCAAGGCGAACAAACACGTGCTTTTCGAGGGGCAGCTCGGCATCATGCGCGATCTCGATTGGGGCGTGTACCCATTCGTGACGTCGTCCAATCCCATCGCGGGGGCCGTGTGCAGCGGAGCCGGCGTGCCCCCCACCAAAATCGAGCGCATTACGGGCATCACCAAGGCGTACACCACGGCCGTCGGCGAAGGCCCGTTTCCGACGGAGCTCCACGATGAGTTCGGCGCCTTCCTGCGCGATCGCGGCCACGAATACGGCGCCACCACGGGGCGGCCGCGCGGCTGCGGCTGGCTCGATCTCCCGGCACTGCGCTATGGCGCGTGGATCAACGGGTACACGGAACTTGCGCTCATGAAGCTGGACGTCCTCTCCGGCTTGGACGAGATCCGCGTCGCCGTCGCTTACGAGCTGGACGGCCAGCGCCTCGAATGGCCGCCCGCGGCGTATGACATGGAGCGAGTCAAACCGATCTACGAATCGCTTCCCGGTTGGCAGGAAAATATCAGCGAATGCCGGTCGTTTGAAGACCTTCCCGAGGCCGCGCAAAGATACGTGACTTTGATTGAACAGCAGGTCGGCGTGCCCATCCAGTACGTGAGTGTCGGACCGAGCCGAGAGCAGACGATTGTGCGGGGATAAGTTACACGTACGAACCGCTGATCAAGACGCGGCAGACCTATGGCATGCCCGACATCCACACCGCCCGAGGACCGAGTTCGATCCCGGGCGGCGCGCCGTTTCAAGCGGTATACACGGCGCATAGCAAGACACGAAGCGCGTCACTGACCCGTGGTCCTCTCGTCAAGTACGCCCGACGTGCTCAGTCCCGACGTTCGCCTGGCGCCTGCCGGCAGGGCAGGCGCAGTTGAACGCGCGTCCCCTCGCCCGTGGTGTGCAGATCAAACGAAAATTCCGGCCCAAAGTACAACTCGAGGCGGCGGATTAAGTTCTTCAAACCCAGTCCCGATGCCTCCTTACGGGTCTCGCACGCCGTCACGGGCTTTGGTCGTCCGTCATCCTCAACCTCGATCTCCACATACGCTTCGCCTGTGCGGTGCGCGCGGATGGAAATGCGCCCTTCGGCCCGTTCCGCGAACCCATGAAGGATACTATTTTCCACCAAGGGTTGCAGCGTCAGTTTTGGGACGAGCACCTGCAGGACAGACGGATCGGCGTCTAATTCGATTTTGATTCGTCCTTGAAAGCGAATGTTTTGAATTTCTACGTACCGCTGCACATGCTCCAGTTCCTCACTTAGCGTCAGAAATTCGCGGGGATCGCTCAAGGATAACCGCAGAAATCGTCCCAATGCGTAGACGAGTCGCTCAATGTCGTGTTCTCCGCGAGCATACGCCATCCAATAAATCGAGTCGAGTGTGTTGTACAAAAAGTGCGGATTGATCTGCGCCTGGAGAGCAGCAAATTCGAGTTGACGCTTTTCTTCCTCTTGCCATTTCGTCTGTTCGAGCAAACGGTGGATCTCGTCGACCAGGCGATCAAAACCTTGTGCAAGCACCTGGAATTCATACCAGCCGAGTCGGGTGTCAAGCCGAACCGACAGGTCACCTCGCTCGACAGAGGACATGGCTTCCGTTAATCGGCGCAGAGGGCGCGTGACCATCCAAGAAAATAAAAAGGCCACCAACAATGATGCACCAGATCCCCAGCCGAAGGCGGCAAACATCCAGCCGCGCAGGTTGTAAGTCGCACCATCCGCTAGCGTCCTCGCCGGAATCCAAGATACAATCTTCCAACCATTGAGTGGGATGGAGGCGACGGCGACCACGAGCGATTCAGACGGCGTTGAAACGACTTCATCCTGTCCCGCGCGGTCAACGACCGACATCAGCGTTTGTGCCAAGGCCCGCGGCGGCGCAAGCCCAGTAAGCCAGCGACCATGTTCATCAAGCACGGCGAGATCGGCGTCACGCCCTGTGCTCACACTTTCCATCACGGTGCGAACATACTCTGGCTTGATGCCGATGACCACAATTGCATCGGAAGGTGTCGTCTGAAGCCACTGCGACACGAAGAAGCGCGGTCGGTGATCGTCAAACAACCACTCTGCGGGGGGTTGTTCACCAATCCAGACGGGCGTGGTGTTGTAAAAGGTATGTTGGACGAACCATTGGTAGGGTTGATCGATCGGGCGATAGGGTGCGAGTTCGTGGCCAGCGTCTACAAATTCCATGCCGTTGTCCAGAAGTAACATCACTGTATCGATGAGTTCATCGTGATTACGTTGAACTTGCGTCAGGAGCCGATTGACATATGTGTACATCGTGAAGGGTGTGTAACCTTTCGGAGGTGACTGAAAGTCGATCTCGCGCTGAATCACAGGGTCCGAGACCAGCGTGTGGAGCGCATTCCTCTCCACTGATAAGAACTGTTCATTCAGATAGTCAGCGGTCTGCACGACAAACGAAACCAGCGATCGGCGCCCCACTTCGTCCGAAATCGCGCGGAGTTTGCGCATGACGAAACTGCCCAGGATGACCAAACACGACATCATGAGCACCCAGGTCACAAGAAATATCCATGCAGTCAGGGACCGACCCAGGCGGCGAATGGCGTTCACCGTCATCCCCCTTCTTCCACCCGACCGACCAATCCATTCGGCATGTCACGCGCGGCCAGAGCCCCTTGCAAATAAGCCTTTGGGTGCAGTCCCGTGTGCCTTTCGAAGATGTCACAAAAATGGCGCACGTCTTCAAAACCTACACTGTGAGCCGCATCTACGAGACGCACCCCTTTGCGGAGAAGGGCCGCAGCGGCTTCGATCTTGCGCATGTGCACGTATTCGAGAAACGTCAGTTGCATCTTCTTTTTAAATAGAGCAGCTAGATAGGTTGGGGACACGTGGATGGCCGCCGCAACGTCCTGAAGGCGCAGCCGTTCCGAAATGCGAGACTCGATATAACGAATGGCCTGTGCGATCACGTCTTGGCCGTCCGCTGGGGAGAGATTCACCCCGGCCTCCACTTTCGCAATCCGGTCAAACGAGCGACTGAGCACATCGCGGATTTCTGCGGCACCAGCTGGCTTAAGAAGATATTCCATCACGCCAAGTCGAATTGCTCGCTGCGCGTATTCAAATTCACCGTATCCACTGACAATCACGTTTACCGTAGGGCGTCGCTCAGGAGGCACTCGTTCCAGCGCATCCAGCCCTCCAAGGAAGGGCATGCACACATCGAGAAACGCCAGGTCAACAGATTCTTCAGTCAGGATCTCCAATGCGCGGTGACCATCCGCAGCCTCGAAGACGGCGGTGGCGAATCCCGAACTTTCGCAGACCGCGCGCAACCCTCTGCGCACGATAGGCTCGTCGTCCGCAATCAGGATGCGCATGTGTAGTCCCTCCCCTGGATAGGTGGCCGGGTGCTTCTCGCACCCGGCACCTGTGCGCTTTACATTTCGACCTCTTCGTGCGAAGCCTTCGGCGTCGTCCACAGCTTTCCGCTCTCGTAAGCCTGTAGATTCGACTTCGTCACCAACACCGTAGGCGTTTCCAGGAATTTCGGAATGGACTGGCCCATGAAGTACTTGTGCATCTGCTCGACCACGGTTTCTCCCATTTCGTAGGGGAACGTGCCGATGGTCGCGGTCACCAGTCCACTCTGGATATCTTGCAATGTCACAGGGTTGCCGTCGATGCCAATCGTGTAAATGTGTTTGTGCATCTGACTCGCCGCAATGGCTGCGCCGATATCCATCTCGTCACTTGCACCATAAACCAATTGAATGTTCGGATGAGCCTGAAGCGCTTGCATCGTGATGGACAAGCCCTCGCTGCGCAGCCAATCCGCTTGCTGCTCCTCCACAATGTGTATATTCGGATACTTCTTGATGATCTCCTTGTACCCGCCAACGCGCTCCGTGTTGTAGTAGCTCGGAATACCGTCGAGAATCATGATGTTGCCACGGCCGTGCAGAAGTTGAACCGTGAATTGAGCCAACTTGTGTGCAGCCTCGCGCTGGTTATAACCGATATACTCCGTGACATTTCCAGCTCCCGTGGATGCCAGCCCGTTGAAGATGAAAACGGGGATGTGCGCCTTATTCGCTTGCAGGATGGCGGTGCCAATGGCCTTGTCATCCATAGGACAGACTGCGATGGCCGAGACGTGTTCAGACACAAGGTTTTCCATCATACTCACCTGTGTGTTGAAGTCCGACTCTGCCGGAGGCGCCTCCACAATGACCTTGTATCCGTACTCCTGAGCTATCTTGCGAGCGCCTTGCACAATCTGGACGTAAAACGGACTGGTCATACCGGGTGGCAGAATGGCGATGGTTTTCTGACCCGAATTAGCAGCCTGAGCGTTCCCAGGTCCGAGCGCCAGCGCGCTTAAACAAGCCACCGCTGCCCCCAGCCATTTTCCGATCTTCATGCGATTTTGAGCGCTCCCGCCTCGTTTTCCCCACTTCTTCATGAGATCTTCCCCCTCGTCAAGATCGTTTCAATCCTGGCGAATCTCGCCCTGTATTCGCCTTCCGACCACCGCTCGGCGAAACCAGCGCTGTACCGCGATGCGCTTGCGAAGAATGTCCGTCAACACGGCGAGAACGATAATGAGCCCCATCACCACGTCGCTCCAGTACGTGTTCACGTTCAGCAGAGTCAGCCCGTCGCGAACGCAGGACATGATCAACACACCCACGAGACTGCCGAACATGCTGGCCGATCCGCCGGACAAACTCGTGCCGCCAATCACGACGCCCGCGATGGTGTCGAGTTCGTACCCGTCGCCGTTGGTGCTGATTCCGGATTGCAAACGTGCGTCGAGCAAGATGCCGGCCAGCGCCGAGAGCACGCCGGAAAGGACATAGACGCCAATGAGCACGCGGTCCACGCGCACACCCGAGAGACGCGTGGCAAACTCGTTGCCACCAATGGACAGCGTGTATTTGCCGAACAACGTGCGCGACAGAAGAATCCAGGAGATCACGTAGACTCCAATGGTAATCCAAATGAGATCGGAAACGCCAAGAAATGTGTTTGTCGCCAAGTTATCAAACGACGTAGGAAGCGCGTCGATGGTCTCGCCTTGCGTCAAGACGTACGCGAGCCCCCGAACCATCTCCATGGTTCCAAGTGTCACGATGAAGGGCGCCATGCCAAGCTTGGCCACCGCCAGACCGTTGAACAACCCCACCACGGCGCCGACGCCCAGTCCGGCAAGGACTGCGATGAGCACCCCATGGCCCATGCCCCCGACGGCCTTGTCCGTGCTCATCAGGAGCGCAGAAATCACGCCCGAAAGCCCTACGATGGAACCGACCGACAGGTCAATCCCACCAGTTCCGATGACAAAGGTCTGTCCTGCAGCCATGATAGCCACGATGCTCGCCTGGATCACGATGTCTTGAATGTTCCCCCACGTCCTGAACGCGGGAGATGCAAGGCTCAATGCACCCGCCAGAAGGATGAGCGCGAGAAGGGCGCCCGTTTGGTTGAGGCGGGCGTTCAGCCAACGCGTCCGCGGGACAGCACTGTGCGCAACCTCTGACGGCTTCGTTTCTACGGACGAGAGCCCGCCATCGCCCATTGCGCAATCACCTCCTCCGATGCTTCCTCCCTTGTTAGATGCGCGACGATCTCGCCCTCCCTCATGACGAGGATGCGGTCGGCAAGCGTCAGTACCTCGGGCAATTCGGACGACACCATGAGAATGGCGAGCCCCTTGCGTCTCAGCTCATGAAGGAGCTGATAAATTTCAAATTTGGCCGCGACGTCCACTCCCCGTGTCGGTTCGTCGATCATCAGGATCTCACTTTCCGCGGCAAGCCAACGCGCGAGCATGACCTTCTGCTGGTTTCCACCGGAAAGCGTCGCAACTCGTTCGGACGATCTCGACATCTTGATTCGCAATCGTTGTCCGTATAAGTCTGCGAGCGCTTCCGTACGGCGACCACGATACCACACGGGACCACTCACGCGTGGGTACGACGCTAATGCCACGTTGTGTGCAATCGCATGCTCCAGTACGAGTCCCTGAGCCTTTCGGTCCTCTGGGAGAAACCCAATTCCTAAGCGGATGGCGTCCGCAGGTCCACGGATGTTTGTCCGGCGGCCGCGCACCCAGACCTCTCCCGCGTCGACGGGATCGACGCCGAAGATGGCTCGCAAAACCTCCGTTCGGCCCGAGCCCACCATACCAGCGAGTGCGACAATCTCTCCTCGGTGGACATCAAACGTCACATGGCGAAACACGCCCTGGCGTGTAAGCCCTTTCACCGAAAGCAGCGGTTCACCTCGCTCCACGGTCTCGAACTCCGTTTGATGCACTTCTCGCCCGACCATCAGTTGAATCCACGTGTCCCGATCCGATGCTTTTGCATCGAGCGTGTCGATGGTTCTTCCGTCTCGCATGATGGTGACACGGTCCCCAATGCGTGGAATCTCATTCAAGCGATGCGAGATGTAGATGATGGACATCCCGCCTTGTTTGAGTCTACCGATGATTTCGAACAGGCGATCCACCTCTCGCTCACTGAGCGATGCAGTGGGTTCGTCCATGACGAGAATATCTGGACTGCGGCGCACCATTTTGGCGATCTCGACGAGTTGCTGAGCTGCAATCCCAAGCTGGCCCACCGGGACACGGGGATCGATCCGCATCCCGAGGTCTGCCAGCAACTGTTCGGCCATCTCTTCCATCTGTCGCTTGCGGAGCCACCCAGCCCGGCACTGTTCATCACCGAGAAACACATTCTCCGCGACGGACTGCTGGGGACACAGCTGAAGTTCCTGGTGGATGACCGCGACGCCCGCGCGCAGTGCGTCCAGAGCCGACTGTGGGCGGTAGGGCTCTCCGCGGAGCCACATCTGCCCTGAATCCGGCCTATACACCCCCCCGATGATGTTCATAAGCGTGGACTTCCCTGCGCCGTTCTCGCCCAAGAGCACATGGACTTCGCCTTTGCGCAAGTCGAATCGGGCACCGTCGAGTGCTTTCACGCCAGGGAACTGTTTCGATACGCCTTCCACTCGCAGGATCTCCTCCACCCTCACTCCCCTCCTTGTACGTACATCTCGATTGTAACGAGGGCAGATATCGTGCGCAGCGAGCAATCTTTTGATCTTTGATGGGCGATCTTGCACATCAGCTTACTTACCCGAATCCTGCCACGCCTCAAGCGCCATCTCCAACACGACCGGGCAGTGATCGCTCCCGAGGACGTGATCGTCGATGCGAGCGTCGAGGATGCAATCCCGCAGCCTCTCGCTGACCAGGAAATAGTCGATCCGCCATCCGATGTTCCGCTCCCTCACACGTGGCATGTTCGACCACCACGTGTATTTGTCCGTCACGTCCGGATACAGCGCGCGAAAGGTGTCCACAAAGCCCGCTCCAAGAAGTTCGGTCATCTTGGCCCGTTCTTCGTCGGTGAATCCCGAGTTGCCGCGATTTGATTTCGCGTTTTTGATGTCGATCTCCTGATGCGCCACGTTGAGATCCCCGCACGCGATAACGGGTTTCTCTCGGTCCAGCGCACAGAGATACGCGCGAAACGCGTCTTCCCATTCCAGGCGATACGGCAGGCGCGACAGGTCCCGCTTCGCGTTTGGCGTGTACACCGTCACTACGTAAAACGACGGGAATTCGAGCGTGATGATCCGGCCCTCCGGATCGACGCCGTCGCCGAACCCGTAGCGAACGTCGAGCGGCGGTATGCGCGTGAACACGGCCGTGCCGGAGTAGCCCTTTCGCTCTGCATAGTTCCAGAATTGCTGGTACGCCTCGCCGATGGGAAGCTGGATCTGTCCCGCCTGCAGCTTCGTCTCCTGAACGCAAAACACGTCGGCGTCGACGGACTCGAAATACGGCAGAAATGCGCCCTTGTTCACGCAGGCGCGAAGCCCATTCACGTTCCACGATACGAATCTCAACGTCGTCCTCCTCACCAGATCCTCAATCGTCGCTCGCAAGAAGTTCGAGGGCTAGCTCCAATGCCGGATCGCGCCCCGAAGACAGGTCCTCGAGCGACATGTCCACAGACACATCGGGCCGCAGACCAACGTTTTCGAACGCACGTCCATCAGGAAGCGATGCTCGAATGGCGCCGACGCCCATGCTGAAGCCGGCGCGCTTACAGATGATGGGTTGCCCGGTCGACCCGGACGTCGTTTCTCCCAACACGATGGCGCGTTTCGTCACGAGGAGCGGCATCACGAAGTCCTCAGCCGCAGACGCGGTCGCCCGATCCACCAGAACGGCCAATCGCCCTCGGAACACAGGTTCCTCCGGTTGCTCATACGGCGGTCGCCACACGGCACCGCTGCCGTCCGGCCGAATGGAGAACTCCCCCTCTCCGCCGGATCTTCGCCACAGAAAGCCTACATCAGCAGCGAACTCCGTCCACCACGGCCACGGCCTCTCCATCAAGGCCCGAAGGAGCTTTGTGGGCGTCGCTCCTCCAGTATTGCCCCGGACGTCCACCACGAGGGCGTCTACGTTCGACACGCGCGTCACCCACGCCACGGCAGCCTCTTCATATGCGGGATCTGCAAAGCTTGGCACGCGAAGATATGCGACGCCATCCGGCACGAGCCACCGCCCTTCCGGCGTCTCCTTGCGCGAATCAGGGAGCATTCGAGGGATCGTGACGGTGCGCCTGCGCAGGCCGTCGTCAAATTCGAGGGCCCACGAATCCCCGTCCACCAAGACCGGAATGACCCGTTGCCACTCCTCTTCACGCAAGCGCTCGTCCCGGCTCCGCATATAAGGACTCGCCTCATCCATCCACTCTGCTGGCGTCCGCCCGTTCAATGTCACGACGGCCACCCCTGGACGCAGCTCTGCGTGCGCGCTTCGGACGACATGCCAGCTACCGTCAAGTCTGCGCAGGCGTAGACCCAAGCTCCCGCGGACCGTCAAGGTGTCTCGGAACCACGTGTGGCGATTGCCCAGTTGGGCGACCAGCCGCTGCATCATTTGCTCAAAGTCTCGACGCGTGGAAGACCGCGTGGCCTCTTGGAGATAGGCCGAATAGAGATTGTCCCACGCATCGGGCTGGATGTAGGAATCCTCCCAGTGAGCGAAGTACCGCTCGACCATCGCGAACATCTTGCCGACCATCCACAGGCGGTCTTCGAGGCTCACCGCGCGCTCCATCCTCTGCGCCTCCCATCCCGAACTCCCTTCATCTTCATATCAAGTTCGGTCAGGCCCCTCGGAACCCCTCCCGCCTGAGATCCGTCCCAAAGGCCAAATGTAAGGAAAAAACCCGCGCCGCCAGTGCCAGTTGGCACTATGGGCGCGGGCTCGTGCTTCGCGAGCGTCACATCTTCGATGCGATGTAGCAGGCGAGATCGACCACGCGGTTCGAGTAACCCCACTCGTTGTCGTACCACGCGATGACCTTCACCATGTCGTCGATGATCATCGTGGACAGGCCATCGACCGTGGACGAATGCGCGTCGCCGTTGTAGTCCTTCGAGACGAGCGGAAGTTCGTTGTACGCGAGAATGCCCTTGAGCGGGCCCTCCGCGGCGCGCTTCAGCGCGGCGTTCACCTCTTCGACCGTCACGGGCTTCTTCGTCTGCGCGACGAAGTCGACGAGCGAGACGTTTGGCGTCGGCACACGCATCGCCATGCCGTTCAGGCGGCCCTTCAAGTGGGGCAGCACGAGGCCGACGGCCTTCGCGGCGCCGGTGGTAGTCGGAATGATGCTCAGCGCGGCGGCGCGGGCGCGGCGCAGATCGCTGTGCGGCAGGTCAAGGATGCGCTGGTCGTTCGTGTACGAGTGCACCGTCGTCATGAGGCCCTTCACGATGCCGAACTCGTCGTCAATCACCTTCGCGACCGGCGCAAGGCAGTTGGTGGTGCAAGACGCGTTCGAGATCACGTGATGCTTGGCCGGATCGTACATCTCGTGGTTGACGCCCATCACGATGGTGATATCCTCGTTCTTGGCCGGCGCCGAAATGATGACCTTCTTCGCACCGCCCTTCGTGATGTGCACCTCGGCCTTCTCGCGGTCCGTGAACAGCCCCGTCGACTCAATCACGATGTCCACGCCGATCTCGGCCCAAGGAATCGCACCCGGATCCCGCTCCGCGAACACCTTCACCGTCTTGTCCGCGACGACGAGATCGTTGCCTTCTGCCCGCACGTCCTCGGGCAGGATGCCATGCACGGAGTCGTACTTGAGGAGTGCGGCGAGCGTCTCCGCGTTGGTGAGGTCGTTCACCGCCACAATATCGATGTTCGGATTGTGAAGCGCCGCACGAAACACGTTGCGGCCAATGCGGCCGAAGCCGTTAATGCCTACCTTCACTGCCATGTTCGACCCTCTCCTTGCCTGCTGGAGTTTCGAGCTGCAAGATGCGGCGCGCTGCGCCTTCATCCGTCACCAACACGTCAATTCGATAGGCGTTTGCCACGCTGGCGATGGCCTGGGCTTTTCTCTGTCCTCCAGCCACGGCGATCACGACCCTCGCGCGCGCCACATCATCGAGCCGAAGCCCGATGGTCCGCATCGCGTAGACGACCTCGCCCTTCGCATTGAAGTAGTGCCCGAAAGCCTCGGCTTTCGCCTCGCGCGCCTGAAGGAGTTGGATCTCTTCTTCCGTCGCGTGGCGACGCCGGGCCATCGCCAGAGCGTCCCCGACGCCATGCACCACAACGGTCGCCCGGCGGATGATGGGCAAGCGCTCCTGAATGTAAGGATCGTCCAAAAGTTGCTCGAGCGCCTTCTGCGATAGGCTGTCGGAGATCTGCAGGAGAACGGACGATCCGCCGAGTTTCGCCGCGAGCTCGGACGCAATGGTGTTGGCCTGATAAGCGACGATCTCGCCAACCGTGCCTCTCGCGGGCACCACAGTAATGCTCTGCCGAAGAGGCTTTGCGCTCATGGCCTTCGCCACAGCTGCGACGGTGGTGCCACCCGTCACCGCGATGATGTCCCCGTCCTGAAGCACCTCGGCGAGCACATCGCTGCCAGCCTGGCCAATGCGATCCGTCACCCAGGCATCCTCGTCCGCATCGCCTTCCACCACGATGACCCGGGGAATGCGAAGAAGCGAAGAGACGCGCCAGGCCAAATCGGAGCGCCCCGCGATTTCCGCGACGAGCGGCTCGAGCTCGGCCAAAAGCGCTTTGCCCTCCGGCGTCAGCGACACGCCGGACGAGGACGTCGCCACGAGCCCGAGTTGCTTCAAATACTCCAGTTCGGTGCGAAGCGTCCGCTCCGACTGGCCCATGGCTTGCGCGAGGGCTCGCCGGCCGATGGGCGCATGCGCATCGATGCGCTGCATCACGCGCACGCGGTGTTCCATGGCCCTCACCAACTCAGGCGCGACCCGTTCAACCGCGGCCCACACCGTCCACTCCATGCCACTTCTCCTCATCGTCACTGCTCGGTCGTGTCGCCACAACGCCTATCGTCGGGGAGGATCCGGCGGAACAAAAGGGACACTTTTCGTCCCGTAGGATCCTCATACCGTCCCATCGCTTTCAGTGTAGCGCGTTTGCAGCGCAGGCGCAATGCGTCCCGGCCCGTTCATATCTTGCGCAAATGGACCTCCTGTACGCGGTGGTGCGCGCCTTTGGCCAGGATCAGATCCGCCCGGGACTTCGTCGGCGCAATGTTTTCGCGCAAGTTCTTCGCGTTGATCTCCTCCCAGATGCGCAACGCGGTTGCCACGGCTTCCTCATCGGACAAATCCGCGTAACGCCGAAAGTAGGACTTGGGATCGCGGAACGCCGTCTCCCGCAGCTTCAAAAACCGGTCGACGTACCAGCCGCGGATGAGGTCTTCCGGCGCATCCACGTAGATGGAGAAGTCAAAGAAGTCGGAGACGAAAATGGTCATCGGGCGCCCGCTCGAAGACATGCGCGTTTGAAGCACATTCAACCCCTCGAGAATCAGGATGTCGGGCTGCTCCACGACGATGCTCTCCCCGCGCAAAATGTCGTACTCGATGTGGGAGTAGACGGGCGCCTCGACGCGCGGTTTGCCGGATTTGATGTCCGCCAGAAATCGAATCAACCGCCGCGTGTCGTAGCTCTCTGGAAAGCCCTTTCTTTGCATCAAGCCTCGCCGTTCGAGTTCAGCGTTCGGATAGAGAAAGCCGTCGGTGGTGACGAGATCGACCTTCGGATGGTTGGGCCAGCGCGACAAGAGCGCCTGGATGATGCGGGCGGTCGTGCTCTTGCCGACGGCGACGCTGCCCGCGATGCCGATGATGTAGGGGACCTTGCGCGACTGATGGCCCAAAAACGCGTGAGTGGCCTCGTAGAGGTTCTGCGTCGCGGCCACATACAGGTTGAGGAGCCTGGAAAGGGGCAGATAAACCTCCTCGACCTCCTCCAGGGACACGCGTTCGTTCAAGCCGTGAAGCTGGGCGAGATCGTCCTCGGAGAGAAGGAGCGGGGTGGAGTCGCGCAGTCGGCTCCACTCCTCGCGCGAAAGAGTCAAAAAGGGAGAAAAGCGCTCGCTGGCCTGTGCCTGATTCTGCATCATTCGCCCCCCGCAATCTGTCTCGAAGCGGATGGATGAGTCCGTCATGAACGCATAAAGCCCGGCCTGACTCGCCGGGCCAACGACAGTATACAATGTTCAATCCGTCAAAGAAAAGGAATGCTGTACAGTCGTGCGTATCCAGTTCACGTAGGGGGCCCCACTGTGTTAGACCATCATGCGGTGATGCATAAGCGTCGGTGCCAGCACATGACATCGGCTGTGTAGACCATGCAAGATGCCACAAGGCGAATCGGGCTCTCATTCGCCTCGCAGCCACGCAGGGCTAAAGTGCGTGTGGTACAAACTTGCCCCTACAATCCGCTTCCATACCCATGGTGCTGTCAAACTCGATTCGAGCAGAGCACTACACAAGCTGGAAACCGCTATGCCCCGGCCACCACTACTGCCCCGTCCATATCCGCTTCAATTCCTCGTAGAAATTTTGGCGCGTCCCAACGAGCAAAATAAGAACAAAAGGCTCTGTGCCCTCGTCTTCAACGACCGTGTAAGCAATTCGATGTTCGCCGTCCACGTAGCGAAACCCGACCGTAAAAAGTCCGCTCAAATCCCCGACTTTTTGGTCTCCCTCGTAAGGAGATTCGCAGATGTCCTGCATCGTCTCCTGGTACTTGCGAAGGAGCTTCTTGTCATTGATTTTCTTCAACACTTGCTTCGCTCTGGACGATAACTTGTACCGGTATTCACTCATCGCGGTTGATCAACTCTTCCATGAAGGCGTCTCCGTCTGGCTCCGAGCCATCCAGCGCCTCCCTCCGGGCTTCTGCAACGAGTTCCTTGATGGCAGCAAGCATTCCCTCGCGACGGCGCGCAAACTCTCTTTTGAGTTCCTCGCCGGTCAGACCCTCATCAGCCAGATCGTTGATGATTTCCTGCGAAAAGTCGACCGGGTCTTCGGCTCGCACCGGTTCCAAAACCAACCTACCATCCTCGATGTAGGCACGCAGGATGCTCCCCATGTCGAGTTGCTCAAAAAAGTCCTTCGGAATCGTCACTTGCCGCTTACCTGTGATCCGCACGTACTTTTCCACTGCCGTGCGCCCCCTTCCTTGCACACTGACAGCATACGCCGATCTCGTCATGTTTAGACGACCTCCTTGCATCCTTGATTCAAGGATACAGCAACGGATGAACCACGTAAAGAAAAAATGTGCGCGGAACATGCGAAAGTTCCGCGCAGGAAAACGACTTCATCAAGTATGTGTAGGAGCTTTCCAACTTCATCATTGTGAAAGTCTCCATTCATGGCGTAGAATCTGTCAGTGCCAATTGACCCTTCTACGCTCCGTGCGACCCAACGTCATCCTTCCATCATGCTTCGATACTGCGCCTGCACGAGCTTGTAGTAGGCGCCGCGGCGGCGCATGAGATCGTCGTGCCGGCCGCGTTCGACGATGCGACCGCCGTCAAACACGAGAATTTGATCCGCCTCGCGAATGGTGGACAGCCGGTGCGCGACGACGAACGAAGTACGCCCTTCGAGGAGGACCTTGAGCGCCCGCTGAATGAGGTGCTCCGTGTATGTGTCAATGCTCGCCGTGGCCTCGTCAAGAATGAGGATCCTGGGATCCGCGAGGATGGCGCGCGCAAACGAGATGAGCTGGCGCTGCCCCTGGGACAACCGCGTCCCGCGCTCCTGCACCTCGGTGAAGTAACCGTCCGGGAGGCGGCGGATGAACTCATCCGCGTACACGGCCTTGGCCGCTGCGATACACTCTTCGTCCGTCGCATTCGGCCGGCCGTAGCGGATGTTGTCCATGAGCGAGCCCGAGAAGAGGAACGTCTCCTGCAGCACCATGCCCATCTGCCGACGAAGGCTGCCCAGTGAAACGGAGCGGAGGTCGTGCCCGTCGATGCGGATCTCGCCCGAGGTCGGATCGTAGAAGCGGGCGAGCAGATTGACGACCGTCGATTTTCCAGCGCCGGTGTGGCCGACGAGCGCGATGGTCTCCCCCGGGCGTGCGACGAACGAGACGTCCTCAATGGCTGGGCGCGAGGGCTGGTAGGCGAAGGTGACGTGACAGAATTCCACGTGCCCCCGGACAGGCGGTAACTCACGCACGACGCCGCGGTCCGTCACCGTCGGCCGGGTGTCGAGGTATTGAAAAATGCGCTCCGACGACGCCATTGCGACGAGCACCTGGTTGTACAGTTGCCCGAGCTGACTGATGGGCGTCCAAAAGCTGCCCAGATAGTTCGCGAACGCGACGAGAAGCCCGACGGTGACCACGCCCGTGTGCACGAGATGAACGCCGTACCAGAACAGAAGTGCCGTTCCGAGGGCACCGGTGAGGTCGACCAGCGGGCCAAACGGGATGCTGAAGCGCTGCGCTCTCAGAAAGGTCCGCATGTAATCGCGGTTCATTTGCTCGAAGAAGGTCTGATTTTCATCTGCGCGGACGTACGCCTCCGTGACCCGCATGCCCTGAATGGCTTCCGCCAAGTGCGCGTTCAGGCGGCTCAGACGCAGGCGGACCTGTTGCCAGGCGCGTCGAATTTGCACAGTCAGCCGCAGCGACAGGACGAACATGAACGGCACGACGACCAGCGCGACTGTCGCGAGCCGCCAGTTGAGCGAGAACATGATGGCGATGATGCCTATTAACGTGAACACGTTCGTGATCGAATTGATGACGCCGTTGGTGAACAGATCCTGGAGCGAGTTCACGTCGTTCAGGATGCGGACCAGGATGGAGCCCGCGGGGCGCGCGTCAAAAAAGTCGGATGAGAGCCCCTGCACGTGGACGAACAGCTCGTCGCGCAGGCGCTGAATGACGCGTTGCCCGAGGCGATTGGTGAGGTCAATCCGGCAGAACGACGCGGCGAAGTTGAGGAGATAGAGCGCGACGAGCGCCGCCGCGTACTCGAACAGCAGGTGCGAATGGCGATGGCCGACGAGCGCGTCGACCGCTCGCCCCACCAGATACGGCGCGAGCAGCGTCACGACGAGATTGCCGCCCGTCGCGAGGAGCGCCAACGCAATGAGCTTCGGATAGGGCCGCATGTAGGAGGCGAGCCGCAGAATGAGCGACAGCTGCAGCTTTTTCTCGAGCGCCTCATCGTCTCGATAGATGAACGGCGCGCGGAGGAGCGGCTCGGCGTTATCCTGGACTTCCTGCGCACGTGCCATCTCAACGCTCTCCTTCCGCCATGCAAGCATTCGTGAACTGGCGCAAAGCCTCGAGATCCCTAAACTGCATGTCGTAGATCTGGCGGTACAGGCCGCCGAGATCGAGCAGTTCCTGGTGTCGGCCCCGCTCGACGATCCGACCGCCGTCGAGCACGAGGATCTCGTCCGCGTCTTTCACAGCGTTCAGTCGCTGGGCGATGAGAAGCGTCGTGGCGCGCCCTGCTCGTGCGGCGAGACGCTTCTGTATCACTTCCTCCGTCTCCATGTCGACGGCGCTCGTCGCGTCGTCCAGGATGAGAATGCGAGGCTCGGGCACGAGCGCGCGGGCGATGGAAACCCGCTGCCGCTGGCCGCCGGAAAGGCCGAGACCCCGCTCGCCCACGAGCGTGAGATACCCGTCAGGCAGCCGATGGATGAACTCGGCCGCGTCCGCCACTTCGCTTGCCTCTTGCACCCGGGCCATGTCCGCGTCCGGGCGCCCGTAGGCGATGTTGGCAAAAAGCGTCGTGGAGAAGAGGAACGCCTCCTGAAAGACGAAGCCTATTTGCCGCCGCAGGGCCTCCCGCTTCCATTGGCGCACGTCGACGCCGTCCACGAGGACCGCGCCTTCGTCCACGTCCCGGAAGCGGGGAATCAGCGAGACGAGTGTGGACTTGCCGCTTCCCGTGAGGCCGACAATCGCGAGGGTCTGGCCGGGCCGCGCGGTGAACGTGATATCGCGCAGCACGTATTCACCGCCCAGCTTGACGCTCACGCCGCGAAACTCGACGAGTCCCGCCATCGGGCGGTCCTCTTGCTCAAGAGAATCGTCGAGATCGTCCTCCTGCTCGAGGATCTCGAGGAGGCGGGCGCCGGCGGCGGTGGCTTGGGTCCAGTTGTTCAGGAAGAACCCGAGCTGCGACATGGGCCAGATCATGTACCAGATGAGCGAGAGAAAGGCGACGAGATCGCCGAGATTCATGTGGCCCGACATCACGAGCCACCCGCCGACGAGAAGGATGAGCACGACGCCGAGATTCCCGGTCAGCTCGATGGCGGGAAAGAAGGCGCGCCACAGCCTGGTCGCGCGGATGTTGGCGTCGTAATAGGCCTGATTGCGCTCCCGGAATTTGTCGATCTCGTGCGCCTCGCGCGCGAAGGACTTCACCGTGCGAACGCCCATGAGGCTCTCCTGGACGCCCGAATTGAGCCTGCCCAGCGTTTGGCGGATGGCCATGAAGACGGGGCCAATCTTCTTGTCGAAGCGGATGGCTGTCGCGGCGAGCACGGGAACGACGATGGAGAGAAGAAGGGCCAGCCGGACGTCGAGCGTGAGCATCATGCCGATGCTGAACACGATGGTCAGGAATAAGTTCACAAGGTTGTTGATGCCAAACGCGAAAAACATGCGGAAGGCGTCGAGATCGGCCGTGAGGCGAGACATGAGGTCGCCCGTGTGGATCTCGTCGTAAAACCGAAATGGCAGGTGGTTGAGTTTGCGGTACAGCTCGTTGCGCAGATCGAAAGCCGTGCGCGCGCCGAACACCTGCGCCAGGTACGCCTGCGTGAAGTTGCAGACGCCCTTGACGAGGGACGCGAGGAGGATGGCCCCGGCGAGCGGGAGCAGCAGATCCTCGCGGCGTCCGAGGATCACGCGATTCACAATGGCCTTCAGGAGATAGGGATACGCGAGCTGCAACAGGGCCGTCAAGACGAGGAAGCCGAGGCTCACCCAAAGGAGCGACAGGTACGGCCGATAAAAGCGAGATAATCGTCGGTACACGCCAGCCAAGACAGGTCTCTCCCCTTTTCGCGGCCGGAGCCGGATCAGTCGCACGCCAGACATTGAATCACAGTCGGCCGCGAAACGGGATGACGAATCTGGTTATCTTTTTCCGAATGTGGCTGGTGCGCAAACACCGCTCGTCAAGACCAAAATCAACACGTCGTTCCCATCAGAAACGGCAGGATTCACGTGTCATCACGTCGCTCGCTGGCGGAACTCGCGGGGCGAAATGCCGTATTTCTTGCGAAAGACGCGGTAGAAATAGGAGTACGAATGAAACCCGCATCGGTCGGCAATCTCCTCGAGGTTCAGGTTGCTGAAGCGCATGCGATCGCACGCCATCTGCAGTCGCACATTTTGCAGGTACTGGACGACGGTCTGACCGTAAGCCTCTTTAAAGATGTGCACGACGCGCGAGACCGAGAGCCCGACGGCGTTGGCGACGTCCGAGAGCGACAGGTCTTCCGCCGCATGCCGCTCGATATAGGCTCGAATGCGCTCCGCTGCGATAGGGACGGGCGTGGCGCGCTTCGGATCGTAGCCATATTTGTCAAACGTGAGGCACAGCGACCGGAGCAAGTAGTCGCAGAGCTCTTGGTCCGGCTTGCCCGGCCGGCGGTATTCCTCGATGAGCTGGCGCCAGAGATACACGCAGTTTTCGTGTAGCGCCAGGCGCAAGTGCCGCTTCCTCGGCCGATGGTTCCACCATTCATCGACCCACGGGCCGTTGCAGAACAAGTACAGATCGGTCGACAAGTGCTCGCCCGGGCGTTCCCCCTCGTCCGGCTCGATTCGCAGCTCGTACGGTTCCCCTGCCGGAAAGAGGAGCAGGTCCCCTGCGCTGACCACCATCGATGCACCGGACGTCGTGACGACCGCATGGCCGTCGAGCTGAAGGCGAAACAGGTAGCAGTCGAGCCCTTGGTGCACCGTCTGCACGAAGGGGGTATCGTGCTCCGCAAATCCTGCGCCGAGAAGCCAGGCTTCAGGCTCTCGGCTCGCGCGACTCCCTCGAGACACGAAGCCATTCACTCCCATCGCGAGGCCATCTGCCCACGCAGATCTCGCGTTCTTCATGGCATCCTCTATTAGACATCGGGCCTCGCGTCCACTATACTGAGCAGTGGAATCGAGAGTCCCAGACAATCACAACCAAGCACGCAGTTCTACGGTGCAAGGCGCAAGGAGGCTCATCCGTCGTGAGTGAGACGCAACAGATGCAAGAGACGCTGGATGTGTCGGACATTCTGCTGGATCCGTCCGTTCAACGGTCGTTGAACCACGTGCTCGAACGGTTGCCGCAGATCGCCAAGCTGGTGGAGGCGCTGACGGCCGATGAGCGCACGCTCGAAAGCCTCACCGCCATCGTCGAACACCTCCCCCAACTCGCGAAGTTGGTCTACCTCGTCAGCCGCGTGTCTCAGGCCGTGGAAGACGTCATCACGGACGGAGACTCGCTCGAAGGATTCGGCAAGCTCGCCAAACAGATGGTCGAACCGGCCGTGGGCCCCGCGAAGAAGCTGCTCGATGCGTACAAGGTGGCCAAGGAGCGCGCCGAACACGACACTACCACGTACAGCGTGTTCAGCCTGCTGAAACTCCTCAAGGAGCCCGTGGTGCAGAAGAACCTCCGCATCGTCTCCGCCATGCTCGAGGAACTCGGCAAAGACGAGTCCCACGGCCACCATTGAGCCTGTGGCGATCGCGTCGGACCGTCAAGGCGCGATCGCCCCGCCTGACGAGAGGGAGAGATGGCCATGAGCGAATCCCAGCGCAAGTGGAACAAAGAGGAGCTGCGAAAGCGCCTGACGCCGCTTCAGTACGCCGTGACCCAAGAAAACGCGACGGAGCCGCCGTTTCAGAACGAGTACTGGAACCACCACGAGGAGGGCCTGTACGTCGACATCGTGTCCGGGCAACCGCTCTTCTCGTCGAGAGACAAGTTCGACTCCGGCTGCGGCTGGCCCAGCTTCACGAAGCCCATTTCACAGGACGCCGTGGTGGAACGGCTGGACCTCAGCCACGGCATGATCCGCACCGAGGTCCGCAGCCGCGACGCAGACGCGCACCTGGGGCACGTGTTTCCCGACGGCCCCATCGACAAGGGCGGTCTCCGCTACTGCATCAACTCGGCGGCGCTCCGCTTTATCCCGAAGCAGGACCTCGAAAAGGAAGGGTACGGCGAATACCTCACGCTGTTTGAGGACGGCGAGGACTGATTCCCCCTATGCTGTGGGCCGTCAAGCTGGCGGAGAGCCTCGCCCTGCCGCCGGGCCTCTTCGCCACCCTCACGTTGGTCTTGGCCGTTCTCCTCGCACGCCATCGCCGCAGATTTGCCATCGCGTTGGCCGCCGTGTCGCTGGCCTTCGCTGCCGCGTGCACGACGGCCGTCGGCAATTGGCTTCTCATCCCTCTCGAACGCGCTTACGCGCCGCCTGCGCGTCCCACAGGTGACGCCATCGTGGTGCTCGGCGCGGGCTTTTCGGCGGCCACGCCGGATTTCGCCGATCCCGCCCTCGACACCGGCACCCTGTACGGCGACTCAGGCGAGCGCGTCCTCGCCGCGGCGGCCCTGTACCGCGAGCTGCACCTGCCCATCGTCCTTTCCGGCGGGCCCCTCATCCGCGCGAACGGAAAATCCTACGCGTTTGCGCTCATCGCCGCGCGCGATCTCGCCGCACTCGGCGTGCCACCGCGCGACCTCTACGTGGACGCCACGAGCCGGACGACTGAGGAGAACGCCGAACACACGGCCGTCATCCTGCGCAGACTCCACCGCTTGCACCCCGTTCTCGTCGCATCGGCGGCGCAGATGGCGCGCGCCGTCATGGACTTTCGGCGCGTCGGCGTGGCGGTCGAGCCGTACCCGGTCGGCTATGTCGCGAGCTCCGTCCCCACGCCCCTCGGGTACGCGTGGCTGCCCTCGCAGGCGGGCCTCGACGAGACCTACACCGCGCTGCACGAAGACCTCGGCATCCTCGCCGCGCGCCTGCACCTCCACGGCTAGGCGCGCCGTGGGGCGTGCCGCTCCAGCAGCAGGGCGAGATCGCCGTACGCCTCGCGCGTGGCCGCCACGATGCCGCGGGTGAGCGTGTGCGGCTGGTTGAAGCGAAACGGTCGCCCGGCGCCGTCGTGCACCCGGCCGCCCGCCGCCAGGACAAGCGCGACGCCTGCCGCGATATCCCACTCGTGTTTGGGGCCGAGGCTGAACGTGCCATCCGCCTCGCCCGCCGCGACGAGCGCGAGCTTGTACGCGATGGAGCCCACCGCCCGGACGTCGAGGACGCCGGCAAACGGCTCGAACTCGCCGCGGTTCATCTCCGACCGGCTGCCGAGAATCGTGAGCCGCTCGCCGCGGATGCGGGAACAGGCCATGGGCGTTCCATTCCGCCATGCGCCGAGGCCCACCGCGCCGAGAAACAGATCCCCCGTCGCGGGATTCACCACCGCGCCCGCCACCGGCTCGCCGTCCCGCGCGAGCGCCACCGAGATGGCGTACTCGGGAATGCGTCGGACGAACTCCCTCGTGCCGTCAATGGGATCGACAATCCACACCCAGCTTTTCCTCAGGCGATCCGGCCGATCCTTCGTCTCCTCCGACAGCCAACCCGCCTCCGGAAGGAGCGCGAGCAGCCGCTCTTTCAGAAACGCGTCACAGGCGAGATCGGCTGTCGTGACCGGATCTCGCCTCTCTTCTGGATTCTTGAATTGCGTATCGAAGCCCTGCCTGGCGATGTCCTCCACCAGGCGGCCTGCCTCCTGCACGACCTCCGCCAGGCCGTCGAGCCATGCCTTGTCCATGCGCCCCTCCGACTCCTTGAGCACCTCGTGCCCAGATCAACACCCGCCTTCCATTATACCGGCGGTGTAAAGCGGAGCGGCGCAGACCACTGCGTCAGACTCTGTTCTCGACGAACGCACGGGACGCCTCCCAGAGGCCGTTCAGATACGTGAGGCCGAGCGCGCGATCGTACAGGCCGTAGCCGGGGATGCCCGTCTCGCCCCAGATCATCCGGCCGTGATCCGGCCGCGCCGGGCCCTGGTAGTCGAGCCGCGCGAGAATGGCCACGAGTTCCGCCATGTCGACCGATCCGTCCCGCGACAGGTGGCCGGACTCGTAAAACGATTTTTCGCCGACGCGCTTCACGTTTCGCAGGTGGACGAAGTGAAGCCGATTGCGCTCGCCGAGATCGCGCAGGATGGCGGGCAGGTCGTTCTCGGCGCTCGCGCCAAGCGAACCCGAGCAGAAGCACACGCCGTTTGCGGGCGAATCGCAGATCTCGAACATGCGCAGAAACGACGCGTGCCGGCCGATGATGCGAGGGATGCCGATGACGGGCCAGGGCGGATCGTCCGGATGGATAGCCAGGCGAATGCCTACCTCTTCCGCGACGGGCGCGACGGCGCGCAGGAAATAGGCGAGGCTGTCCCAGAGTCCCTCGTCGCCCCGCTCCCGGTACTCGTCCCGCAGCCGGCGCAGTTTCTCGCCGTCCTCGTCGATGTTCCAGACCGGCAGCTTCACCCGACCCGACAGGAGCGCCGCTTCGTCCACCTCGTCGTGGAAATACGCGAGCGAGTTCGATCCGTCCGGCAGCGGATAGGCGAGCGAGGTGCGCATCCAGTCGAAGAGCGGCATGAAGTTGTAGCAGACCGTGTCGATCCCGGCCTTCGCGAGCCGCCTGAGCGTCTGTTGGTACGCTTCGATGTACCTGTCGCGCGCCGGGCGCCCGAGCTTGATGTCCTCGTGCACCGGCACGCTCTCGATGACGGTCAGGCGAAAGCCGAGTGACTCCACCCGGCGCACCAGCTCGCGGATCTCGTCTTCGGGCCACACTTCGCCTGGCGGCACGTGGTAGAGCGCGGAGACGATGCCGACGCACCCTGGAATCTGCCGGATCTTTTCGAGCGTGACGGGATCGTCCGGGCCGTACCAGCGAAAGGAAAGTTGCATCCGCAGTCCCTCCCCTCAGCCGCGCACGAGGCGGACCAGGCGCTCCGCCCGCTTCGCGATGGACGCGTAGTCCCGGGCCTCGAGATCCGCCTTCGGGAAGAGTGAACTGCCAACGCCCACGGCCACTGCACCCGCGTCGAGGAAGGCGCGCGCATTGTCCTCGCCCACGCCGCCCGTCACCATGGCCTTAAGATCCTTGAACGGACCGCGGAGATCGCGCAGATAGCCCGGGCCGACGAGGCTGCCAGGGAAGATCTTCACCGCCTGCGCGCCGTGCCGAAGCGCCGCGGCGACCTCCGTCGGCGTGAGCACGCCCGGCACCATCGGGACGCCCCATTCTTTAGCGGCTTTCATCAGGTCGGGATCGAGGTGCGGAGACACGAAGAACGACGCGCCCGCCTCCTTCGCCGCCTGCATCTGGTCGCGCGTGAACACGGTGCCTGCGCCAAGCAGGACGCGATCGCCCAACGCCTCGCGCGTCCGCCGGATGAGGTCCGCGCCGTCCGGCGCGTCCATGGTCACCTCGATGGCTCGCACTCTGCCGTCGACGAGCGCACGCACGACGTCGAGAAACGTGTCCGACGGCAACCGCCGCAGGACCGCGACAATCTTCTCCTGTTCCAGCATCGATACCACGTTCATCGCTCCACGCCTCCCTGGCCCTCGAGATACGACATGGCCTCGCGCCACGTCGGGTAGCCGTCATAATCCCCCTCGGCGGTCACGGCGCACGCGCCGACGAGGGCCGCCAGCCGCAGCGCCTCCTCGGTGGTCCAGCCCTTCATCCGCCCCGCAATGAATCCCGCGTTGAAGCCATCCCCCGCGCCGACCGTGTCCACCACGTTCGAGACGGGCCACGCCGGCACGTGGAGTACGCCGCCATCCGACAGCCACTCCGCCCCTTCCGCGCCCCGCTTGACGATCACGCCTTCACCAGCAAAGCCCATGTCCCGGATGGACGCCCAGACCTCCTGAGCGCGTGCCGTGCCAAGCAGCAACTCCGCCTCCGTGTCACCTAAAAAGAGCCACGTGACGTTCGGCGCGACTTGCGCCAAGAGCGCCCGCCACGCGTCTTCCGGCGCCAGCTTGAGGCGCACGTTGATGTCAAACGAGACCGTGGCGCCACATCGCCGGGCCGCCTCCACGAGCGCATCGCTCGCCGCGCGGGCCGCCTCACCGATCATCCAGGTGATGCCCGTCCCGTGCACCCACGCAATTTCGCCCGACGCAAGCCACTCCTCGGCTGAATACGTCGCGAACCCTTCCTCGGCCATGGCGGACTGGCTTCGGTAGTAGAACACCTCGGTCCGCCCGTCGATCCCTGCCCACTGTTTGAAGTAGATCCCCGTTGGGCACCGGTGGGAAGCTGTCACGAGTCGGTCATCCACGCCTTCCTCGCGCAGCGCACGGCGGATCTGTTCGCCAAACGGATCATCGCCCACCTTCGCCATGTACGCGACGGGGACCTCCAATCGCGCGAGGCCGACTGCGGTGTTCAGTTCCGCGCCGGCACAACCCGTGTGAAAGCGGCGCACCTGGTGCAGTTTCCCGGCGCCATCCGGTACGCAGACCACCAGCGGTTCTCCAAATGTCAAGACGCGCAATTCGCTCGGTTCTCGATCCGCCATCTCGCCCCTCCTCGCCGACAGGCTCGACCAGCGCGCCAAGCGGTGCGCACGGCGCACAACCGCCACGAGCCTGTGCCAGCTCTTGTATACTTGTGTGTTAGAAGATGTGAAAGAATGAGGGCGAGATCGCCCACAAAGCCATTGTAGCATGAACGCGGCAGATGCGGTTCGACCCACGACAGGTGCCAAAGCGGCCATAGTGCAGGCCGGTCGGCAACACGGGCACGCGCGAGACCCGCGGCGCGAGGCGTACCGCTCAGGGTGTACGATGAAGGATTCGCGCCCTTCGGCTGACGCGGACCTACGGCTTGCCTGCGCGGCCAGCGAGCCACGCGCGAACGGCGTTCTCCGTCGCCGATGCGAGAAGCGACGTGGCGTTCGCCATGGCCTCGTCCAGCGAGATGGGCCCTGGCGCGATGGAGAACATGGCGGATACGCCGTGCTCGTACAGCTGCTCGGCGCCCGGGCCGATGGCCCCGGAGATACAGAACACCGGCACGCCGCGGGCTTGCGCGCGGCGTGCCACACCCGCCACGGCTTTGCCGCGCGCGGTCTGGCCGTCGGTGCGGCCCTCGCCGGTGAGGACGAGCGCGGCTCGCTGAAGGGCGTGATCGAACCCGACGGCGTCGAGCACGAAATCAATGCCGGACACGCGCGTGGCGCCTAGAAGGTAGAGCGCGAAGCCAAGGCCGCCTGCGGCGCCTGCGCCGGGCAAGTCCGCCGCCTGGCGCCCGAACTCCGCCTCACACAATGCCGCGATGTGCGTCAGCTCAGCGTCCAAGTAGGGCACGTCTTCCGCAGGAACGCCCTTCTGCGGCCCGAAAATGGTGGTGGCCCCGTTTTCGCCCGCGAGCGGGTTGTCGACGTCGCACACGGCGAGCATCTCGGCGCCGCGGAGGCGCTCGTCGAGGCCAGACACGTCGACGCGCACCACGCGGTGAAACTCCGCCGGCACCGGGGGCACGTCCTGGCCCGCATCATCGAGGAATCGTACGCCGAGCGCCGCGAGCATGCCGACGCCCGCGTCGTTCGTGGAGGATCCCCCGAGCGCGACGGCGATGCGGCGATAGCCCATGTCGAGCGCGTGCCGGATCATCTCGCCGACCCCGACCGTGGTCCGGCGCCAGACGTCCGCGCCCGAACGGAGGGCGTCCGGCAGGCCGACGGCCTCCGCGCACTCGACGACGGCGGTGCCATCGGGGAGGGCAAGGAAACGGCCTTGCTTAGGTTGGCCGCTCGCGGTCGTGACGACTACCGATAACCAACGCGCATTGGTAGAGGTCGCGATCGCATCGAGTGTACCCTCGCCGCCGTCGGCGATGGGAAGGAGGCTGAACTCCGCAGCTCGACAAGCGCGGTGGGCGCCTTCCGCCATGGCTCGGGCGGCCTCGACCGCCGTGAGACAGCCCTTGAAGGAATCGGGGGCGAGGAGGAGGGGCGCGATCCCATTCCCCGTCGCTTGAGACACGTTCCACGCCGCCTTTCGAGAAAACCTGAGTGCTCACGAGAATCTCGCGTTTCCTCTCTGTATTCGCCGGCTGGACGCGATCGTCCTCCCACTCCCGCGCTATAATGAAACCGTTACCGAATCGAGGTGAGGCGCATGAATCGGAACTGGCTGCGCATCCTCTCCATCGCCATCCCGGTGGCATGCCTCGTGGTCTCGGCCATCACGGCGCGCTGGGGCCTTCTTTTCCTGTGCATCACCCCTGCGTTTCTCCAGTGGGGCTTTGGCATCGGGGAGCGCAAGCGGAAACACGGGGATGATCAACAAAACCCGCCATGGGGCGGGTCATGAACGGCGATTCCTTCGCTTGTCGCGCTCCGCTTGCGCACTTCTCCAGATAAATAAGCCCAGCATCGCGAGGCCCAGAAGTTCAAACATCGCTTGCATGACACACACCTCGCATGGAAAGGATGGCCGCCCCATGGGCAACCGCATCCCGCTGTTTTACGCCGTGACGGCACTGTACTGGTTTTCGACCTACACGTACGTGCCGCTTCTGTCGCCGTACGTCGTTGCCATCGGGGGATCGCTCAGCATGGCGGGGATGGTCGTAGGCTCCTATGGCTTCTCGCAGATGCTCGTGCGGGTGCCCATCGGCGTGTGGTCCGACAACATTCGCACCCGGAAGCCCTTCGTGATCGCGGGCGGCGCCATCGGCATGCTGTCGAGCCTAGGCTTCGCTGTAACTCATTCCGTCCTCTGGGCGCTCACGTTCCGCCTTCTCGCCGGCATCGCAGCCGGTTGCTGGGTCGTCTTCACCGTGCTCTACGCGAGCTATCACCAACCCGACGAGGCGCCGAAGGCGATGGGCGTCCTCAGCTTCTACACCTCCATTGGCCAGCTCGCGGCATCGACGCTCGGCGGCGTGATGGCCGAGCGATACGGCTGGCACGCGGCCTTCTGGCTCGGCGCCGCCGGTGGACTCGCAGCCACCCTCCTCGCCTGTTTCATCGTCGACAAGCCTCCCGCGCGCAATCAAGCCGGCATCCGCATCGCCGACATGCTGACGGTCGGGCGGGATCGCATTGTCCTCGGCGTTTCGTTCCTCGCGGTCCTCGCGCAGGTCGTGACCTTCACCACGATGTTCGGCTTCACGCCGGAGCAGGCGACGCGCCTTGGGGCGAACAAGGCCGATCTCAGCTGGCTCACGCTCGCGGCCACGCTCCCCAACGCCATCGCGTCGTACTTCAGCGGCAGCTTGTTCTCGCGCTGGATGGGCGAGCGGAACGTGGTGGCGAGCGGATTCGCCATTGCGGCGCTCTTTACGGCGGCGATTCCACTCTGCCACGCCCTTCCGCTTCTGTACGTCACCCAAGCCGTGAACGGCTTTGGCCAAGGACTGTGCATGCCCGTGCTCATGGGCCTCGCTATCCGCCACATCGAGGCGGGCCGCCGCGCGACGGCGATGGGCTTCTATCAGGCCATCTACGCCATCGGCATGTTCGGCGGGCCCGCCGTCGTCGGTTGGCTGGGCGATCACGTCGGCCTCAGCCGCGGCTTCCTCGCCGTTGCCGCGACGAGTTTAGTCGCCTGCGCCCTCACGTTCGCGCTCGCGCCCGGGCGGGCGGCACGTCACGTGGTCACGCGCTCCAGCTGATCGCGCAGCGTATTGACGTCGATGAAATGCATCCCGGCCACCATGCGGAGTTCAGACGCGATAAATCCGGCGGTGGAGAGCACGATGAATTTTTTGCCACGGGCCCGCAACAGCTGGAGGGCCCGCTCAAAGTCGCCATCTCCACTGACCAGGATGGCCATGTCGTAATTGTCAATGGTATTGAACATGTCCAGCACAATCTCGATGTCCAGGTTGGCTTTTCGCGTGATGGACCCATCCTCCTGGACGATTTCCTTGATGTCTTTGGTCACGATGGAGTACCCGCTGTACGCGAGCATGTCCAAATACTTCTGCTCCCGGACGTCGCTCGGAGAACTTCTTCCTATATAGTAGAACGCGTCCACCAGTTCGCCTTTGCTCTTGGCCCACTCCAACAACTTCTGCGCGTCGATGGTCCACTTCAGTTTGTCTCGCTGCATGTAGTAGTAGTTCGCACCATCGACGAAGAGCGAAACTCTCATCTTCCGATGACTCCTTTTCTCTGGTTGGCTCGGCGCTTACGCTGTGGTGCAAACCAGGTTGCCCAAGTCCCTGTGTCGAAGGGGCGCGATCACGTCGGCATCGGCTCCATAGCAGAAGCAAACAACGTCTCGTGCACGGCGAGGAGCGAGGCGCCGATGGCCACGGCGTGCTGACTCCCCACGCGCACGGGGATCTGCTTGTTTTGGAGCAGCGCGCGGTGCTTGATGACGCGCTCCACTTCAGGGAGCACGAACGTGGCAGCGCGCGCCACACTCCCCCCGAGGATGACCTCGTCGGGGTTAAGCAGGTTCAAGAGATTAGCAATGCCAAGGCCAAGATGCTGCCCCAGCGAATGAAACGCGCGAATGCACGCGCGATTGTCGTTCTGAGCCTGTTCCAACGCCTGCTCGAGCAGCGATTCGCGCAGATTCAACGCGGACAAATCCGCGCCGGCTTCGCGCAAATACCTCATCAGACCGCGCTCGGAAGCGTACTCCTCCCAACATCCGTAACTGCCACACATGCACGCTGAACCCATGGGATTGATGGTCATGTGGCCCGCCTCGCCCGCGATGCCATCCCGGCCGCGGTATAGCTTTCCCTCGATGACGATCCCGGCCCCAATGCCGAGTCCCATGTTCACAAACACGAGGTTTTTGAGCTTCATGGCCTGCGCCATGTACTCGTTCCAGGCGCCGCAGTTGGCGTCGTTGTCGAGAAAGAGCGGGATATCGACGCTCCGGCCGAGATCGGCGAGAATCTCCCATTCGCCGACAAAGGCGCTCGGGAGGTAGTACACGGCACCCCGGCGGAAGTCCACCATGCCCGGAAGCGCGAGGCACGCACCGAGGAGTCCGTACGGGCTCGGAGGAGCCGCGGCGATGGCCTTCCGCAGCTCCTCCTCAATCGCCTCGAGCAACACAGCTCGCACGTCCTGCGCCTCGGAAAGCCCTAGGGCCCGCACCTGGCGATACACCGGCTCGCCGCGGATGTTACACACGACCGTCGTCATGTGCGACAGTTGTACGTCCACGCCGATGGCGTACGCCGCATTGGCGTTGAAGCGAAGAAGGATGGGCTTGCGTCCGCCGCTCGAGGATCCATACCCGACCTCGAGCACCAACTGCTCCGCAATCAACTCATCCACGATATTCGACACGGTGGCCTTGTTCAGGCCGGTCATCTGCGAGATGTCGATGCGCGAGGTGGTCCGGAGATCGCGAATCAGCTTGAGGACCGTGGCGCGGTTCATTCGGCGCATGGCCGAAGCGTCGACGTTGGCGTGCAACCCTCGGTCACCCCTCGAATTGGCGGCCCCATTGCCTCGCATGGCGGACGATGCGTCCGTCTATTGCAAAGCCCCGCGGAATGCCCTAGCATGAAGGTCATAGAATGCGAGAATGGCACGTTACGTATCAGTATACGCCGTCCGGCGGTTGAACAGAAGTGGGACGGAGGAGGAGCCCGCTTGACCCTGTTTCGCAAACTCGTCATCCTGTTCAGCGTCGTGATCCTCGGCACCCTTTCCGCCACGCTGACCATCGTCTATTTCAAGAGCCGCGAGAGCATTATTGACCTATCGAAGGAGAAAGCGGTTTCTATTGTCCAGACCATCGACTCGGCGCTCCTCAGCGACGTCCCGGACTATCAGTTCGAGTCCGTGCTGCTCAATCTGAAACGACAAAATCCGGATCTGGTTTCGTTCGACATCTACAAATTAAACGACTTTCTGTACGACATCGCGTCGACGGATCCTCGCCGCATCGGCAGCCAGGCGTCCCCTTCGAGCACCATCGCGCTCGGCGAGCGGAGAATCCTCACATCCCTCGAGGGTTCCACTATCGATCTCGTCGTGCCCCTCACAGGCTACGCCGGCATGCAATACAGCGCGAACGTCCGCTTGTCCATCGCGTCAGATTTGGCCTCGTTGCAGAGCCTCCTCACGGACATTCTGGTGGCAGGCGCCTGCGCCTTGCTCGTGGCCGTCGCGTGCGCGTGGCTGTTCACGCGGCAGGTGCTGTCGAAGCCACTGCAGTCCATGATGGACGCGGCCAACGAGATTGCTGCGGGCAATTTTTCCGTGACGCTTTACGCCTCACGGCGCAAGGACGAATTGGGAAGCCTCGCGCGCGGCTTCGAGCGCATGGCGCGGAGCCTGCAACAGCTGGTGTCTCAGATGGGGGAGACCGCGGAAGAGCTGTACAGCGACTTCAAGCAACTCATCGAAAATGGCGACTACACCGCCCACGGCGCGCTGCACATGGCGGACGTGTTGCAGCACGTGCGCGACGGGATCGAGCGCGTCATGGCCAACGTGCGCCAGTTGGACGGGCACCTTGCGGAAGCGGCAGCAGCAAGCGCAGAGACGCGCCGCTCACGGAGCAACGAGCCGGATTTCGAACCCATGCGGCGGACCGTGAGCCGGCTCATGGACGACCTCGCGCAGGTGATGCGCGATCTCGACGGCCTGTCCACGACAGCGCGGGGGCAACTGTCCGCGGTGCAGCAGGTGAACCGGACGGCCGGCCGGCTGAGCGAGCGCGCGAGCGAGCTCCATCAGCTGATGGCGAGCTTCGAAGTGTAGAAGGCGGAGGTGGAAGCATGGCGCAGCGGAGATTCGCACAGGTGGCGGGTTGGAGCGCGCTGTGCCTCGCGCTGGCGGGCTGCGGGGCGGCGGGCCAACACGTTGGGCCCACGCCTCGTCCGGTGTCTCAGGCACAGGCGGAGCAAGATGTAGAAATTTTCAGCTGGTGGACGGCGAAAGGCGAGACCAACGCGCTCAACGCCCTCATCTCCGTCTTTCGCTCCCGCTATCCGCGCGAGCACATCGTGAATGAGGCCGTGGCGGGCGGTGGCGGCGACAACGCCAAGGCCGTGCTCGCGAGCCGGATTACCGCGGGCGATCCGCCCGAGACCTTTCAGGTCCACGTCGGGCAAGAACTGATGGTCTGGGTGAAGGCCGGGAAGATGGAACCGCTCGACGCGCTGTATCGCGAGCTGAACCTCTACAAGGTACTGCCCAAGGTCGTGATGGACGGTGTGACGTACAACGGCCACGTCTACGCCGTGCCCATCGACGTGGAACGAGGAAACGTGCTCTGGTACAACGCGCGCGTGCTCAACAAGTACGGGCTCAAGCCGCCCCAAACGTTTGATCAGTTGCTCGCGGACTGCAAGGTCCTCAAGGCGCACGGCGTGACTCCCATCGCCTATGGAGACCGGGATCAACTGGGTTCCGTGATGCTGTGGGAGGACGTGCTACTCGCGACCGCAGGCCCCAAGATCTATAACGGCATCTGGAACGGCACAGTTCCCATCTCGTCGCCCGTGATTCGCAAGGCGTGCGACAATTTCCTGCAGTTGCTGCCCTACACCAACGCCGATCACGCCCAGTTGTCGTGGGATGGCGCATGTGGGCTCGTGGTTTCGGGCCAGGCGGCCTTCAACGCGATGGGCGACTGGGCCAAGGCGTATTTCGTGGCCAGCGGTTGGAAGGAAGGACGAGACTTTGGCTGGACGCCGTTCCCGGGCACGGGCGGTGACTTCGAGTACATCATCGACACGTTCGGCATGCCCAAGGGGTCCAAAAATCCCGAAGGCGCACTCGACTTTCTGCGCGTCGTGGCGTCTCGCGAGGCAGAACGGCAATTTAATCTATGGAAGGGATCCATCCCGCCGCGAACCGACGTGTCCCTCGCCGGCTTCGACGCGTATAGTCAGGCGTCGGCCGCGGCCTTCCACAAAGATGCGCTTGTCCCGAGCCTGGCCAACGGCGAGGCTGCCAATCCTGCGTTCGAGCAGGCGGCAGCCCAGGCCATCACAATGCTCATCAACACCGGCAATGTGAGTCAATTCATGCAACTCCTGAAGCAGGCCGATCTGGCCAATCCGCTGCCGTGAATTCGCCTCACCCCACGGGTACGCCAGATGTCTTCGCGCGGATGGGCGCGTAAGGGCAGTCGTCCGTGTCGAGCGTGGTCCGCGTGAGCGCTTCGACGTTGGCCCGCGCGACCTCCGGCGAAGTCACCCACGTCTTGTAGAAGTCGAACGGGCACTCGCAGACGCCGCGATTGCCATCACCGGAATATAGATAACCGGCGTATCCTCGATGAAGAAGTTTGAAGAGATGGTTTTGGACCTGAGCCGTTCGCCGGAATTCGCGGATTTGGGAGATGGAGATCTCCGCGTACTGGACGCCGTACTCCTCCGTCCCGCATTCCCCGAGCGTCCTTCCGTCGAAGCCGATGATGGCCGAGTGCCCAAAATAAGCGTAGACCCCGTCGAATCCTGTGGCATTCGCGACAGCGACGTAACAGTTGTTCGCCCAAGCCATGGCCTTGGCCATAAGGATCTGTTGCTCCTTGGCGGGATACATGTAGCCCTGAGGCCGCACGATGAGTTCGGCCCCTTTCATGGCGCAGTCCCGCCATATTTCGGGATAGTTCCCGTCATCGCAGATGATGAGGCTGATTTTGAGCCCCTTGGGACCATTGGAGACAAACGTCTCCTGTCCCGGGTACCATGGTTCGACGGGCGTCCAAGGCATAATTTTTCGATACTTTTGCACGATCTCGCCGCGATCGTTCACCAGAATGGCCGTGTTGTACGGCCACTTGCGTGGGTGCTCTTCGTGTCGCTCCCCGGTCACGGAAAACACGCCCCACACCCCGTGCGTCCGGCAGGCGTCACACAACACGTCGGTCTCCGGGCCGGGGATGGAAGCGGCCGTCTCGAACATCTCCTGTTCGTCATACATAATGCCGTGCAGGCTGTATTCGGGAAAAACGACGAGATCGAGCCCTGGGTAACCGAGCTTCAATCCCCCAATCATGTCGGCAATGCGCCTAGCGTTGTCCATCACTTCCTCGCGCGTGTGCAACCTGGGCATCTTGTAGTTCACCACCGCAATGCCGACGGTGTCTCGACTGCTCACGATATCTCCGTGCCGCATGGAATCGTCCCCCTTTCATTTTGTCATATGTTCACCCGTGCACGTGCCCCAACTGCCAGGGCCGGCCTGCGCGAACCGTGGCGTGGCCATGGCGATGGCCTGCGTGCGGTCCGTTTTGCAAAGGTGGTTGGTCTCGAACGACGCAAACGGGCTCTTTTCCACCACCCGACCGCGCGCGGCGATCAGCCGACACCGCGGTACCCACATAAAAGGAAGTGAACTGGCGGAGAGCCATCATGCCGCAATACGGACAGCGCGCGGTGGAGCCGGCCTCCTTCATGGGTAAGTCGCGATCGAACGTTCCACAGGTTTCGCACGTGAAGCGGTAGGTTGGCATCCTGGCGTCATCCTTTCGGGCGAATGTCGCGATCGAAGATGGCGGTGGGGATGGCGAGCGTACAGCAGGCGTTCGGCACGTCGACGATGCCGCTGATGCGCCCCTCGACGGGCGCCACGCCGAGCAACATGTAAGCTTGCTCCGCCGTGTAGCCGAAGCGCTGCAGGTATTCGATGGCATTGAGGCATGCGCGTCGGTAGGCCACGTGCGCGTCGAGGTACAGCTGCTCGCCCGTTCGCTCGTCCACCGACACACCCTCGAACACCAAATATTCCGAAAATCTAGGTTCCATGGGCCCCGGCTCAAACACCGGATTGTGGACAATCCCGTATTTCGCCATGCCGCCTTTGATCACGTCGACGCTCATCTCGATCCAGCCGCTCATCTCGATGGCTCCGCAAAACGTGATCTCGCCATCGCCTTGGCAGAAGTGAAGATCGCCGACCGAAAGCTTGGCGCCCTTGACGAACACGGGGAAATAAATCCGGCTCCCCTTCGACAAGTTCTTGATGTCGCAATTGCCGCCGTTTTCGCGGGGCGGGACCGTGCGAGCGGCTTCCTTGGCGACGCGATCGAACTCAGCGCCTCGCAAGGTGCCGAGTACCGCACTCCGGGGATCCGGCAAATTGGCAAGCACAGGCACCCGATTCGGGTCCTTCGCCACAAGCTGTCGCTCGCGGGCGTTCCACCGATCCAGTAGTTCCGCCGACGGCGCGACGCCGATGAGGCCTGGGTGAATCAGCGACGGGATGCGGACCCCCGGCACGTGGCGGCTCACCGCGTAAATTCCTTGAAAGTCCCAAATGGACTTGAGCGCCTCTGGAAAGTAGTCGACGAGAAACCCTCCGCCGTTCTCCCGCGCGAAAATGCCGTTGAACCCCCATTCCGCGCCGGGAAGCGGCCCCATATCCAGCAAGTCCACCACTAGCAGGTCTCCAGGCTCGGCCCCGTCCACGTAGATGGGTCCGCTCAGGACGTGCACTCTGCACAGGTCCACATCGCGAATGTCGGACGGATCGTCGTTGTTTTGAATCTGACCGTCGGTCCAATCCTTCATCTCAATGCGGAACACGTCACCCGGTTTGACGCTCACGACAGCAGGGATGTCCGGATGCCAGCGGTTGTGGCCGGGGACATCCTGTTGGTCCATCGGCTTCGTCAGGTCGACGCGAAAGAGAACGTTCGACAACCTTACATTCACCCCACTCTCTCGAGATGGCACAGGTCCATTATCACTTAAAGAGCACACAATATGTCAATGTAACTTACCTAACACACGCTCATGAGAACGTTTACTCTTTGATTTCCGTCAATTTGTATGACAAAAAAGGTTGCTTGGGCTTGTGGAGACGTGATACGGTTCAAAACACAGACAATTTTGATTTCAGAGGAGTTTGGAGGGGTTTCGATGTCCGTACTGCAACCTGAACGCGGGCGGCCCACGCCCAAGCGCACCTTCAATCGCTGGGTGCAGAATCCGGTCCTTGAGGACTACGCGCTGCGGTACGCCCCAAAGTCGTTTCGCCGGTGGAGCGAGTGGACCGTCATGAACTCTGCGCTCGGCGGGATCGCCTACATGGCCGACTTCGCCATCGGCGGTTCCGTCGTCCTGGCGTACGGATTCGCGAATGCCGTCACCTCCATCCTGGTCGTTGCTGCCATTATCTTTCTGACAGGCATTCCGATTGCGTACTACTCCGCGAAGTACAACATCGATATGGACCTTCTCACCCGAGGCGCGGGCTTTGGATATTACGGGTCCACGCTGACGTCCCTAGTGTACGCGTCGTTCACGTTTATCTACTTTTCACTCGAAGGATCCGTCATGGCCCAGGCGCTTGAGGAATTTTTCCACATCCCGTTGCCTGTCGGCTACTTGATCTGTTCCTTGGTCATCATTCCGCTCGTGATGTTCGGCATGACCGCTCTCTCGAAGTTGCAGGTCGTCACGCAGCCCATCTGGCTCGTGCTGATGCTTGGCCCGTTCGTCGCCATCGCGCTCCGAGACCCGTCGGCCTTCAGCCAGTGGACACACTTCGGCGGCGCTTCGGCTTCGGGCAGCCATTTCAGCCCCATCGAGTTCGGACTCGCCGCAGGCGTCACCCTCTCCCTCATCGCGCAAATCGGCGAACAAGTCGACTATCTTCGTTTCATGCCCAACCTCACGCCGCAGAACCGCAGCAAGTGGTGGCTGGCCGTCTTGCTGGCAGGGCCCGGATGGGTCATCCTGGGCGCCATGAAGCAGCTTGGCGGGTCACTTCTGGCTTCGTGGATTGCGCCGACCATGGGAGCGAAGGCCGCGGACGAACCCATCAACATGTACACACAGGCGTTCCACGTCGTGATTGGCAACAGCTACGCAGCCCTTGCGCTTGCGACCTTCTTTGTCCTTCTATCGCAGATCAAGATCAATGTCACCAACGCGTACTCTGGATCGCTGTCGTGGTCGAATTTCTTCTCCCGCATCTTTCACACGCATCCTGGGCGCGTGGTGTGGCTGTTTTTGAACGTCGGGATCGCCCTCGGCCTGATGGAAGCCGGCGTCTTCGGCTTCTTGAACACCGTGCTCGGCTTCTACTCGAACCTGGCCGTTGCATGGATCGGAGCCGTGGTGTCCGATCTCGTCATCAACAAGGGGTTGCTCAAGATTAGCCCCTCGTACATCGAGTTCAAACGCGGCCACCTGTACAACTTCAACCCCGTCGGATTTGGCTCCATGATCCTTGCGGCGGGTATCTCCATCGCGGCGTTTTTCGGCGCGTTTGGCCCGGTGATGCAGGCGTACTCGCCATTCCTTTCGCTCGTGCTCGCGTTTGTGCTCGCGCCGGTCATTGCCATCGTCACGCGTGGCAAGTACTACATTGCGCGGGAAAACACGTTTGAGAAGTCGGATCGCCACCATGACGGCCATCGCCATTCCGAATTGCCGGCGGAATTCACCTGCGCCTCCTGCGGGTTTGAATACGAAAAGATGGATATGCTGTACTGCCCGTTCCACAAAGCGCCCATCTGCTCGCTGTGTTGCAGCCTGGAGAGCAAATGCCACGATCTCTGCAAGGCAGGCCACGTGCACTGAGACACGCCTCAACGCGCGGCAGCGGCCCCTCCGCTGCCGCTTTTTCGCGTGTCCTTCCGAGCGAAACTCCCCGATGGCGCGATAGGAAAGCGAGAAAAAGCTTGTCTCCGTGGAGCAAATCTTGGCTATACTTAGGCTAAGCCGGTTCGATCCCGGACGCGAAGCCCTGAGGGAGGGATGTCGAGTGACGAAGAAGCCGTTTACCGCTGGATCCCTTGCGATTATCTATATCCTGGTGGCTGCCATCATCATCACCGCCTTGATGGTTCACCTGTCGACGCACCCGGGCATGGTCCTGACGGTCGTGGCGCTTCTGACCATCCTGCTTCTCGTCTATCGGATGCGAACGACGAGTGGATTCACGCAGACAGTGCACATCGCGCTCATCGTGCTCATTGCGGTTGTGAGCCTGTTCATCATCGGCCTCGGCAACGGCGGCACGCAGCTTTGGTTCTCGACACTGTACGGCGTGTTCGATCTCCTGCTGATCCTCGTCGAAGTGGCGTTTTTGTCTTCGCGCGAGTACACCTGACGTACTCGCGCTCGTCGCGCCATTGCGTGAAAGACGCCAAGTCTTCGCCGCTTCGTCTATTGACGAAATGGCAGGCTCGTCCTTAAGCTTGAGATGTCGCACGTTGTCTACAATTGTCGTGGTCGCGGGACCATCACATCTGTCGCAAAGCGGGTGCAAACGTTGAACTTCGAGAACCAAGGGCTCACACCGTGGCTCCGAATCATGCGAGACGGCGAAGGCTTGGACAGCGCGAGTACGAACAACATGACGATTTCGTTGTTGGCGTCGTACGACGGCGTTGAATTGATCTGGCACGAGCTAAAACAGTTTGGACTTATGGGCTTTAATCCGTCTTCGTCATCTAAGGCCTTCGAAGGCATTGTCGTGCTGATGGGCGTTTTACGGGTCACCTGTTACGACCGAACGGAACTCGTCGGACCGGGTGCTACCATTGCTATGTCTCCAGTCGAAGATGCTGTATGCGTAATCGCCATGGAAGACGCGGAATTTGTTTACGTATCCTCTACACCTCTCTTCCAGGCGTATAAACAGTGGGTCGAATTGTTCCATACAATGGCTACGGAAATTGCAGCGAAAGACGGATATACGGCATCTCATTGCGAAAGAATCCGTAAATACTCTGTCCTCATTGGATGTGAGTTGGATCTTCCGGCCCGTGACATGGTTTCATTGAGTTGTGGGGCGCTCTTCCATGACATCGGCAAGATTCGCATTCCTGACGAAATTCTTAGGAAACCTGGTAGACTCACGCCTGAAGAATTTGATATTATGAAGATGCACACAATTTACGGGCGCGAAATGATGCAGTCGCCGCTACACCCATTCCTTCATGTAGGCAGTACGGTGGCAGAACAACACCATGAAAGGTATGATGGTAGCGGATATCCATATGGACTCAAAGGTGAAGACATCTATCTTCCTGCTGCGATAGTGGCTGTTGTGGACAGCTATGACGCAATGACATCTGAGAGACCGTACCAGCATCCGAAATCAAAAGCGGAGGCCATTGACGAAATTCGTGCTCTGCGAGGTAAGCTGTACGACCCACGCGTTGTTGACGCGTTTCTAAAGGTCGTAAACAAGTTTGATGACTTGTAAGGAGGAGTGCTTCATGAAGAAAATTAAGAATCTATTCGCGTTGCTTGCTACGTTCGGCCTGTTTTTGGCTGCTTCCCCGGCCGTGGCCGACGCCGCGGTGACTCATGGTGTCAGTTCGAGCGTTGTAGTTCAGGATCCCTATCCAGGGTCCTGATAGAATATGCTTCTAGCCGCACGCCCCCTCGCGGGCGTGCTTTTTCATTTCCCCATTGCATTCCCCCGCCCTTTGCCGTCACAATACATCCACAACCAACTTTCAGCCAACCCACACCACACCCACAGGGATGGGAATCACGATGAACCTGGATCAGCACGCCCATTTCATCAATCGAGAAGTGAGCTGGCTTCTGTTTAACGAGCGCGTCGCGTTTGAGGCGGCCCGCGGCGACAATCCGCTGTTTGAGCGGCTCCGCTTTCTCGCCATCTGCGCGTCCAACTTGGACGAATTCTTCATGGTGCGCGTCGCTGGTCTGAAGGACCAACTCAAGCTCGGCGTCGGGCGCCCCGACAATAAGACCGGCATGACGGCCGCGCAGCAACTGGCCGAAGTGGCCAACCGAGCACACGCGCACGTGAGCCACCTGTATCGACTGTGGAACAAGACCCTGCTCCCCGCGCTTCGCAAGGAGGGCATCGATTTCATCCATCCAAGCCAACTCACACAAGCGCAGCGCGCACACCTTGAGGAGTACTACCATCACCACGTCTTCCCGGTGCTGACGCCCCTTGCGGTCGATGCGAGCCATCCGTTTCCGCTTCTCGCAAATCGTTCGCTGAACATCGCAGTCCTTTTGGAGCCCATCGCCGTCCGCCTGCCCCACGAGTCGCCGCTGTTTGCCGTCGTTCAGGTGCCAAGCGTCCTCCCGCGGTACCTCGAGCTGCCCACGAATGGCCGCAAGCGAGTGTTCGTCCTGCTCGAGGCCGTGATCGAAATGTTCATCGACACACTCTTCCCCGGCCATACCGTGCTCGAGCACGCATGCTTCCGCATCACGCGCAACGCGGACATCACCGTGGATGAGGAGAGCGCGGAGGATCTGCTCGAGGAGATCGAGCGCGAGGTTAAAAAGCGCAATCGGGGCGCGGCAGTGCGGCTCGAAGTCCAGAACTCGATGTCGTCCGAGCTTGTCGAAACTCTGCGGGATTGGCTTGAACTCGAGGCGGAGGACATCTACGCCATCGACGGGCCGCTGGATCTCACGTTCCTCATGCGCTTCTCGGCGATGCCCGAATACGCCCACCTTCGCTTCCCGCCCATCTCGCCGCAGGTGCCGCCCGACTTCATCGGGGAAACCGGCTTGTTCGAGGCCATCGCCAAGCGGGACATCCTGCTGTTTCACCCCTACGAATCGTTCGATCCCGTCGTTCACTTCATCCATCTCGCCGCGAACGATCCGCAGGTCCTCGCCATCAAGCAGACGCTGTATCGCGTGAGCGGGAATTCGCCCATCGTCCACGCGCTCGCGCGGGCGGCGGAAAATGGCAAGCAGGTGACCGTCCTGGTGGAACTCAAGGCCCGGTTTGACGAGGAGAACAACATCGTGTGGGCGAAGAAACTCGAGGAGGCCGGCTGCCATGTGATCTATGGCCTCGTGGGGCTCAAGACGCACAGCAAAATCGCGCTTGTCGTGCGGCGCGAAGGCGAGCGGATCGTCCGCTACGTCCACCTCAGCACCGGGAACTACAACGACAACACGGCGCGCCTGTACACGGATCTCGGCATGTTCACTGCGCGCGAAGAGTTCGGCGAGGACGCGTCGCTCTTTTTCAACCACCTCACGGGGTTTGCCGATCCGCCCGCGTGGCGGCGCATCGCAACGGCTCCGCACGGTCTGAAGGACGCGTTTCTCAAGCTCATCCACCGCGAGATCGATCACGCCCGCGCAGGGCGGCCCGCGCGGATCATCGCCAAGATGAACGCGCTGACCGACAAGGACCTCATCCTCGCCCTGTTCGAAGCGTCACAAGCGGGCGTCGAGATCGATCTCCTGGTGCGCGGAATTTGCTGCCTGCGCCCGGGGATCCCCGGCGTGAGCGATCACATCCGCGTGTCGAGCATCGTCGGGCGCTTTCTCGAGCACAGCCGCATCTACTACTTCCTGAACGGGGGCGAGGAAGAGTACTATCTCGCGAGCGCCGACTGGATGACGCGCAACATGGTCAGCCGCGTCGAAATTCTGTTTCCGGTGCTGCAGGACAATCTCAAGCAGCGCCTGAAGCACATTCTCGACGTGCAGCTCCGGGACAACGTCAACCGCTGGATCCTCGCGGCCAACGGCCAGTACGAGAAAGTCGAGCCCAGGCCCGGCGAACCCAAGGTGGCGTCGCAAATGCAGTTCTATCTCGAAGCGTGCGGCGCGGCGGACGAGACGGCGAAGGCGATTGCGGAGTCGATGATCCCGCGCACGCCCCCGCGCCTCCTGCCGTAATCAGGGCTGAACCAGCGCGTGCCACCGCTCGTTCCGCGCCCGAAGCATCTGCTCGACCTCATCGATGGTCTCCGGCGAGAGCGCCTGCATCTTCTCGGCGATCTCGCCGTCCATCCGAGCGAGCTCATTGAGCAGTCCTTCGTGCTCCGCTCGGCCGTGAAAGACATACTCGTCCGGCGGCACCGGCGCCGACAGCGCAAGGGTCCGCACCGATTCCACACGCCGGATATAGGCTTCAAGCTCCTTCACAGCCGAGAGCGCCTCGAGGTTCGGGAACGGGTCCTCGCGCGTCGGCTGCGGAAGGCGCTTGCGGAGCGACGCCAACTCTTCCCGCAGCTGGGCTAGGTACGCGCCAAACGCTCGATCCATCGCGTTGTGAAACGCAACCATCCGCTCGCGCAGGCGGAAACGTGGATCACGCATGTTCACGAACCAAGCGTTCATCCAACCCGTGAGAATTTGATTGACCGGCGTCCCTGGGGACACCGCTATGCCGTACCGCATCAGATCGCTCATCGCAACGCCTCCTCAGTGCTTGCTCTCCACCTGCGTGATGCGGTCGGCCGCGACCTGTGGATTCCCGATGAAGAACGGCTCGCCGATAGCCATGTTCGGCGCGGAAATGACGCCCTTTTGCGCCATGATCATCGCCGTGTAATACCGAACCGCGTCGATCTCCGAAAGCCCAAACGCGCGCAGCGCAATCAACTCCTTCATCCGCTCGTCCCGCGGATACACGAGCGCCTTCACGTCGTTCAGCGTGAGCCCGTAGACCGAGAGGAACTCTTGAAGGTGCTCCTTCACGAGTTCCAAAATTTCAGGCATGCGTTCATTGACGCGCTCCAATTCGGTCAGTTGCACGATCTTGTTGATGGACTGCTCGATGACCGGTCCCGCGTACCAATTGACCTCCTTCATGCTCACGTAATGGCCTGACATCGGCATGTGCTGCACGAGCTTCAGGGCATCCTCCTTGGTGTCCACGTGGACGTAACAGCTCACGTGGTAGCCCATCTCCGCCATCTCCTTGGAATAGGCCACGCCCGACACCTCAAGGATGAGCTTCGCCCGGTTGATGTATATTACCTCGTACTGCCACGGGCTTTGGCCCCCGAAGAACGCCTGCTGGAACGCGCCGATGATGGGGCGATCCGGCGTCTGGATGACGTACTGTCCCGTCTCGTACACGTTCAAAATGGCGCCGCGCGACTTCAACACCGCGAAATGATTCGACTCCACCGTGAGCAGCGAGCCGTTGAGAATGCTGTTGTCCGGGTAGTGATAGACCAACACGTCCGGTCCCATAATCTCCTTGCCATCGTTGGTCAGCGTGCTGATGACTTGGCGAATCTGCGGCATCAGGCGTCCTCCCTTGTACGAACGATTTCCATCCAACGTTTTCAGCAAAATTCCTAATCATGTTAGACCCATGATACCGCTTCGCACTTAAATTGGGAACCACATTTCGATTCGCTGAAATTCGTTGCCCCGCGCCATCGAGATAGCGGTAAGATAAAAAGAAAAACGTTGGTGATGGCAGATGGAAACCTGGCAACGAAACCTAGTAGTCCTCTGGATTGGGACGCTGCTCACGTCCGCGAGCTACTCCATGGTCAACCCGTTTCTTCCGCTGTTTCTGCTCAAAATCGGGGTGCACCAACACACCGACATCTGGTCCGGCGCACTCTACAGCGCGGCGTTCGTCGCCGGCGCCATCGCGGCGCCCTACTGGGGCTCGCTCGGGGATCGATACGGTCAGAAGCCGATGATCGTCCGGGCGGGCTTTGTGTTGTTCGTGATCTATGGCCTGACGGCCTTTGTGCAACATCCGTGGGAACTCCTCGTCCTGCGCACGCTTCAGGGGCTCCTGTCGGGGTACATCCCGGGTTCCGTGGCGCTGGTGGGGAGCAACACGCCAGAGGACAAGGTGGGTTACGCGCTGTCGACCATCTCCGCCGCGAGTTCCGCGGGCGGCATTGTCGGGCCGCTGCTCGGCGGCACCATCGCGCGGCTGTTCGGGAACCGCGTGGCATTTGGGAGCGCTTCCGTCCTCGTGCTCATCTCCACCCTGCTCGCTCTCCTCTTCGTGCGAGAGATGAACAAAAAACGCGCCACGTCCCGGCCCTCAGTGCTTGGCGCCATTGGCGGGGCGCTTCACAACAAGCCCCTTCTCACAGCCCTTTCGCTCAACATGGTGGTCTCATTTTCCATCATGACCATCGAGCCGGTTCTGACCCTGTACATCGCCGAGCTCGATCCGTCCGCCAGCGCGAAGAACGCGTCGTTTCTCGCAGGGCTTGTGTTTTCGCTCGCCGGGATCGCGAGCGTAGTGTTCGCGCCGCTTTGGGGCAAGTACGCGGACCGCATCGGCTTCGCGAAGGTGCTCACCATCGGCCTCGCGGGCGGCGCCGTATGGACCTTCATGCAGATCCCGTTTCACAACGTGATTGCCTTCGCGGCCGTCCGCTTCGTGTACGGCGCGTTCTTCTGCGCGGTGTACCCGGCCATCAACGGGCTCATCGTGCGCTCGACCGAAGCCACGTTTCGCGGCCGTGCCTTCGGACTGAATCAGACGGCCAACCAGATTGGCAACACGGTCGGGCCGCTGGTGGGTGGCGCCATCGCGGACGCGACGAGCATCCACGGCGTGTTCTGGGTGACCGGGGCGCTGCTCGCCAGCGTCGCCGCCGGCGCGTACGCACTCATGCGCCACCCAAGCCTTTTGCCCCGGAACGAGCAGGCCCCGCACACGCCGGCTCCATAACCGAGCCGCCGCGCCGTCACGCCTCGTCCTGACCCGTGGGCGCCGCCTCGTCCCCTGCGTGCCTGCGGGCAATCTGGAGCGCCTGCAGCACGGTGTCCATGTCTTTCTTCAGCGCCTCGTACTGGCGCTTCCAGCGGTCGATTTCGGCGCGGGCGCGATCGTAGCGCGTGTTGGCGGAGTCGAGCAGCGCCTCGAGCTCGATGCACCGCTGGCGGAGATCGGCGAGTTCCCGCGCCTCCTCCCCGGACTCGTCGACAATCTCGACCTGCTCCAGGTATCGAATCAGCGCCCGCTTCGTAATCCGCTCGCGGCGCGCGCCTTCGTGCGGCGACTCGCTAAGCGCATCGACAATTTCGCCCGCGCCTTCGGGCGCCGGCACCGCGAGCCTCTCGACGGCTTCCTCCCGCTTTTCCGCGGCCTTTGCCGCCATGCGCGTGCGCTGTAGCCCGGCGAGCGTCCGGTGCAACGTGGCCGTGGTCCAGTCTTGCGCGGCGGATTTCGCCTTTTCTTCGCCCGGCTGTGCTTCGCGCTTGTCCTCAATGCGAGAAAGCACGGCGCGACGCCGCTTTTTCCACGCCTGTTGCAGGCGCGACTTCGTCTCCGAGACGCGGCGGGACCACATGCCGAAGTTGGAGCCAAACAATCGGCCGAGCGGGCTCCCGTCCGCAGGCCGTTCCTCCACGATGTCCTCGAGCTCAAACTCCCCGCGCCGAATGGCGTTCACAAGCGCGTACAGGCACGCCTCGTGGTAGGGTCCGGCGAGATCGAAATGGCGGCACTCCTCGCAGACGAACTGGCCAAGCTTCTCCAGGAATTCGTCCGTCAGCCGAGCGGTCCGCGGCACGTGGTAGTAGACGCCGTCGTCGCGATCGTCCACCTCCAGCATGCGACGGCTGCCGAGGCGAAGCGCCGCCAGTTCCGCCGCGGCCACGTTGATGACGGGGCCCTCCGTCTCTTCGATGACGAGATCCACCCGCCCGTGCGCCTGCTTCTTCTCCCGAAGCGCCTGATAGATGTGCATGAGGAGCACATCCTCGGCCTCTTCCTCGGTATCCGGCCAATCCTTGAGGATGAAGCTGTCCGGATCCCGCTTGGCCTCGATGAACTCGCGCGCCTCCTGCACGGTCACTTCATTCCCATAATATGTATCATAGAGCGTAATGCCGTATCGAGCGGCGACCTCGAGTGCGTCCATGCCTTTGAGCGTCTTCACAAGCGTCCCCTCGCAATGGCCCGAAGCGTTGCCTCGGTTTCTACATGGTTCGATCCTATCGGATTCTCCTCGACAGATAAAGCCATCGGGCCTGCGATTTTTTGGCGATGAAAAAAGCCCTGAAACCAGGGCCTCGCGCAAAGCTTCCTCGCGCGGCGTCAGGCGGTTTGATGCGCCGCGCGCAGCGCTCGAAGCAGCTTCATCCGACAGTCGGGCTCCAACCAAGGGATCTCCTCCACGACGAGGGAAACGACCCGCATCTCATCGTCGCAAGCAAACAGTTTCCCCTCGATCCGGCCGTCGTCTTGCACGTGTCGAAACCACACGTACCAGCGCCCATTGTGCGCGATGACGCCAGCGACGGGATCGCGCGTCCAGATGACCTCCCCTTCGCTCAGCAATTCGTCGATGGTCTGCTCAAAGTGGTTGTGCGCACGGTCCAGAATGTCCTGTCTGCCGAAGCAGTACGCCACCATCTGATCCACCGTCGACAGCATCTCGATCGACTCCTTGCGCGAGAGATCTGGAAGGCGAAGGTCTCCGAAGACCAGCATACGCGCGATTTCTCGAATCATGATTGAAAGCAGGCGGCCCCGCGCGGGCCGCCCAACTCATTGGACGTTCGGCGCCTGCGGCATGCCGGGCTGCGCCATCCCCCCGGGCATTTGGTACGAGTCGATCATCGTCTGCGTCGTGTTCTTCTGCAGCGTCGCGACCTGGTAGTCTCCCTTTTGATTCATGTAGGCGAACAGATCATACGCCATGCGGTCGCACAGGCTGGCGCTCGTCATGAGGAACGTGCGGAACTGCGGATTGGCGCATTCCAGCGCGAACATGGTGCACATCATCGCGCCGAACTTGTGCAGGTTCAGCGCGACGGCGCAGATGGCGCGATCGGACGGCGCCTGCGCCTGCAGGTTAGGTGCAGGATACGTGGGATGGCGAAGCCCCAGCTTGGGCTGCGTGTGCATCGACGTCTGGTAACCCTGTCCGCCCATGGGGCTGTTGGTCTGCAGGACGCGCACGCCCTCGATGTAGTGTTGCTCCATAGCCTGGGCCTGGCGTTCGAGCAGCTGGCGCACCTGAGGGTCCTGCGCGTGATGCGCGAGGAAGTTCAGGACCTCGGCGTTCGCCGACGTGGCCTGCAGGACCTCGTTCATCCCGATGATCTCGTGCGCACCAAAGGGCGCGTTGGGCGCGTTTTGGCCCTGCCCCTGCGATCCCGCCTGGGCGTTCGGCATCATGTTGCCCTGCATGTGAGGCTGCATGTGTGGCTGCTGCTGCATGACTCGACCTCCTAAGGTGAGTATGGTGTCGTCGGCCTTAGGATGCGCAGGAAACGCAGCCGTATGTACGCCATCCGTGGCAAGATGCGCCGCTTCGTCACGAAATATCATATGATGAAAATAGAGAGGCTATGTTATGATAAACTTTGATCAAAGGGCGCGAGGTGAGAGGGGTGTACCCAAAGGAGCGACAGCGCGTGCTTTTGGAACTGCTCGCGCAGCACGGCTTCGCGTCGTACCGCCAGTTGGCGGAGAAGCTCGGCGTGTCCGAGATCACGGTCCGCCGCGACATGAAAGCGCTCGAGGCACAGGGCCTCGTCGAGACCGCGTTTGGCGGCGGCCAGGTGGCGCGTGCCGCCCGCGAGCTGCCGTACACCGACAAGCGCATTCTCCAGATCCCGGAGAAGATGGCCATCGCCAAGGCCGCGCTTCGGCAGATTGAATCCGGCATGACCATCGCCATTGCCGCCGGCACGACCACGTGGGTCCTCGCGCAACATATCGCCGGCTTTCAGAAGCTGACGTTTCTCACCAACTCCGTGAATGTCGCAACCGAGTTGAGCAAGAACGGCTACAGCGACATCTTCCTCACGGGCGGCCAGTTTCGAACGCCGAGCGACGCCCTCGTGGGCCCCGTGGCCGAGCAGATGATCCGCCAATTCCGGGCGGACCTTCTGTTTGTGGGCGCAAGCGGCCTGCACGTCGATCACGGCCTGTCGACGCCCAACGTGCTCGAAGCCGCGGTCAACCGAGCGATGATGGAACGCGCCGCACGCGTGGTGGTGCTCGCCGATCACACCAAATGGGGTGTAGAGTCGCTCATGAGCTTCGCGAAGCTGAACGAAATCGATGCGCTCATTACGGACCGGTGGCCGGGCGAGGCGGAAGCGGCCGCCCTCGCGGACTGCGACGTGGAGCTCATCATTGCCGATGCGCCGAACGCCGAATCCTCCCATCGAGGTGATGCCCAATGACCGAACTCCGATACAACCCGCTGTTGCGCGACTGGACCATGGTGGCGTCGAATCGCCACAAGCGCCCGAATCTGCCGAAGGACAACTGCCCATTTTGTCCTGGCTCGGGCAAGGTGCCGGACGACTACGACGTCCTGGCGTATGACAACGACTTTCCCGCGCTGTCTCCGAATCCGCCGCAGCCGGACGACGTGGCGACCGAGCTTTATCGCGTTGAACCCGCTTACGGAAAATGCGAAGTCATTTTATACTCGAAGGAGCACACCACGACGCTGCCCGAACTTCCGGTGGCGCACATTCGCAAGCTGGTCGATCTCTGGACCGAGCGTTTTCGGGATCTGGCCTCGAATCCACGTCATCAATATGTGCTCATCTTCGAGAATCGCGGCCCTGAGGTCGGCGTCACCATGCCACACCCGCACGGTCAGATCTATGCCTACCCGTACGTGCCGCAGAAGCTCAGGGTCGAGATGGAGTCGTTTGCGGCACACCGGAAGGAGACCGGCCGCTGCCTCATGTGCGACATCAACCGCGAGGAGGTCGCGTTTGGCAAGCGGATGCTCGAAGAAACGGAGCACTTTTACGCGTACATCCCGTTCTTCACGGACTACCCGTACGGCGCGTTCATCGCGTCCAAGCGGCACGTCGGCAGCCTGCTGGAGTTCACGGACGACGAGCGGACGGATCTCGCCCGCATCCTCAAGCGCGTCACGAGCGGCATGGATGCGCTGTTTGACCGCGAGTTCCCGTACATGATGGTGCTTCACCAGAGCCCTGTGAATCAGGCGGAGCCCGTCGACTTTCACTTTCATATCGAATTCTACCCGCCGCTGCAGACGGCCACGCGCCTGAAGTACCTCGCGTCGTCGGAGACGGGGGCATGGGCGCCGTGCAACCCGATGGCGGTCGAGGCGACCGCGCCGCAACTGCGGGAAGCGATTCAGAAACGAAAGGAAGCGAACCGACATGTCGATCCCCTGGCCTAACCTGATGGACCACATCCTCGCCTTTTCGCCCGGCGACGCGCGTGAACTGCGGGCGTACTTCGCGCCGGGGCGAGTCAATCTCATCGGCGAGCACACCGACTACAACGGGGGCTACGTGCTGCCCGCCGCGCTCACGATGGGCACATGGCTCGTGGTGCGCCCCCGCGCCGACCGCCGGTTCCGATTCGCAACAACGTTTTCGAATCACGTCGTCGAGGTGGATGCGGACGACGTGCGGTTCCGCCCGGAGCAGGACTTCGCCAACTATCCCCTTGGCGTGATCGACGTGCTGAGCCGCCGAGGCGTGGAAGCGCCAGGCATGGACCTGTTTTTCTTCGGGAATCTCCCGATTGGCGCTGGCCTGTCCTCGAGTGCATCCGTCGAGGTGGTCACCGCGTTCGCCATCAGCGACCTGACGGGCGCTGGGCTGGACCGCGAGTCGCTCGCCGTGATCGCGCAACAGGCGGAAAACGAATTCGTGGGCGTCAACTGCGGCGTGATGGACCAGTTCTCCGTCGCCATGGGCAAGAAGGACATGGCGCTTTCACTCAACTGCCTCACGCTCGCGTACGAATGGGTGCCCGTGCATTCAGAGGGGTATCGCCTGGTCATCGCCAACAGCAACGTGCCGAGGAAGCTCTCGGGATCGAAATACAACGAGCGGCGCGCGGAATGCGAGGCGGCGCTTGCTATTGTGAAACACCGGTTTCCGGACGTTCACGCGCTCGCGGAAATCGAGCCAGGCCAGTGGCCCGAGGTGGAGTCGCTCTTGCGCGCGGAGGGCGCGCCAGGATTCGAGGCGGAAATCCTCGTCCGCCGGGCGCGGCACGTCGTCATGGAGAGCCACCGGGCGCGGGAGGCCGCGCGGCTGTTGGCAGATGGGAACATCGAAGCGTTCGGTGAGCTGATGAACGCGTCGCACCAATCGCTCCGCGACGACTACGAGGTGACTGGTGAGGCACTGGACGCCCTCGTCGAAGCGGCGTGGAGCGCGGAGGGCTGCATCGGATCGCGCATGACGGGCGCGGGCTTTGGCGGATGCACCGTCAGTCTGGTTCGAGAGGATGCGGTGGAAGCGTTCACGAGGCACGTCGAAGCAGCGTATCAACGCGCCATGGGCCGCAGTCCCTCGTTTTACATCACCGACATCGGCGACGGCGTGCACGCGGTTCCCGCGCTGGACGCGCTGGTGCGCTGACGGAAGAAGCATCCCCCTCGCCGCTCTTTGGGAGGGGGATGCGTCGCGGTGCCGAGCGCGCCATCAGGCCTGGACGTCGGCGTAGTCCGACCTCCGTCGAAAGCGCAGCACGGCGTACGAACACACGGGGAGCAGCTTCACGCCCCGCTCGCGGGCCATCGCTACCAACTCGTCGACAAGCTTGGCAGCAAGCCCCTGCCCCTGATAGGCCGGATCGACCACCGTGTGATCAATGGTCCACACGCCATCTCCCCGGTCGGTACAGGTGATATACCCTATCCGTTCCCCATCGTCGTTCAGAAGTTCCACACCGCGTTCCACGCGCAGGAGTTGCATCGCCCTCGCCCTTTCCCCGAATGACATCACGTGCCGTTTTCCAGCGATCCGCCCGCGGTCTCGTTGTTGGACGGCGTCGCGTTGCCTTCGCCGGCGCCGCTCCCGGTCGAATTTCCGGACCCCGTTGAAGGCCACCCGGCCGGATGGAGTCCTTGCGGCAGCGGCTGTGAGACGTGCAGGTAGCTCGTCTTCATGGTCCAGACGATTCGCCAGGTCATGCTCCGCACGGCGATAGCGGCCTTGTCCCCCAGCGCGTGCGCGACGACAGCGGACGGCACGCCGATGACCGCCGCGACGGTCGCACTCTGAAGCTGCGGTGCCCCGGAAGCGCGAGAGATGGCAAAGTGGCCGTACACCGTGGTGTGAGCGAGAAGCGCCTGAAGGTCCGATTTTGACATCCCGCGGCCGCCGAAGAGCGCGGAGCCGACGACGCCCGCGACCCACGGACCAAATGCGGATCTCGCGGATGCCGCATCCATGACCGCCACCACCTCGTCTTCGCTCCCGCCTTGCGACACCATGCGCGGCGACGTCCACGCGCCGAGCACAGGATCCCATGGGGTCAACGGCGTCGCGGTGCTCACCCAGCCGGCCTGCTCCTTTTCGTACGCCGCGCCTCCGAACCAGAACACGCTCGCATTCCCGGTGGCGCCGGCGCACGTGTACGACTCGGCCTGTTTCCCGTTTACCTGCCACACGTCGTCCTCCGCCCGAAAGAGCGCCAACTGGCCGTCGCGCGCGAGCTTCTGGGCGAGCTGGGTCCAGGCTGGCGACTGCGCATACGCGGCCTGCCAGGCGACGGAAAGGCTCGCCTCGCCGGATGCCTGCGTCTGGCGATACGGCGCCTGCCGCCACGATTGAATGGCCTGCTGCAGCTCGGGCCCGGGCGACGACGAAGCCGCCGCAACCGGCGGGCTCGCGGCGACCAACCCCACCACACCTGCCCAGCACACCCCACGCACCACGCGCCCCAGGGACATCGCGATCCCTCACCTTCGCCTTCTTGGGCACATTCTACCACTCGGGCGCGAGGCCGAAAAGCTCACTGTTGGGCGAGGCGCACCACCCGCCAGAACGCCTCCTTCGGGCGGTGATGGACGTCGAAGAGAAGCGGCCAGTCCTTCCTGCCCTTGACGGGGAAGTCGTCTCGCCACGTCGAGTCGTCCGCCACGCCCCAGAGCGTCACGTTGTCGATGGCGTCCCGATGCCGCAAAAAGAGCGCAAACAGCGCCTCGTAGCGCGCCGCGAGCCGCTCGGCCAGCTCCTCGTCGTACGGCCGCGCAGGCGCCTGTGGGCGATCCGGCTCGTGCACCCACGGGTACACGCTCACATCGAGCTCCGTGACGTGCAGCCGAAGGCCAAGCGCCCGGTACTGCTCGATGGCCTCCTCCATCTCCTCGATGGGCGGATCGTCCAGGGAGACGTGCATCTGCAGCCCCATGCCATGAACGGGCACTCCGCGGTCCAACAGGTGTCCGAGCAGCCGCAGGATGCGGTCCCGTTTGTCGGGCTTCGTCTCGTTGTAGTCGTTGTAGAAGAGCAGCGCGTCGGGATCGGCTTGGTGCGCCAATCGAAACGCCTTCTCGATGTAGTCGTCCCCCAGCGCCTGCCGCCATGGGCTCGGGCGCAGCCAGCCGTCGCCTTGGTCGATCACGGCCTCGTTCACCACGTCCCAGCACGAGACGGCGCCGCGGTAGTGACCCACGACTTCGGCGATGTGCCTCTCGAGCCTCCCTTCCACGAGCTTTGCGGGCGCAGGTTGGCCGAAAGAGTCCAGGAACACCCAAGAAGGCGTCTGGTTATGCCACACGAGCGTGTGGCCGCGCACGAACATGTCGTGATCGCGGGCAAATAAAACGATTTGGTCGGAAGCCGAAAAAGAATACGTATTCTCCTCCGGATGGATGCGCTCCCATTTCATCTCGTTCTCCGGCGTCACACTGCTGAAGTGAATCGCCAGGAGATGCGCGTGCGTGTGAACGGTCGCCGCGTTGACCGCAGCGCCGACGCGAAAGCGGGAAGCGTACGTTTCTTTCAGAGACGGCGCTTGATCCGTCATGCTCGATCTCCTCCCTGGCCGATCTTTGTCCTAATGGGCTCGATAAGGTGGTGCTAACTGGAACGCTTAGGGTTGACTTATTTTACCAAGCGCCATTATGATGAGGTTGTGTAGGTGTTGCACCGGCCTTAGGCGGCCAAATCTTTGCAGAACTGAGGACGATGGAAGATGAGCACCCTTTCACCATCCGCCAAACTCGATGAACTCATGGGACGAGAACAGCGCAAGACGCCGAGCTGGATCGGCGATGCCATTTACGGCGTGAACGACGGACTCGGCGCCATCTTTGGCATCATCGCCGGTGTCGCCGGTTACACGGGCAACAATCAGACCATCCTCATCTCGGGCTTTTTCGGGGCCTTAGCGAGTACGCTGTCCATGGCTGCCGGCGCTTGGCTCGCGACGAGATCGGAAAACGAGCTGTTGGACAAGGCGTTCCACGAAGCGAAGCGGGACATCGAGAAAAACCGGGAGCGGGAGGTGCAGATCCTCTCGCTCATCTACGAAACCCGCGGGTTCGAGCCGCACGAGGCCAAAGAAATCGCCGAGCGCATCGCCAAGGACGACGACCTCTTCCTCAAGACCATGGCACAGGAGAAGCACGGCATCCACGAGGCAAGCCGTGGCAACGCCTGGGGTGCGGCATTCTCTGGTGGCCTGTCGACCTTCATCGGCGGCGTGGTCCCGCTCATCCCGTTCTTCTTCATGCACGGGCTGGCAGCCATCATCACCGCGGCGGCGGTGAGCCTTGCCGCACACTTTGTCGTTGGTGCGTTGAAGAGCCTCGTCACCGTTCGTTCCTGGTGGTCGAGTGGCATCGAGATGACGATTGCAGGCGTCATTGTCGGCGTGGTCTCGTACCTGCTCGGCCTCGCAGGCAGCCATGTGCTGTAGGCGCGAATGGCACAGCGGGCGATCGCGGCTTTGGTCGCGATCGCCCGTTTTTACGCCTGCGGGTAGACGATGACCTTGATGCTCTCGCTCTTGTTCGTCCGCGCGCGCTCGAGGGCGTCCCCGGCCTCCGCGAGGGGAAACGTGTCCGTGATGAGGTCCCACACGTCGATCTCGCGCATGAGCTGAATGCCCGCAGGATACGTGTTGGCGTATCGGAACACGCCGGCCATCTCGATCTCGCCGTCCGTAAGCTGCGTCAGATCGAGTTCCTTGAGCGGCGACTGCGACAGGCCCACCACCACGAGCCGCCCGCCGCGGCGCAGCGCCGGCAAGAGGGAGGCCACCGCGTCGGGATGGCCGGCCGTCTCGATGGCCACGTCGACGCCTTCAGGAAAACGCTCGTGAACCGCGTCCGCGATGGCGCCCCGCTTCGCATGCACCGCCTCCGTGGCCCCGAGCTGAAGCGCGAGTTGAAGCCGCTTCTCCACCGTATCGCTGACCACCACGTCGCCCGCGCCGAGCCGCCGCGCCGCGATCACCGTGAAGAGGCCCACGGGCCCCATTCCAGCGATGGCGACGCGATCCCCAGGGCGCATGCTGGATCGCCGGATGGCGTGAAGCGCGACGGAGAACGGCTCGACCATCGCCGCCTCTTCGTACGACATGTCGTCCGGGATGGGATGGACGAAGTCCGCGCGGTGGGCGATGTACTGGGCAAACGCGCCGTCGACGGGCGGCGTCGCGAGGAAGCGGACGTGAGGGCACAGGTTGTACCGCCCCGATTTGCAAAAGTCACACCGCCCGCAGGTCACGCCGGGCTCGATGGCCACGCGCTGGCCTGGACGCAGATGCTTCACGTTCGCGCCGACGGCCACGACGACGCCGCTCGCCTCGTGGCCCAGAATGAGCGGGCCGTCGACCACGTACCTGCCAATCCGGCCGTGTTCGTAGTAGTGGACGTCGGAACCGCATACCCCGACCGCTTCCACCCGAATTAGCGCGTCGTCCGGCCCAGGCTCAGGCACCGGAACCTCGCGGACTTCCACCTGTCGGGTACCGACGAGGTAGGCGGCTTTCATCGTCTTGGGAATGGCGCTCGACACTGCCACGAGAACTCCCCTTCCTCATGCGTCCTGCACTTCGATTCTAGTATACAGAAGGAGATCAAGGCGAAGGGTCACCGCTCACGTTTGCGCCCGAAACGCCGCGATGGCCTCGCGAACGACCTCGAGATCGATCTCGGCCGGAATCTCCACCTGTACGGTGTACGTATCCGTGCCAAACTCCCGGATGGCGAGTGTCGCCTGCCCTCCGGTCATCTCGATCATCTTCGCCTCGAATTCGCGAAACGAAATGGCATACGGCAGCGGGACCGTACACAGCTTGTTCCCTTCGCGCGCGCCCACCGTGATGGCGGAACTCACCACCGACGCGTTCGGCAGAACGCGGCGGACGCCGCCCTCTTCGAGGATGGTATGATACCAATTCACGTCTACGACGGTGCCGCTGTACTCGACGCCGCCGAACAGATACGTGCGGAAGCTGACGTATTCTCCGAGCTGAAACGGCCGGACCGCAAACAGTACCAGTCCCGCGATGAGATTCGCGAGCGTCGACTGCGCACCCACGCCGACAATGACGCCCGTCACCGCGCCGCCGACGAGAATGCTGCCGACCTTGACCTGCAGCAGATTGAGGCCAATCACAAGGACAAACACGTAACCCACCGCGCTCAGCGCCCGATTGATCACGCTCAGTACGCGGATGTCCGCGCTCGGGTGCCGAGCCGCCATGGCGTTAACCGTGCGGCGAAGCTGGTTGACGACCAAGGCGCCCATCACAAACCAGACGAGCGCGATGCCCCACTCGATGATCTGCCGGTCCAGCGAAGGCAGCGACTGAAGCCGCTCCGACTCGCGCCCGAGGTACGCGGCCACCGCGAGCGCCACCAAGAGCACCAGATACATCGTGAACCGCCGCCACCCGGCGGACCTACGGCGGAACCCTTCCGTCAATGAAGACACCTCGGATCTCAAGACTCGAGAAAGGCCACAGCGGATGATCGCTGTGGCCACACAAGTACCCCCATGATAGCGCAGGAACGGATGGCCATCAATGGCTCTGCTCCGGCAGCAGGTACGCGGGCGACTGAGTCCAGTTGGACGGAATGGCCGTGTTGGTCCACTGGCTCTTCGGCATCCAAGGCTCGTGATGCTCGTCGAAATACGCATCGATCATCTTGCGCGCCAGGATGGCCGAAAAGCTCGCGCCGTAGCCTCCGCCCGGTGCCATCACCGCCACCGCCACGAGCGGGTGATTCAGCGGCGCGTAGCAGATGAACACCGAGTTGTCGGTGCGGTGTCCGTTGATGACAATCTGCGCCGTCCCCGTCTTTCCAGCGGCCTGATAGGGCGCTCCCAGGAAGGCGTAATACGCCGTGCCCGCCGGATTGGACGTCACGCCGTACATGCCCTGTTGAATGAGATCCCACTGCCACGGCGCGGCGCTCACGCGGCCGAGAATCTGCGTCTTGTACGTGAAGATGGGCTTTGCGCCCGAGTTCGGCGTGCCGTTCGGCGCATAGACGTTCTCGAGCAAGTGGGGCTTGAGCCTGAGCCCCTCGTCCGCCAGCGTCATGGCGTAGACGCCGAGCTCCATGGGCGTGAACATCTGCGACTGGCCGATGGCCGCGTCCGCCAGGCTCGCTGGCGAGCCGTAGTTCACATACTTTCCGGTCTTCGCGATGGACGCCTCGCTCGCCTGCAGATTGTACGGCACCTGGATGTTGCCTTTCCGATAGTCCTCAATATAGAACTCGCCGTGCTCCTCGAAAGGCAAGTCGATGCCGGTCAGCGTGCCGAGGCCGAAGTCTTCCTCTTCCTGAAACATCGCGTTGATGCCCTTCACAAAGTCGGTATCCAAGTAGTTCTGATAGCTGCCGTCCGAAGCGGGATACGTCCCTCCAGACGTCGGGCTGGACCCAAACCACTTACCAAGGTGCAGGCCAAGCTCGTAGAAAAACACGTCGCTCGACACCGTGATGGCCTCGATGGGGTTCACCCAGCCAAACACGAATCCCTCGTCCTCGTTTTTGCGCTGTGTGCCGATGTAGATGTACCCGTCGTCCAAGATCTCGGTCTTCGGCGTCACCACGCCCGCCTTGAGCGCCGCCAGCATGTTCGCCGGCTTCACCGTCGAGCCGGGATAGTTGAACGTGTCAATCACGTTGTTCAGCTGAGCCCCTGAGGTCTCCAGATAATGGACGTGATTGACATATGTGCCGTCTGTGTACCAGTTGGGGTCCAGATACGGATAGCTCACCATCGCGATCACGCCGCCCGTCTTGACGTTCAGCATTACCGCCGCGGCGTCCGTGATATCCTGCTTGTTCGTCTGCGACGAGTCGATCATGTTCTGCAGGAGTTCCTGCGCCACCGCCTGCTCATGCCCGTCGAGGGTGAGCTGGATGTTGTCCCCGTTTTGCGGGGCAATCTCGCCCACGCTGCCCACGGCCGTCCCGCTCGACGTGACCGTCACCAGTTCATAGCCCGGCTTGCCCTGAAGGAGATGCTCATACTCGTACTCAATGCCCGTTTCGCCGACCTGCTGGCTGTACAAATACCCCTTGTATTGGCTCACGTTCTGAGCGGTGATGGCGCCGACATAGCCGAGCACTTGCCCGGCGAGATCGCCATATGGGTACTGGCGCTCGTAATCTTGGACCACCTGAATGTTCGGCAACTCGCTCTGGTGCTCGACCACGTACGCGACCTGCGCGTCGGTCACATTCCGGGCGAGCGTGACCTGCAGGGCCCCTGGGTCGCTCTGCATGGCTTGATACAGGGCCTGCGGCGTCGTCTGAAGCACGGGCGCGAGGATGGACGCGACGCGGTGCATCTCCGCGTCCGAGATCTGCGTGTAGCGATTGAACTGAATCGTGAGGACGGGTTTGTCCCACGCCAGCACTTGGCCGTTGGCGTCGTAAATCCAACCGCGCTGCGGGAGGATGGGTACGCGGGCGTATTGGGTCAATTGTTCCGAAGCGCGAAACGAGGCGCCCTTCACCACCTGCACGTACGCCAAGCGCAGAATGAGCGAGGTGAACGAGAGAAACACGAGGCTGTACACGACGTGAACGCGGAAGCGGCGCCGCTTCGCAATCTTCGCCGGATCGGGCGGCGCTACGGCGCCATCCCGGCGCTGTGCGCGCTTCGTTCTCGACCTTCGCACGGCATCTCACTCCGTCCCTCAGTCTCTACTCTTGCTATTTAAATCAGACCCACCCCGCCCAGCGCAAGTTCAACCGCTGCCACGCGATCCGCCCGGCGATCTTCGTCGAAACGTTTGCCAAAATGTCGGAAACGCGGCGTATGCGCCCCGCAGATTTTCGGGTAGAATGAGTATAGTGTGGTTCGCAGGACGAGCCATGTCCGAATTTCGAGTGCTAGGAGTGCTGGCATGTCGCGAGACGATCCAGGCTCGGTCCTGTTGTCGTTCGACGCGAGGGCGGCGCAGGGCAAGCGCGTCGCCTATATGGCGGTCTATGCGCTTGGCGCGTTTGCCATCATCAACCAAGGGTTGGGCGTTACATTTTTGAACCCCATCGCCAATGTCTGGGGTGTATTTCCGGTCTTCGCGCTCGCTTGGGCAGCGCTGGTGCGCCGCGCATACGGCGTGGAGCGTTCACAGCCTGCGTGGGCGAAGTACGCATGGTGGTACGTAGTCTATACGCTGGCCCTCGTGCTGGCAGATCTCAAGCATCCCGTTCTCGCCCTGAACGCGTGGACGGTGGACGTGGAATACATCTTCGTTGGCCTGCTCGTCCCGCTCGCCCTCGACGCGGAGGACACCCTGAAGCTGTTCTATGGCGTGATCGCCATGTCTATGCTGATGGGTGTAGACGGTTGGTTTCAATTTCTCATCAAAGTGCCCATCCCGAGCCAGTGGCTCGACGTGGGCGAGCACGTCAGGACCCGCGTGTTCACGGTGATGAAGTCGCCGGCGGAATTCGGCGCGAATCTGGAGCTCACGCTGCCCCTGATGCTTGGCCTCTTCGCCGTCGATCAGGACAAGCGGCGTCGCAGGGTGTATCTGGTGGGCGCCTTCGTCGCGCTGGGCGCGCTTTTCATGACGTATGATCGCGGCTCCTGGCTCGGTCTCTTCGCGGCCGCCGTCCTGGTTTCCGCGGCGTTTGAGCGGCGCCTCCTGCCCGTTTTGGGGGGCATCGCGGCGTTCGGGCTCTGTGTGCCGTCCCTTCGACACCGGGCGCTCGACCTGTTGAATCCGGTCTACTTCGTGAAGTCGTCCGCAGGCGGGCGCATGGCGCTTTGGCAACAGGCGTTCGACGTGATGTCCCGAAACCCGCTCTTCGGCTCCGGGCTCGGGTACTACGGCGGCTATGTGGCGACGTCCCATAGTTTTTCCGCGTTCTCCGACAATTACTACGCCAAGGTGCTCGGGGAGACCGGTATTCTCGGATTGGTGCTGTTCATGGCCATGCATGTGGCCATCGTGCGCGAGATGATTCGATGCGTACGGCGATCGACGGGCGGCTCCCGCCTGTTGGCGCTCGGAGGGCTGACCGGGATCACAGCCATTCTGATTCACAGTTTCGTCGAGAATCTGTTTGAATACAATTACACTGCAAGCTTGTACTATCTGCTCGTGGGGCTCTTGTTCACGTGGGGTCGCAGCTTGCCAGAGGCGGATGAGACGCGCAGCCGCTGGCGGAAAGCGAGGATGTCGGACGAATGACACTCATGTACTTGCTCTGGGACACGTTCTATGACGCGCTGAAGCTCGTCACCGGCCTTGTGGCGCTGTACCAGATTGTGCTGTCCGTGTACGGCATCTGGCACCGGAGACGGCCCATCACGCATGCGCCGCAGAAGCGATTTGCTGTCATCATCCCGGCGCACAATGAGGAGTGCGTGATCGGCCCGCTCCTCGAAAGCCTGAAGCGGCAGACGTATCCCGCGCACCTGTACGACGTGCACGTCATCGCGGACAACTGCACGGACGGCACCGCGGAGCGCGCGCGGGCGCACGGCGCGATTGTCCACGTGCGCGAAAACCGCGCGGAACAGGGTAAGGGGTACGCCATCGAGTGGATGCTCTCGCGGTTGAAAGAGATGGGCGCGCGCTACGATGCCATCGTGATGTTCGACGCGGATAATTTGGTTCATCCGGACTTTCTCGCCATCATGAACGACCACCTGTGCAGTGGCGATCGCGTCATCCAGGGATATCTGGACACCAAGAATCCCTTCGACTCGTGGATCAGCGTGTCGCTCGCCATCTCCTATTGGTTCGACAACCGGCTGTGGCAGTACGCCCGCGCCCGCCTGCATCTGCCATGTACGCTCGGCGGGACCGGCCTTTGCATCGATTATCCGCTGTTGCAGGAGATGGGATGGAAGGCGACGGGCCTCACCGAGGATCTGGAATTCGGGATCCGCTGCGTCCGCCGGGGAATCATCCCCGTCTGGGCCCACGACGCGCGCGTCTACGATGAGAAGCCGACGAGCTTCGCAGCGTCGTTCCGCCAGCGCCTGCGCTGGCAGCAGGGGCATTTCCAATGTGCACGTGAACATCTGATCCCGATGTTCCTCGAAGGGCTGCGCGAACGGAACCTGGCCAAAATCGACATGGCCATTTACCTGTTTCAGCCCATGAGATCCATGCTGTTGTTTGTGGGCGCGATGATTGTGGTCGGCCTTCACTATCTCTCGCCGGATCCAACCGATGCGGCGTCCAACCCGGCCGCGCTCATGGTCACGAATCTATGGGTCGCGGTAAACGTCATCCTGTTCCTGGAGGTTCCCCTTGCGCTGCTGCTCGAACGGGTGAACTGGCGGGCGTATTTTGCCCTGCCCCTCCTTCCGTTCTTTCTCTGGACCTGGGGCCCCGTGACGCTGCAGGCCTACTTCACGCGGAGCAACCGAACGTGGTACCACACGGTGCACAAGCGCGCCATTCGCCTGGATGAGCTGCGCGAGCGATGAGGAGGCGGAACAGTGAACCGAGCCCCCCGCGGTTCCCATGACGATTCGCGCAACCACGCGCAGCACAGCTCTCTCGAGTCGCGTATCGAGGCAGAAATCGACGAGATCGCCCACTATGCGCGGCGCGTGCCCCGTGCGCTTTTTTTCGGAGCGCTTGTGCTCATTGGCATTCTGCTCACCATCGCGTCCATGGTGATGCACATTGCGCCGTGGTGGATGAGCGCGGGATTGTTTGCAGTGCTCGTGGCTCTTCTCGCCGCGGCCATTTGGCAGGAGCACGACGTGTGGGCGCGCCGACTCGCCCTCACCACCATCTCGGTCCTCACGCTGTTCCTCGTCGTGAGCATCACCTACTTAGTGCACGCGCTATTCCACGAAAACATCTCGGCCGTTGCGCTGTTTCGGGACGCATTGTTGCTCTGGGTGACCAACATCTTCGTCTTTGCCGTGTGGTATTGGGAGATCGACCGCGGGGGACCCATTCGGCGCCACCGAGGAAACCCCGATCCGCCGGACCTCCTTTTTCCGCAGATGATGGCCGACGTTCCCGGGTGGAACGGCTGGCAGCCGACGTTCATCGATTATCTCTACCTCGCGTTCAACACGAATACGGCCTTCAGCCCGACCGACACCGCAGTGCTGTCCCGCCGCATGAAACTGCTTATGATGACGCAATCCGTGCTCGCTCTCGTCGTGGTCGCCGTGGTCGCAGGGCGCGCCATCAATATTGGATGATTGCGATTGGATGGTTGGATTGCCAATTTGCGAATATGGAAGTGATCGTCATCAAAGTGTTGAAGAAGTTCAACAACTGGCTTGGCGACCACCTAGCCTATGGCCTTTCCACCATGGCCTGCTTTTACATCGTCTTCGCCATCTGCGTACTGCCGCTTCTGATCGAGAGGCCCCAGACGCTGATCGGATGGGTGCAATATATCATTCAAAGCATCTTTCAGGGAGCATCGTTGCCCGTCTTGGGCTATGTGGCTCGGAGCGTGGGAGACAAGCAGGAACGCGTCATTCATCAGCGACACGACATGCTCATCGAGGAGCTCAACAAGCTGCGGGACGATCTCGACGCAACTCGCGAAGAGAACCGGCAACTGCACGGCTTGCTCAAGGAAATCCACCACACCATCAAACCTTGAGGTCTTCCACGGTGAGGCGGTTTGAGCCTATTTTAAGAACTTTCCCCTATATTGCTGGTAGGCCAACCTGGCCAAACTTAGCCATTGAGGTGGGGGTTACCATGAAAAAGTCGATTCTGGCAAGCGTGGCTGCGCTGACGCTGTTTGCAGCGCCGAGCGTTGCGTTTGCGGGAACGGAAAAGGCTGCGCATCCTGCTCATGCGGTTGTACACGTGCACAAGGCCAAGACGAGTGCGGCGCACAAGGCGGTGGCGAAGAAGTCCACCAAGACTGCTCCGAAGAAGACCGTCGCCAAGAAGCCGGCGAGCCACAAAACTTCGAGCAAGAGCACATCGAAGTCGAAAAAGAAGTGAGCTGAAGCGCGGCGAGCCCATCGCCGCGCTTCTCATTTCTGACATGTTTGCCGAGGGCGAGACCGCCACGAAAAGTTGACGAAACGCCGAACACCGCCCTTCCCACGGCCCGCGCCTTTGGAGCACGCGTCGAGCTTGGCTAGAATGGGTGGGGGACGGTGAAGATGCGGATGAACCCACTTTGGAACGAAGCGCGCGCCTTTCTCGAGGTGTGCTATCGAGAGCTCGGCAAAAGCGAAGCCGATATCGAGCGTCGGCTCGACGAGGTGCGGCGCCAGATCGACCGCGACGGCACCTATGAGCACACATTTGAGGAGCTCGAGCACGGCGCGCGCATGGCGTGGCGGAACAGCAACCGCTGCATCGGCAGACTGTTCTGGCAGACGCTCCACGTGTTCGACCGACGCCACCTGAAAGGACCACGCTCCATCTTCGAGGCCGTCTGCGAGCACCTCGATTTCGCGCAAAACGGCGGCAAAATTCGCCCCACCATCACCGTGTTCGCCCCGGCCTCGCGAGAGCGCGAAGTGCGCATCTGGAATCACCAGATTGTACGCTATGCGGGTTACGAAACCCCGCGAGGCATGGTGGGCGATCCGGCCTCCGCAGCCTTCACCCGCGTCTGCCAAGGGCTAGGGTGGCGTGGAGCAGGCACGCCGTGGGACGTGCTCCCCGTGGTCATTGCGGACGGCGAGGCGTTAGCCTGGTTCGATCTGCCGCGCCATCTCGTCGTCGAAGTGCCCATCGAGCACCCCGAGCACCCGGGCATCGCCGAACTCGGCCTGCGCTGGTACGCCGTGCCGGTCCTGTCCGACATGGCGCTCATCATCGGCGGCATCCGCTACACCGCCGCCCCGTTCAACGGCTGGTACATGGTCACCGAGATTGGCGCGCGCAATCTCGCCGATCCGTTTCGCTACAACATGCTCCCGGCCGTCGCCGACGCGCTGGGCCTCGACCGATCGAGCGACGCGACCCTGTGGCGGGATCGCGCGCTGGTGGAACTGAACGTCGCCGTGCTCCACTCGTATCGCAAGCGAAACGTCACCATCGTCGACCATCACACGGCCGCGCGCCAATTTGCCTACTTCGAACAGCTCGAGCGAGACGCGAACCGCCGCGTCACGGGCGACTGGACCTGGCTCATCCCGCCCCTGTCGCCAGCCGCGACGCACATCTTTCACAGCGGGTACGACAACGACTTTGTGCTGCCGAATTTCGTGCGCCAGCCGCGCCCCTACCCAGCACCGCACTTCCGCGCCGATCCGTCGATGTTCCGTTAACCGCGGTCCCCACCGCGACGCAGCTCCTCCATGCGCTCGGCGTTCGCGACGCCAAGCCACGTGCCGAGGTTCATCGCGTCCGAGAGCGCGCTCGGCACGACAATCATGGACGCCTTCTCCTTCAACCCCTCGTACAAGATGTTCATGGCGCGCAGCTGAAGCGCGACGGGATCGCTGTGATACAACCTCGCCGCCTCTAGAAACGACTCAGCCACCTGAACCTCGGCCTGGCCCAGGATGACCCGGGCGTTTCGCTCGCGTTCCGCCTGCGCCGCGCGGGACATGGCGTCCTGGAGGTTGCCCGGAATCTTGATGTCGCGGATCTGGACGCTCTGAATTGAGATCCCCCAAGGCCCCGTGCGCTCGTCCAGAAGGCGCTTCAGTTCGGCATCCATGGCCTCGCGGCTCGACAGCATATCTTCCAGCATCATCCGTCCAATCAAATCCCGCAGGGCCGTCTGCGCAGCCCAAGAGAGCGAATATTCGTAATCTGCCACCTGCAGCGCGGCTTTCTCCGCGTCCACCACGACCCAAAACAGCACCGCGTCGATGTTAACCGGGACCGTGTCCTTGGTCAGGGTTTGCTCCGCGGTGAACGTCGTCGATCGCACGCGCAGATCAATCCAATCCGCCACCGTATCCACGACGGGCAACAGGAAAAAGGTTCCAGGACCCGCGAGTTGGCGAAACTTCCCGAGGCGCAGCACGACCGCCTTTTCCCATTGGTTGGCGACATGGATCGACGCCGAGATGGCCCAGCCCACCAACAGAATCACCAGGCCGAGCGCGATGCCCATCACGCGATGCGTCCGCCCAAGGCCCGCCGCTGTGGCGATGGCGCCAAGCACGAACACCACGAAAATCAATCGTTGCACACCGGCCACGCGCCGCATGCGCATCTCCTCCTTCTCCGGCAGAAGCCGGACGGCGTTCACGCCACCGTGCTCTCTCACGAGGTCAGGATGGCACGGCTTCGACAAACTGCACGATGCCTCGCGCCGCATGCGTTTGCCACGGCAGGAAGGATCGCTCGATCACGACAGGCGGCATCACCTCGAATCCCTGTGCCCGTCCGGAGGCGAGCACAAGCGCGGGTTGAAACACCAGTCCCTGCTGGACCGTTCCCAGATGCGGTTGAAGGAGATACTCGAGCACGGCCGTCTGCCCGGGCTTCAACGTGACGGGCAATCTCATGCGGTGGGCTGCACCTGGCGTCTCAGACACAACCACCCTCACGCCTGAAATGCCGTCGTCTCCGGCCTGCCAGAGCCCCAGGATGCGCACAGGCGCCTTCGTTTCGTTGCGAAGCTGCAGCGTGACAGGATTCTCCCGCATCACGAGTGGCTCCTGAATTTCTCCGGAGGCAAACGAGAAATTGAGCCAGTCGACCGAGCCGCGGATGATGCGGCAAGTCACCCTTCCATACGGAAGTATGCGCTTCCACGGTCCGGCATTCACCAGAAAGCCCATTCGCTGATCCCGATAGCTCCTCGGAAACCGCACGGACAGGGCGAGCCGGCACAACTGATACGAGACCCCGTTCTCGACATCGACTTCGTGCGTGAGCGTCGACTGGACCACTTCAAAGTCGCCCGCCGGGATCGGCTCTAGGTCCAGCGCGTCCGGCGCAGTGGTCGCGGCCGTCCACAGGTTGTACGTGAGCACCAGGGGCTTCCCCGAATCCACGACGGCGTTGACGCGCCATCCCGCTTGCGCCCACCACTCGGCCTCGCGGGCCCTTGGCTCGGCCCGCCGAGCCCAAAGCCACGAACCGAAGGCGAGAGCCAACAGCACCGCTATCACGGCCGCAGCGAGCGCCCCCTCGCGACGCTCCCTCATGCCACACGCTCCTCGCTGAGAAGATCCATGGATCGCTGTGTACAAGCATGTCGCTGGTTGTAGATCATCGTAACGTTCCCTCCGCGCGGTGTCCAGATCCGTCCTCAAATGCCCCGTCGACATGGACAGGCATCGACCGGGATGGGTTCTCAGGCCGCAGCCTATGTACACCGAGGGCCGGCACACATGGCTTTGTCGTCGCAAGGTGATTTTCCTGAAACCGATGCGCTTCAGATGGCTTGACACGTCCGTCCGAGGCGACTATAATCATCATCGTGACTCGCTTTTGAAGCCATGTCGAGATGGCGGAATTGGCAGACGCGCACGTTTGAGGGGCGTGTGGGGTAACCCGTGCGGGTTCAAGTCCCGCTCTCGACACCAGAAGAGCACAAGGCGGAAGGGTTCGGAGACATTCCGAACCCTTTCTTCTTATGGGGGACCGACGTGATCGGACGCCACGATTCGCAAGAAAGGAGTTCAACCATGCCGACGGAGCGACAGTTGCGCCTGCTGAACATGCTTCAGCGCGCCGAAGCCCCCATACCTGGGCAAGCTCTCGCGGAGGCGCTTGGCGTCACGCGACAGGTGGTCGTACACGAGATTGCCCTCCTGCGCGCGGCTGGCGAACCCATCTACGCCACGCCCAAGGGATACTGGCTCAACCGCGCATCCTCCGGTCGAGAAACGGTGCTCGCCGTCTCGCACACGCCGGAGCAGACCCAAGACGAGCTGTACGCACTTGTCGATCACGGCGTGCGCGTGCTCGATGTCCGCGTGGAACACGCCATTTACGGTGAAATTGTGGGCCAACTGCTCATCACGTCGAGGCGCGACGTGGACGTGTTTCTTGAGAAAGTGCGCGCAGAAAAGGCGGCGCTTCTCTCGAGCCTCACCGGGGGCTTCCATTATCACCGCGTGCAGTTTGACCGAGAGGATCAGCTCGCCGAAGCCTGCGAGGCGCTGCGCAGGGCTGGGATCCAGGTCATGACAGACCATCTATCCAATCAAACCCTCTGACCTTCGGTCTTCACACCCGCTCGGCCGCATCGTAGGCCCGAAAGAAAACCCCGTACAGCACCGTCGAGACGAGTTGCAACCCAGCCGCAAAGACGAACGGAAGGGCCAGGCTGCCTTCGTCCAACAGCCATCCGGACAGCGTTGGCCCCACCGCCGAAGCGGCTCGCGTGAAAAACGAATTCATGCTCAGTGAGAATCCACGGCGATCATCGCCCGTGAGGCTCGCGCCGAGCGCGGATCGAGCGCCCTGCGTGCCGCGGCTCAGGGCGGATCGCGCGGCATACAGGATAGAGGCCAGTGCGAACGTAGGCATGAATGGGAGCGCGCACATCAGGCCCACCCCCGCGAGCCGAAGCCAGACGACCGCGCGCACCATGCCGACGCGGTCAGCCAAGTACCCGGAGAAGAGCGCCGCAAACCCTGTGACGACGAAGGACGCCGCCATTGTTCCCCCTATCTCCCCGCTCGTCGCGCCGAATTTCGTCGCGAACCAGTAGGACATCATCGGGCCCACAAAGCCGACGCCGAGCCCGTTCAGCAGATTGACCAGCGCGAGCCGAGCGATGTTCCGGTTCTCGTGCTGTCGCTGCGGATGGCGCCGAAGGCGTTTCGGTTCCGATTCGGGTCGGTCCAGTGCTCGAGCGGTTGAGTCCTGCTCGCGCACGTCGTGAACCCGTCGAGCGTCCCGGTCTCCCCCTGGCGTGATCCACACAAGGCCCGCGCAGGCGAGCGAAAGGCCGGCAATGCCGCAAAAGAGCGGTCGAAACGCGAGGGCTCCAGGCAACGCGTTCCGCCAGACATGATCCAGTCCCGCGAGCAGGCAACCTGCGGCCACGCCGAAAAAACCAATGGCCGTGTTCGCGCTGAACACGCGGCTGCGCCGATCCCGCGGAATGTTCTCGGCCATCCACGCCTGTTCCACAGGCGTAAACGGCCCCGCCGCTCCATTTTGCCCGCGGCCGAGGCCTGTGAGCACGATGGCGACCGACAGCAGGGTCGGATTGCGCGAAAGGGCTACCACAAGCGCCGCCGCGCACGTCATGAGCTCGTAAGCGAGCAGGAAGGGCTTTCGCCCTATGCGATCCGACAAGGGGCCGCAGAGCAAAATCAAGACGGCCCCCACCACACCGGCCGCAGACAGGACCCCGCCAATCGCCGTGGCGCGCCAGCCGAGCGCCTTGAGCAGGAGGGCCATATCGACGATGGCGATGCCCTGCCCCACGCTCCGCAGTGCCCGCGCCCCTTGCAGACAGGCTACCGCTCGGTTTCGACTCTCCACCTTCACCGCCTCCTAACCCTTCTGAGGCAGGCGCCAGGCGGGATCTCCCCCGTAGATTTTCTTGTACAAATCGTAGTTGTAGAAGACGCGATCGACGAAGTGGCGCGTCTCCCCGACGGGGATCTGATCGATGTCCTGGAGCTTGCCGTTCCACACCCCATCCTTCAGCCACTGGGACACGCGCCGCGGGCCCGCGTTGTACGCCGCGACCGCCGCCACGACGTTGCCGTGAAAGTCGTCGATCAGGCTTTTTACGTACCAACTGCCTATCAGGATGTTGTACTCGGGGCTCGCGAGCTTTTTCGCGTCCTTCGGCAGCTTGCGAAGGGCGCCACCCGATCCCGACGTCTGATTCCGCAGCATCTCCGCGATCCACTCGGCTGTCTGAGGCATGAGCTGCATCAGCCCTACGGCACCCGCGTGCGAGACGTCCTCGGTCCGAAACTTGCTCTCCACGCGGATGATGCTCGCAATGAGCAGCGGATCCACGTCCGCAAACCGTGCCGATTGTTGGATCTGGACCTGGTACTGGATGGGATACATCAGGCGCCAGAAACCGTTGGTCGAGATGGTCACGAGGACGGCGACGAGCAGAACCCCCGCGATGAGCTGGCGAAGGCTCAGCGACAGGAAGAAGGGCCGCTTCGGCTTTCCGCCCGAAGTTTTTGCCATAGCGCCTGCACCTGCTCTCGCGTGAATTCCAGCGGTCCGTCGTTTTCGATGACGTACGTGGCGACGGCCCGCTTTTCGTCGATGGGCATTTGGGCCTGTATCCGTCGGAGCGCCTCCTCCTCGCTCAAGCCGTCCCGTTCCATCACGCGCCGGAGCTGCGTCGCGGGACTCGCATACACGACGACGATCTCGTCCACAAACCGCTTCGCCGTCCCCTCGATGAGCAATGGCACGTCCCACACGACCGGTTCTCCAGGGTGATCTCTCCAATAATCCGTCGTCTCCTGCCACATGCCCTGCTGCACGCGCGGATGCACGATGCGATTGAGTTGCAGCCGCTTCTCCTCGTCTCGAAACACGATGGCCCCAAGCTTCTTTCTGTCCAGCGTCCCGTCGGGCTGCAACACGTCTTCTCCAAACACTTCCACGATGTCGCGAAGCCCGTCGCTTCCGGGTTCGACCACCCGGCGCGCCCACACGTCGGCGTCCACGACGAACGCGCCGAGATCGCGCAGCATCTGGGACACCGTGCTCTTGCCCGTGCCAATGCCCCCGGTCAAACCGATGATCTTGCCTCTCACGCGTTCACCCCCGTTCCTATCGGTGCGGCGACGGAGATGGGCTGACACGCCGGACACACGTGCGTGCCACGGCCCGCCACCTTGATCTTCTGAATTGCTCCGCCACAACGCGGACAGGGCTTGCCTTCGCGCCCGTAGACCGCCAGTTGAATCTGAAAACCGCCATGCCGGCCATAGCCGTCGCGAAACGATCGAACCGACGATCCGCCCTCCCGGATGGCGCGCGCGAGGACGGCGCGGATCTCGCGAAGGAGGCCGTCAAGCGTTTCCTCGCCCACTGCCCCCGCAGGCGTCAGTGGGTGAAGCCCCGCGGCAAACAGCGCTTCATCCACGTAGATATTGCCGAGCCCTGCAATCTGCCGCTGATCCAGCAGCAGGCTCTTGAGAGGGGCGCGGCGACCCCGCCAGCGATGTCGAAGAACCGCGCCGCAGAGCGCCGGATCGAACGGCTCCGGTCCAAGCTCCGCCAGCCCTTTGGGCAGGGGCTCGCCTTCGAGGACGGCATCCATCGTGCCGAACTGGCGCACGTCCGCATAACGCAACTCGCGGCCCGACGCGAGGCGGAACACCACATGGGTGTGCGGAAGCTCCGGTTCAGCCGGATCCGCCACGGTGTAACGGCCCTCCATGCGCAGGTGAGAGACGAGAAGCACGCCATCCAACTCGAACAACAAATACTTGCCCCGCCGCCCCACGCGGCAAATGCTCCGATCCTTGAGCCGCTCGACAAAAAGGCTAGGCGAAGGATGGCGCACGATGCGCGGCAGGCGGACCGCCACGTCGAGGATCACATCCCCCTCGATGAGCTCCGCGAGATGGCGTCGGACAGTCTCCACCTCGGGCAATTCCGGCACGTCCCATCCCCCCTCACTTGGCGTCGTACCACGTCGGGCCGTACGCAGTATCCACCTTGAGCGGCACAGACAAGGTCATCGCGTTTTCCATGTTGTCCCGAACCAGCACTTCGAGCGCGGCCAGTTCGTCCTTCGGGCACTCGAAGATGAGCTCGTCGTGCACCTGGAGCAACATGCGCGCGTCCATCTGCGCGTCGCGCATGGCGCGATCGATCCGCACCATCGCGAGCTTGATCAGATCCGCGGCGCTGCCCTGGATGGGCGTGTTCATGGCGGTACGCTCGGCGAAACTTCGGAGCTGATAATTGCGGCTGTGGATGTCCGGCAGATACCGCCTGCGGTTCATCAGGGTGGTGACATAGCCGCGCTCGCGCGCCTGCTTGACGATCTCGTCCATATATCGCTTGACACCCGGAAACTTCTCAAAATAACTCTCGATGAAGCGCTTCGCCTCTTTCTGCGGAATGTTGAGGTTCTGCGCGAGCCCAAAATCGCTGATCCCATATACGATACCGAAATTGACCGCTTTCGCCTGACGGCGCATTAGGCTCGTCACCTGCTCCGGCGGCACCTCAAACACGTCCGCGGCCGTCCGCGTATGGATGTCCATGTCGCGGCGAAATGCGTCGATGAGCGCCTCATCGCCAGACAGATGGGCGAGGATCCGCAATTCGATCTGTGAATAGTCGGCCGCGAAGATCACCCAATCTTTGTACGTCGGCTCGAACACCTGGCGCAGTCTGCGCCCTTCCTCGAGCCGGATGGGGATGTTCTGCAGATTGGGCTCGCTGCTCGACAGTCTGCCGGTCGCCGTGAGCGTCTGATGAAACCGAGTGTGCACGCGGCCCGTCTCCTTGCGGATGACCTTCAGCAGGCCCTCTACGTACGTCGACTGCAACTTCGCCAGCAGGCGGTAATCCAAGATCTTCTGCACAATCTCGTGCATCGGGGCCAGCTTTTCAAGCACGTCGGCGCTCGTGGAGTAGCCGGTTTTCGTCTTCTTCAAGGCCGGCAGCCCCAGCTTGTCGAACAGGATCTCGCCGAGTTGTTTCGGCGAGTTCAGATTGAACGAAGTGCCCGCGAGATCGTAGATCTCCTCGGTGATGCGCTTGATCCGCTCCGTCAATTCCTGCCCAAACGCCACCAGTTTCTCGCGATTGACGTAAAACCCCGTGATCTCCATCTTCGCGAGTACGAACGCCAGTGGAAGCTCGACCTCTTGGTAAAGACGCTCCATCTCCTGCATGCGAATCGTGTACGCCAACGATTCGAAGAGCGGAGGCAGTTGAGACGCGGTGTAGGCGAGCCACTTCTCGCGCTCGCCCTCTTCCAACGCGGGCAACTCCTGCCCACGCTCGCGGGCGAAGACATCGGACAGTTCGACCTCGCCGTCCTGCGGATTAAGCAAGTACGCGGCCAATTTGACGTCCTGCCACCCGCTTGCCGACGTCAGCCCGATGCCGTGTGCGTCCAGCGCGAACGCCATTGACTTCAGGTCGAACGCCACCTTCGGCCGATCCGACACGAGCCACGGTCGGACATCGCTCAACTCCAATCGCTCGCCGAAGCGAACATAGTACGCGCGTTTTGGCGTCGCGACGGCCATGCCGCGGATCTCCGCCCGGTGATAGTCCGGATCTGCCAAGTCCATCATGACGCCGACCGGTTCACTGAACGACGATACAATTTCCTTCCAGATCCCCGCATCCTCAATCAAGCTGTACGCGAAGGAGCTCCACTCGCTCAACGCGCTACGCGCGTCCGCCGGTGAAGGAGCCGCCGTCGAATCGTGGCTCATTTCCTCGGAAATTTTGTCGACGAGGGATCGGAAGTCGAGCTCGCGGAACCAGGCGATGGCGCGGGCGGGATCCGGTCCTTCGTATCGCAGCGCCTCGAGATCCACCTCGATGGGCGCATCGCAGGCGATGGTAGCGAGGCGCTTGGAGAGGAACGCGTCCTCGCGGTGCTGCTCGAGGCGCTCTCGCAGCTTCTGGCCCTGGACCTCATCCAGGTGCTCGTACACGCCTTCCACCGTGCCAAAGGACGCAAGCAGCTTGAGCGCCGTCTTTTCGCCCACCCCGGGCACCCCCGGAATGTTGTCGGACGGATCGCCCATCAGACCCTTCAGGTCGATGACCTGCGCGGGCTTAAGCCCCGGATAACGGCGAGCGACGGCCTGCTCGTCAAAGTGCTCCATCTCCGTGATGCCCTTTCGCGTCAGGAGCACGTGAATGCGACTGTCGACCAACTGCAACAGGTCCTTATCGCCCGAGACCACGCGCACGTCAAAGCCAGCTTCCGCTGCACGCTTGGCGAGCGTTCCGATCACGTCGTCGGCCTCGTATTGGTCGATCTCGATCATCGGGATGGACAGCGCCTCCAGCGTGCGGCGCGCGAGCGGAAACTGCTGCACGAGCTCGTCGGGCGTCTCCTGGCGCGTCCCTTTGTACGCCGCAAAATCAGCATGACGAAACGTCGTCTTAGATTTATCAAACGCGACGGCCAGATGCGTCGGTTTTTCGTCCGACATCAGCCGCAAGATCATCGTCGTAAAGCCGTACACGGCGTTCGTGGGCGTGCCGTCCCTCGCGGTGAGCGGCGGCAACGCGAAGAACGCTCGATACAAGATGCTGTTTCCATCAATCAACACGAGTTTCGACGCTGGCATAGGCCACCCCAGACTTCGCGCCGTTTGGCGCACTTTTGTCCCGCTCCATTCTATCACATTCCCCTTGTCGGCCCGCGTCGTCTTGTGGCGGCACGAAAACGGCCTCACACCCAGCGGTACGCACGCCGCGTTGACAAACTTCACCGAATTGATTATGATGTTCACAAAATTCATCGAGCGAAGGCCATGAAGGAGAGAGTACGTCCGCCGGGGCGGTGCAGAGAGCCAGTGGAAGGTGCGAACTGGTCCGTGGCGCGGACGGAAGTTCACTCTGGAGCCGCCTGGTGAACCGGACGCGATGAGCGCTTCGCGCGGGCCGCAAGTAGCCAGCGCCGGTAGGCGAACACCTACCGTTATCCCAATGAAGTGAAACGCGGGTGCGCAGGCGCCCGTCGCAGGGTGGTACCGCGAGCGAAGCTCGCCCCTCACGGGGCGGGCTTTTTTGTTTGACCGCCCGGCCCAGGACGAGGCGCGAGAGGATCCCGGGCTGCCTCTGCGCCCAGCGCCTTTCGAATCAGGGTGGTACCGCGGGCGACGCCCGCCCCTCACGGGGTGGGCGTTTTGCGCGTCCATGCCTGCTCATTTCACACGCGAAGGGAGAGAGCCGAAGTGCAGCGCCCACTTAACGAGGAAATCCGCGAGCTACGCAAAGCCATTGACCACATCGACGAGCACATCCTGACGCTCTTGGCCCGGCGCTTCTCCATCGCAGACGAGATCGCCGAACACAAGGCGCGGCGAGGCCAAGCGATTGTGCAGCCCGAGCGCGCGCAACAGGTCCGCGCGCGATACCTTCAATCGGGAGCCGCGCTGGGCCTCAGCCCGACCTTCCTCGCCGCGCTCTGGAAACTGGTGCACGACGAGTCCTGCCGGCGTCAGGCGGAGCACGTCAAGGCGCTCGAGCGCTCCCAGCAGAGCGGTTGACATGCGAAAAAGCCAAGGGACGTATGCCCTTGGCTTTCACCTGCCTGCTCCCTGTCACGAGATCACGGAGATCAGTCGGCGCACGGATTCGGCCGACTTGTCGAGCGCCGCCTTTTCCTCCGGCAAAAGCTCCAGCTCCAGGATGCGCTCGATGCCGCTTTTGCCGAGCACCGTCGGAACGCCGAGCGTGAGATCTCGATAGCCGTACTCCCCTTCGAGATACGCGATGGCGGGCAACACGCGGCGCTTATCTTTGAGGATGGACTCTGCCATCTGCAGAAGCGATGCGGCCGGGGCGTAATACGCGCTCGCGTTGCCCATCAGGCTCACAATTTCGCCGCCGCCGTTCCGGGTGCGCTCGACGATGGCGTCAATCCGCTCCTTGGGGAGCAGCTTTTCAAGCGGCACGCCGCCGACGTTCGCGTAGCGGACGAGCGGCACCATGTCGTCGCCGTGCACGCCGAGAACAAAGCCGTGCACGTCCTCCACCGACACGCCGAGCTCCATGGCCACGAACGTGTTGAATCGGGCCGTGTCGAGCACGCCGGCCTGACCGATGACGCGCTGTTTGGGAAATCCGCTCGTCTTGTACGCCACGTACGTCATGGCGTCCACAGGGTTGGAGAGGACGATGAGACAGGCATCCGGCGAGTGCCGGACCACCTGCTCGGTGACCGACTTCACGATGTTCGCGTTCGTCGTGACGAGATCGTCCCGGCTCATCCCCGGCTTGCGCGGCAGTCCCGCCGTGATGATGACGAGATCCGATCCGGCGGTATCCTCGTAATTCGACGTCCCCACGACGCGCGCGTCGCTCCCAAGCACGGGCATGGCCTCGAGCATGTCGAGCGCCTTGCCTTTGGTGGGATTCTCGAGCGACGGAATGTCCAAAAGGACCACGTCTCCGAGCTCCTTGACCGCCAGCAAAAACGCTGTGGTGGCGCCCGTGAATCCGGCGCCGATCACCGAGATTTTCTTCCTCTCCACCATGCGAACCGCTCCTCAGTCCATATTTTTGATGATGTGATCGCCGAACTCGGAGCACTTCACCTCGGTCGCGCCCTCCATCAAGCGGGCGAAGTCGTACGTCACGATCTTCTGCGCAATGGTCTTCTCCATCGCGCGGGTGATGAGATCGGCAGCCTCCTGCCAGCCCATGTACTCGAACATCATGACGCCCGAGAGAATCACCGAGCCCGGGTTCACCTTATCGAGCCCCGCGTACTTCGGCGCCGTGCCGTGCGTCGCCTCGAAGACCGCGTGCCCCGTTTCATAGTTAATGTTGGCGCCCGGCGCAATGCCAATGCCGCCGACCTGCGCGGCGAGCGCGTCCGAGATGTAGTCGCCGTTCAGGTTGAGCGTCGCGATGACGTCGTATTCGGCCGGACGCGTCAGGATCTGCTGCAGGAACGCGTCGGCGATGACGTCCTTCACGATGAGCTTGCCGGCCTCCACGGCCTCCTTCTGGGCCGCGTCCGCAGCCTCCTGACCCTTCTCTGCCTTGATGCGGTCGTACTGCGCCCACGTGAACACCTTGTCCGAGAATTCGCGCTCGGCAAGTTCATAGCCCCAGTTCTTGAACGCGCCCTCGGTGAACTTCATGATGTTGCCCTTGTGGACGAGCGTGACGCTCTTGCGGTTGTGGCGCAGGGCGTACTCAATCGCGGCGCGCACCAAGCGCTCCGTGCCCTCGCGCGAGACGGGCTTCACGCCGATGCCGGACGTCTCCGGGAAGCGGATCTTCTTGACGCCCATCTCCTTCTGGAGAAACTCGATGACCTTCTTGACCTCCGGCGTACCCGCCTGCCACTCGATCCCGGCGTAGATGTCCTCCGAGTTTTCCCGGAAGATCACCATGTCCACGAGTTCAGGATGTTTCACGGGCGAAGGAACACCCTGGAAGTAACGCACGGGGCGCTGGCAGACGTAGAGGTCCAACTCCTGGCGGACTGCCACGTTCAGCGAGCGGATGCCGCCCCCCACCGGCGTGGTCAAGGGACCCTTGATGCTGACGATATATTCCGACAGCGCCGTCAGCGTATCCTGCGGCAGCCATTCGCCAAACATGTTGTACGCCTTCTCGCCCGCATACACCTCGTACCAGGCGATCTTGCGCTTTCCGCCGTACGCCTTCTGGACAGCTGCGTCGAACACGCGCTGCGCAGCGCGCCAGATGTCCGGCCCTGTGCCGTCTCCTTCGATAAACGGAATAATTGGGTGATCCGGCACGTTCAGCTTTCCATCCACCAACGTGATGGGTTCGCCCTCCGTCGGCAGTGAATACCTCTCAAACGTCGGCATGGCAGGCCCTCCCAATCTCGATGCGTTCTCTCTCGATGACCGTGCGCGACAAGGAGCGGCGCAGTCTCCCGCCGCCCGCCTTGTCTCGCAGTGCATCCTCACCCATCATATAGCACGCCAGCCCGCTCATGCAATCGCTCTCAATGCGGGCGCAAAAGCGGCACGTGCAACTCGACAAAAAATCGATCTTCGTCTGCGTCGATGCGCAAACGCCCGCGCATCCGGTGGACCAGGCGCTCGACAATCTGCAGGCCGACGCCGCGCTCCGGCGCGCGAGGCCTGTCGCCCGCCTGATCAGCCACGTCGTTTTCAACCGTGAGCACGACCCACTGGCCCTGTCGATACAAGGACCAGACGGCGGTCGACGGGCGCTTGGCGTGATCAATCACATTCTTGAGCAGCGTGCTCACCAGCCGCTCCCACTCGCCCTGATTGGTGTACACGTAGAGCCCCTCTTCGGCCTGCCCGCGAAGCTCGATGCCCTCGGCGCGCGCGACGGGCTGATACCGCTCGGCAATCTCGAGCGTGAGGTCCGACACCGCCACGGGTTCGGGCGGATCGTCGACCAAACCCGAGCGCAACTTCGAGAGGTAGAGCATGTCCGAGATCATCTTCGACGCGCGGTCCAGCTCGCGCCGGATCTCGTTCGCCGCCTCCTCCGGCACATCGCGGTTGGCGAGCATCGCGCTGGCGGTGGCGATGGGCGTCTGCAATTCGTGCGACAACTCCAGCACCGCCTCCTGGTACGCCGCCCAGGTCTGAAAGGCGGGCTGGACGAGGCGCCGGGCCAGGACGAGATCGCCCGCGATGGCAAGCAAAAATCCCGCGCCGCCGATGAACTCCATGAGGTGGAGCGTGTGCGTCAGCATCGAGCGCTCTTGCGTGATGAGACAGTACATGTAGAGCACCACGGTCGATCGCGTCGGCGTGAGGGCGGGCGAACCCGCGATGCCGCGCACCGCGGCCTTCAGCGCGCCTGTGGCCAACAGCCCTCGGGTCGAAGACCCGCCGACCGAAGCTTGATACGACGTCTGGATGAGGGCAGGCGCCATGGTCGGATCCGGCACGACCACGGTGTACAGCCGGTACGGCTCGTTGTCGTACGTGAACGTCACGAAGTGCTTGAGCACCGCCTCGCCGTGCACGACCGAAAACGGGACGGGCGCGTGCGGCGAATGGGCGACGGCCGCCGGGCCCACGGCATAGTAGAAGATGGTGTTGCCGAGATCGTCCCGGACGGGGGGGCCGAGGCCATCCCGATACACGCTCTCCGTGAGCGCCCGCTCGACCGCCGGCACGGCCTCGGCCATCGCCTGCTCCGCGTCTCTGGCCACGTCGTTCGTCAGCTCGTGGTACACGGCGAGTCCCACGAGCACGAGCAAAAGCCCCGTGCTCACGATGAGGAGGCTCGCCACGGTGATGTACATTCGGCGGAACATCGGTCACTCGCCCTCCGGCTGCAGCGCATAGCCCCGGCCGCGCACCGTGACGATGGCGTTTTTCCAGCCGATGTTGGAACACTTCCTTCGCAAGAAGTAAATGTAGGTGTCGAGCGCGCTGTCCGCCACCTCCGCGTCAGGACCCCAGACTTTGGCAATCAACTGATCGCGGGTCATGACCTGGTGCTTGTGGCGAAAGAGCGCCTCCATCAGGGCGAACTCCTTGCTCGTGAGTTCCAGGGTCCGGCCGTCGTACTCGAGGCTGCGCGACCGCGTGTGCAGTTTCGCGCGCCCGTGCTCGAGCACCTCGTCGTCGGTGAGCGCGGGCGAGCGCCGGACGAGCGCCCCCACCCGGGCCAGGAGTTCGTCGGGATGAAACGGCTTGCCCAGGTAATCGTCGGCCCCCTTGTTGAGCCCCAGCACGCGGTCCTTTGGGTCATTTTTCACCGTGAGCATGAGAATGGGGGTCGTGCACCCCGCCTCGCGCAATTGCGTGAGCGCCTCAATCCCGTCTCCGTCCGGCAGCATGTAATCGAGCACGATGCAGTCGTACGCGCCGCTCATGCCGTGTTCTACCGCCGCAAACACCGTATCCACGGCGTCCACCGTGTAACCGCGCTGCTGAAAAAGCTTTACGAGCTCCCGCTGCAGCGCCGCCTCGTCCTCCACCACCAAAAGCCGCATTCCGCATCCCTCCCTGCGCCCGCACGGCGGGCGGCTCGGCGCGGCTCAGACCTGCAAGAAGCCGACCTTCTGCTGCACCTCCCGGAGCGTAGCGGCTGCAATGTCACGCGCCCGCTCGGCCCCTTGGCGCAGCACGTCATCGAGGTCGCTCGATTCCATGAGATCCTGGTAACGAGCTTGAATGGGCGCCAAGCGCTCAATCACGACTTCCGCCAGTTCCTTCTTGAACGGCCCGTAGCCCTGGCCTGCGAATCTGCGCTCGACTTCCTCGAGCGAGACGTCGGCACAGAGCGCGTAAATGGTCATCAGGTTGCTGACCGCAGGTTTCCGCTCCGGGTCGAAGCGCACTTCCCGCTCCGAGTCCGTCACCGCGCGGCCGATTTTTCGACGTATGGTGTCCGGATCATCGAGCATCGAGATGTACGCGTTCGCGCTTTCGTCGCTCTTGCTCATCTTCTTCTCCGGATTTTCGAGGCTCATGATGCGCCCGCCAATCTCCGGGATATAGGGTTCCGGCACCACGAACGTGTCCCCGAATCGGCGATTGAAGCGGCCCGCGATGTCCCGGGTGAGTTCCAGGTGCTGTTTTTGATCTTCCCCAACCGGCACAAGATGCGCGTTGTAGAGCAAAATGTCCGCAGCCATCAGCACAGGATAGGTGAACAGTCCCGCCGTGACCACCTCGTGGCGGCTCGACTTGTCCTTGAATTGTGTCATGCGCTCGAGCTCGCCGTGGTAGGTGAAGCACTGCAGGATCCACCCAAGCTCGGCGTGCTGCGGAACGTGCGACTGGACAAACACCGTCGCCTTCGCAGGGTCAATCCCCGACGCGAGATACAACGCGGCCACCGAACGAGTGTTGTGGCGGAGCGCCTCCGGGTCCTGCGGCACCGTGATGGCGTGCATGTCCACCACGCAGAACAGGCAGTCCGCCTCGCCCTGCAACTTCACGAAGTTGCGAATCGCCCCGAGGTAGTTTCCGATGGTCAGGGTTCCGGATGGCTGAATGCCCGACAACACGCGTTTCATGGACATCATTCTCCCAACTGTTCAAATTCGGTTCAAATCGGAACGGCGCCCCATCCTGGGGACTCTCGCCGATGCGCGCCAAGCGCCATTCGCTCTCCATCATAAACGAAAGCGGAATTCCCCTTCAAAGCGGGGAATTCCGCGCCGCGCGCCTGTATCCGGTCTTGAGCCGGTGCGGCTTTTAAACCGTGTGCACCTTCATGAAGTTCGTCGTGCCCGCCGTGCCCGCGGGAATGCCGCCCATGATGATGACGCGATCGCCCTTGTGCACATAGCCGGTCGAGAGCGCCCCCTGAACAGAGCTCGCGAGCAACTCGTCCGTCGTACCCGCGATGTCCGGCACGACGACGGGGAGGACGCCCCAGTAGAGCGTCAGGCGCCGCGCGACGTGATCGAACGGCGTCACCGCGATGATGGGCGTCATGGGCCGGTGCTTGGACACGCAGCGGGCGGTGTGCCCGGACGTCGTCGCCGTGATGATGGAGACCACGTCGAGATCGGCCGCGAGCGTGCGCACGGCGTGCGCGAGCGAGTCGGACACGGTGTGCGTGACCTCCGTGCGGTGCCGGTACGCCACCTCGTCGTGCGCGATGGCGGCCTCGGCACGCTCCGCAATCTGCGCCATGGTCCGCACGGATTCGAGCGGATACCGCCCGGCCGCCGTTTCGCCTGAGAGCATGATGGCGTCCGTGCCGTCGAAGATGGCGTTCGCCACGTCGCTCGCCTCGGCGCGCGTGGGCCGCGGATTGCGCTGCATCGAATCGAGCATCTGCGTCGCCGTGATGACCGGCTTGCCATACCGGTTGCAGATGGAGATAATCCGCTTCTGCGCGAGCGGCACCTCTTCCGTCGGGATCTCGACGCCGAGATCGCCGCGGGCCACCATCATGCCGTCGGACACCTGCGCGATCTCGTCGAGCCGATCCAGCCCCTCGCGCGTCTCAATCTTGGAGATGATGTCCGCCTGGTAATTGTGCTCCTCCAGAATGCGGCGCACCTCGAGCACGTCCGCCGCCTTGCGCACGAACGACGCCGCGATCATGTCGACGCCGTGCTCAATGCCGAAGCGGATGTCCGCCTTGTCCTTCTCCGTGACACCCGGAATCCTGAGCGTCACGCCAGGGACGTTGATGCCCTTGTTGTCCTTCAGCACGCCGCCGTTGGTGACGCGGCAGTGAATGTCGTGGCCCTTGACCTGGATGACCTCGAGTCCAATCAGCCCGTCGTCGATGCGAATCGGCGCGCCGGGATACACGTCTTCCACGAGCCCTTCGTAGGAGACCCACACGCGCTCCTTCGTGCCGTACTCCACCGGATCAATGGTGAGGACAATTTCGTCTCCGTCTTTCAGCTCCACCTGGCCGCCTTGGATCTTGCCCGTTCGAATTTTCGGTCCCTTGATGTCGAGCATGATGCCGACGTGCTTGCCCACGCGGGCCGACGCCTCGCGAATGCGCCGGATGCGCTCTGCGTGTTCTTCGTATGTACCGTGGGAGAAGTTGAGTCGGGCGACATCCAAACCGGCCTCAATCAGCTTGGTCAACATGTCGAGCGATTCGCTCGCAGGCCCGATGGTGGCCACAATCTTCGTCTTTCGCATGCCTAACCCTCTCTTCGCGAAACTTTCGACCTGGCCCCGTGCGCAGGCGCGCACACAAAGGAAGAAGCGGAAAGTCCGGCGGCGCCGGACACCGCTTCACGGCCGTTCGACGTAGGTTCCCATTTGCCGATACTTATGGTAGCGCGCCTCGAGCAGTTCATCAATAGGCACAGACAAAAGCTCGCGCAACCCGTCCATCACGACCTCCCGCACCTTTCGCACCATCCACTCCGGATCCTTCTGCGCGCCGCCCATCGGCTCCTCGATGATGCGGTCGATCACGCCGAGATCGAGCAGGTCCTTGGCCGTGAGCCGCATGACCTCGGCGGCCTTCGGCCCGAGCTTGGCGTCCTTCCACAGAATCGCTGCGGCCGACTCCGGCGCGATGACGCAGTACCACGCGTAGTCGAGCATGTAAATCCGGTCCGTGATCCCGAGTCCGAGCGCGCCGCCGCTGCCGCCCTCGCCGGTGACGATGGACAGGGTGGGCACGCGCAGGCCGGCCATGGCGAGAAGGTTTTCGGCGATGGCCACGCTCTGCCCCCGCTCCTCGGCCGACATGCCCGCGTAGGCGCCCGGCGTATCGATGAAGAAGACCACGGGACGGCCGAACTTTTCCGCCTGCTTCATCAGCCGAAGCGCCTTCCGATAGCCCTCCGGATTCGCCATGCCGAAGTTGCGGCGGATGTTCTCCTTCGTGTCCCGCCCCTTCTGATGGCCGATGATGGTCACGGGCTGGCCAGAGATGAGCCCTACGCCGCCGACGATGGTGAGGTCATCGGCAAAGTGGCGGTCGCCGTGCAACTCTACGAACTCGTCGCACAGCCCGCGGATGTAATCCAGGGTGGTGGGTCGCCCAATCTGGCGGGCGAGTTGAACGCGCTGCCACGGCGTGAGATTCGCATACGTGGTCTCCGTGAGTTCCTTCAAACGCTCCTCCAGCTTGGCGACCTCTCCCTGCAAGTCAATGTCGTTCTTCTCCATGAACGCCTTGAGCTCGGCGATCTTCGCCTTCAGCTCGGCGATGGGCCGCTCAAAATCCAGCTCATTCGCCATGCGCCCACCCCCGAGCGGTGTGAATGCGCACCAGCGCCCCGAGCGTCTGGCGCATCTGCTTTCGATGCACGACCTTGTCGATCATGCCGTGCTTCAGGTTGAACTCTGCCGTCTGAAAATCGTCAGGCAGACTCTGCCGCATGGTCTGTTCCACGACGCGCCGGCCCGCGAACCCAAACATGGCGCCCGGCTCTGCGACAATGATGTCGCCGAGGCTCGCGAAGCTGGCACTCACGCCGCCCGTAGTGGGGTGCGTGATGACCGAGATGAACAGCACGCGCGCCTCAACCATCCGCGTGAGGGCCACGCTCGTCTTGGCCATCTGCATGAGGGACAGAATGCCTTCCTGCATCCGTGCGCCGCCAGACGCGGTGAACAAAACAAGCGGGCGCTTGCTCTCCGCCGCTCGTTCCATCGCCCGCGCGATGCGCTCGCCCACCGCGGAACCCATGCTGCCCATCATGAAGCCCGGATCCATGGCACCGATGACAATGGGCACGCCGTCGAGCTCGGCCTCGCCCGTCACCACGCCCTCGAGAAGCCCGGTGGCGCGCTTGGCGGCCTCCAGCTTCTCCTCGTACTGGGGAAAGCCGAGCGGATTCGTCGAGGTCAGCCGGGCGTCGAGCTCGCGGAACGTCCCCTCGTCGACCGTGATCTCGATACGCGTGCGCGCCCCGATGCGGAAGTGGTAATTGCACTCCGGGCATGTGTACAGATGCTTCTGCAATTCCTTCGCCAAAATGAGGGCGCCGCACCCGTCGCACTTTTGCACGAGGCCCTTCGGCACATCCCGCTCCATCGCAGGTCTTGTCGGCCGCGCCTCGGGCGCCTCCTCGCCCGTCCCCACCGTGACGTACTGGCGCCGTCGGTTGAACAGATCTTTTAACACAACCCCACCTCTTTAACCCCGCTGTTGCGCCCGAAGCGGGCCGTCACGACAACGACGAGTGCAGGATGTCTCTCAGGACGTCCTGCGCCTCGTCGAGCTCGCTCTCTGGAATCAGAATCTCATATTGCTCTTTCGCGCCGCGCGACTTCTTCACCTTGACTAGGAAGCCTTCCTCCGTCATCCTCAGGCGAATCCGCTCCGCCTGCTGCGATGTCGGTGCAATGTAGATGACCGTCCACATGGCTCTTACGCTCCTAGCAAGCATCATGATCACTCTTGCCCGCATTATACCATGTCTGTCCGAACAGGCACATGCAGAAACCAGGGCGAGCTCCCAGCCTCACTTCAGCCGAACGTTGCCAAGCCCCACGCGCTCTTCGAGCGCAGCGACCAGATCCTGCGTCACCTCTACGCGATAGCGCGGGCCGAGCAGCCGCGCCCGGCCCGTGGAGGCGTCGTAGAGCGCGACCTCCGTCTCCCCGGGAGACATGGCGAGCAGTCGCTGGATCTCCCGCAACACCTGCGCGCCGCCCCGGCTGCGATACCGGATATACAGGCGCTTGGCGGATGGGGCTCGTGCGTTCCCGGGCCCCTCGGAAGCGCCCTGCGCCTCCGCCTCGACGAACAGGTCGAGCGCCGCCCACTGGCGGCTCTCCTCCGCGCGCGACAGCGCCTCCTCGTACATCTGGCGGCGCACGTCCCGCGAGGCGTTCTCCGGGAAGAACTCGTCGAGCGCCCCCGCTGCAAAGAGGCTGTCGAGCGCCTTGCGATTGACGATGCGGGGTTCGATGCGCCGCAGGAAATCGACCAGCGACGTAAACGGCTTCTCGGACCTGAGGGACAGGATGTGATCGACCGCCGCCTCCCCGACATGTCGAATGGCGATGAGCCCGGCGCGCAGGCTCCCATCCTTCTCCACGGTGTATCCGCGCTCGCTCCGCAGGACGGACGGGGGCCTCACTTGGATGCCGTGGCGCCTCGCGTCCTGCTCGTACAGCCGGATCTTGTCCGGCGATCCCATCGAGAGCGTGAGGAGCGCCGCCAGAAAATCCGGCAGAAAATGCGCCCGCAGATACGCGGTCCGAAACGCGAGCACCGCATACGCCGCCGCGTGCGAGCGATTGAACCCGTAATCCGCGAAGCGCACGATGAGATCGTACACCTCGCGCGCCGTCTCCTCGCTGTACCCGCGCCTCACGCACCCGTCGACAAAGCGGGCGCGCTCCTCGTCCAGGATCTCGCGCTTCTTTTTCGATACGGCCCGCCGCAACAGATCCGCCTCGGCCAGCGAAAATCCCGCCATCCGGCTCGCAATCTGCATGATCTGCTCCTGATACACGATGACGCCGTAGGTATCCGCCAGAATGGGCTCGAGATCCGGGTGCGGATACGTCACGGCGCGGCGCCCGTGTTTCGCGTCGCAAAAAGCGGGGATGTTCTCCATCGGCCCCGGCCGGTTGAGCGAGATGACGGCAATCACGTCGTCCAAGCTGGTGGGGCGAAGCTCGCGCAACACCCGCCGCATGCCGGCCGACTCGAGCTGAAAGACGCCGTTGGTATCCGCGCGGGTCAAAAGGGCGTACGTGGCCTTGTCGCCCTCGTCCACCTGCCGCCAGTCGATGGAGGCGCCTGTGCGCTTGCGAATCGACTCGAGGCAGCGATCGATGAGCGTCAGCGTCTTGAGGCCGAGAAAATCCATCTTGACGAACCCGAGCGCCTCCACGTCCTCCATCGGATACGCCGTGACCGGCGTGTCGTCCGCGGCGAGATCGAGCGGAATCCAGTCCGCGATGGGCTCCGGCGAGATGATGACGCCGGCCGCGTGGATGGACGTGTGGTGCGGCAGATCTTCAATCCGCTTGGCTGCCTCAAACAGCCGCCGGGCATCTGGACTGCCGTCGACGAGCTCCCGGAACGCCGCGGACTCCTGATAGGCGCCGTCGAGCGACGCGTGCACCACGCCCGGCACGAGCTTCGCCAAGCGGTCGACGAGCGCCGGGTCCGCCCCCGTCATGCGGCCCGCGTCCCGCAAGGCCGCCCGGGCCTGCAGCGTGCCGAAGGTGCCGATCTGCGCGACGCGATCGCGCCCGTACTTCTCCATCACATAGCGGATGACCTCGCCGCGCCGCTCAAACTCGAAGTCCGTGTCGATGTCCGGCAGCGACACGCGCGCGGGATTCAGAAACCGCTCGAACAGAAGCTTGTGCCGAATGGGATCCACGTCCGTGATGCGAAGGGCGTAGGCAACCAGGCTGCCCGCCGCCGATCCGCGCCCCGGCCCCGTGGAGATGCCCTGCTGGTGGGCGTACCGGATGAAGTCCGCCACCACGAGAAAGTAATCGGCGTAGCCCATGCGGCAGATGACGTCAAGCTCCCGCTCGAGCCGCTCCTCCACCTCGGGCGCAATGGCCCCGTACCGCCTCGTGGCGCCCGCGCGTGCGGCCTCGCGCAGCACCTCCTCCGCCGGCCGCCCGTCCTTCGTCGCGTAGCGCGGCATCCGCACCTGATGAAGCGGCAGGTCGAGCGCGCACATCTCGGCGATCTCGGCCGTCCGACTGAGAGCGTCTGGCAGGTTGGCCAACCGGTCGGCCATCTCCGCCTTCGTCGCGAAGTGGAACTCGTCCGTCGCGAACCGCTCGGCCGCATCCGCCCGCGCGAGCTGCGCGTACGCGCGGTGCCACGGCGCGTCCTCCCGCGCGAGATAGCGGACGTCTTGCGTCGCCACAAGCGGCACATCGTAGCGCCTGGCGAGCTCCATGAGCGAAGGCAATCCCTCGCGCTCACGCCGAAGGCCGTGATCTTGCACTTCCACGAACAACTGCCCCGCGGGCACGGCATTGGCCACCTGCAAAAGCCGCCGCTCGGCCGCCTCCACCTCGCCGCGCGCAAGAGCATCGAACAGGCGCGACTCCGGCCCGCCGCAGAGCACCACCAGCCCATCCGAATACTCGGCGAGTTCGCGGAGCGTCACGTGCGGCACCGGCCGCTTCCAGCGCGCGCTCGTCGCAAGCCGCGTGAGCCGGCGGTAGCCCGATAAGCCCATGGCGAGCACCACGACCGTATCGAGCGATTCGGCTGCCCGCCCGGGCACAACCTCCTCCTCGTCGACGGCAAGGGACACCTGCATGCCGAGGATGGGAGCAAGTCCTTCCGCGCGCGCGAGGCGGTAGAAGCTGAGCGCGCCGTACATCGCGTTGGTGTCCGTGATGGCCACGGCCGGCATCTCGCAGGCCTTGGCGGCCCGTACGATGTCCTCCACGCGCAACAGGCTCTCGCGAAACGAAAACGCGGAATGGACGTGCAGGTGCACAAAGTCCACCGTGCTCACCTCTCGATCCACTGCGCGGTGACGAGCGCCTTCGCGAACACGTCGTTCTTGTCCGCAATCTCGACCTCCACCTTGGCATAGCGCCGCCCGTCGTTCAGCACGCGCGCCCGCGCGTCGATGGTGGTATCGACCGGCACGGGCCGAAGCACATACAGCGTCATGTTCTCAATCAGCATATCGACGTGCCGCGCCCTGCGCAGACAGACGCGCGCCGCCTCCTGGATAATGGTCGTGAGCGATCCCGTCGCGAGCGTACCGCCCGAGGTCGTCATCTGCGGCGTGACCTGGCCTCGCAACACGGCGGAGCCGTCCGGGGTCTGGACCACGTTGAAGTCCCGCACCACCACGTCCTCGACGGTCTCCCCCACCTGCGGCTGCCGGTTCATGATCTGCAGCGCCCGGATCACGTCCTGGCGCGTGATCACGCCAATCACGTCCTTGTCCTTCACCACGGGCATGATCTCGAAGCCTTCGAACGCCATCCGGTGCGCGGCCGACGCGATGGTCGTCTTCGGCGTGACGGACACCGGGTTGCGCGTCATGTACCGGGAGACGGGAGCGTCGAGCTCCGCCTCCGCCACGTCGCGCGGGCTGATGATGCCGACGAGCCGGCCGTTCGCGTCCACCACCGGCATGCGCGAGTGGCCGGACTCCTCGACGAGGTGATAGTACTTGCGCACGGTGTCGTCGGGCCGAAGGCTCACGAGCGGCTGATTTTGCAGCACGTCTTCCACGTAGAGGATGTCCTTTTTAATCAACCGGTCGTACAGCGCGCGGTTGATGAGCGAAGCGGTGGTGAACGTGTCGTAGGAGCACGAGATGAGCGGCAATTGGTACTCGTTGGCGAGCTTCTCGACCATCGGCGAGGCGGTAAAGCCACCGGTGATGAGCACCGCGGCGCCGCTCTTGAGCGACATGCGCTGGACCTGCTCCCGGTTGCCCACAATCATGAGACACCCGGGGCTCAAATACCGGCTAATGGACTCGGTGCGCATGGCGCCAATGACGAACCGGCTCAGCGTCTTGTGCAGGCCCTCTTTCCCGCCGAGCACCGTGCCCTCCACGATGCGCACCACTTCCGCGAAGGTCAGGCGCTCAATTTGCTCCTTCTCCTTCTTTTCCACGCGCACCGTGCCGATGCGGTCCAGCGTGGACACGAAGCCCTCCGCCTCAGCTTCTTTGATGGCCCGGTAGGCCGTCCCCTCGGACACGTTCAACACGCGCGCGATTTTGCGAACGGAAATCTGGGATCCAACCGGCAGGGATCGGATATACTCCAGGATTTGCTGATGTTTAGTCGTCACGGATCCTCCTCGGACCGCCCCGCGGTCCCTCACGGCTTAGAATCTAGCTTGATCATAGCTTTCACGAACCTGTCGTCAATTGCCCTTCAAATGCGTGTAGAATGGTGCCAAAGCCTGTGCGATGAGGAGACGTGAGTCATGCGCGTATACGACGACGTGCGCCGCATGGTGGGCATGCGCGGCGCCTCTCATCCCGCGCTCGATTGGACCTGGCGCATCGCGGTCATCCTCTTTTCCGACTTGGTGGGCGCCGTCGCGGTCAACAACTTCCTCACTCCCGCCCACATCCTCGCCGGCGGCGTCACGGGCGTGGCGCAGATCCTCCATCACTACGTCCCCGCCCTCGGCGTAGGCACCATGTACTTTGTGTTCAACATCCCGCTCTTCCTCCTCGGCTACCGATATCTCGGGCGCCGGTTCATCTTTCAGACCGGCATTGCCATCCTTGGCTTCTCTGCGCTCGCGGACTTTGTCCGACTCCATTTTTCCACGCCGACAGATCCGCTGCTCATGAGCCTGTACGGCGGCGTGCTCACGGGCCTTTCGTCGGGACTCGTCATCCGCGTCGGCGGCTCCATGGGCGGGACGGACATCGTGAGTCTCGTGGTGCATCGCCTGACGGGGCGCAATATCGGCTCCGTGAGCTTTGTCATGAACGCCGCCATCGTCCTCTTGTCCATGCTCGTCTTCGGCGTGCCCGCAGGATTGTACACCCTCGTCAGTATGTACGCCGCGTCTCGCGTTGTCTCGGGCCTGATGCACTTCCAGCAGCGGAAGACGGCACTCATCGTGACCTCGAAGCCAAGCGAGGTGGCAAGCGCCATCGGCCAGCGGCTCGTGCGCGGCTCGACCGTGATGCGCGCGTATGGCGCGTATACGCAACGCGAGCGCGGCGTGCTGCTCTGCGCCATGACGCACCTCGAAATTGCGGATCTCAAGGAGATTGTCCAGTCGCTCGATCCGGACGCGTTCATCACCATCCTCGACACGACGGAGGTCATCGGGCGATTCCGGCAGAGCGCGCCGTGACGAGATCGCCAGGTTTAACTTTTCATCTCTGCGAGCAAACTTGTAAGGAGCGTCAGTCTGGAAACCCTCGCAGGGAGGTCGATTGCCCTTGAAGATCCCGTTGACCGTCGTCGTGGCCCTCGCCGCGTGGGCCGTAGGTGTGTGGCCGAGCGTCGACGCGTGGGCGGACGCGTCCGTCCTTCATCATGCCTTGGCGCACGCGCTGTTCCTCGTGTCGGGCGGATTGCTAGGGTTCGAAGCCGCCCGCTATGCGGCGCAGAGCGCGGCGCGCCAGCGAACTGAGGAGCACGAGTACGGCGCCGCCGATGCGGAGGAGGTGGCGCAATCGTGAAGCTTTCCCCTTGGTTGCACGCCGGTGTGGCGTACGTCGGCGCGGCGGCGCTCGCGGCCACGTATTTGCCGGGCGTGATGGACGACGCGGTGCCGGCGGTCCACTTTTCGCAGCACCTCGCCATCACGGCGGCCGCGTTTCTGACGGCGTACGGCGTGGAGCGATTGCGCCAGTCCGCCGGAAAGTGACAGAGTCCTGCGACAGACCCCCACAGTTTCACCTCGATGTGACGAATGAATGTGATACCACACAATCGAGGTGACTTCTGTGAATCGGGGTCTTTTTCTCGCCATCGCGGCGTCGGCGGTCAGTCTCCTGTCGTTCACCGGAGCGCCTGCCGCCGAGGCGCAGACCGCGCAGGGCAACGTGCTTTTGGCTGTCGCCAACGCCACAGGCAACGGCACGGACGGGACAGCCTCAGGCAGTGGCTCTCGCCCGAACCTTCACCAGATCATCACGCAGTTTGAGCAGGCGATTGCGCCGTACGAAACCATTCATCCGACGCAGATCTCCCATCCGCCGCTGCCGACGCAGTCCCTGCCGACGTCGCCCGCGGCCATCGATCAGGCACTCCAACAGACGCTTCAGGCCTACAAGCAGGCCACGCAGAGCGACAAACAGGCGCAAGCCCAACTGCAGGCAGCCTTCAACGCGTACATCAACGCACTTCAGCTCTTCGTCCAGGTGGGCGATCTCGACGTCCTCACGCAGCAGACGCCGGATTCCACGGCCGTCGTATCGTATCTCGAGGATGCACTGTACACGCAGGCGGAGGTATCCGCCGACTTCCAAGTCCTTGAGCAGGCCCACGCCGCCGGAGACAACAGCGAGCTGCTCGCCGCGCTCCTGGACATGACGCAGCTTGAACAGCAAAAGGTGTCGGACGTCAAGACCGCCACGAAGATCCTGGCGAAGATGACGAGCACGCTCCAGGCTGGACTGTCCGACTAGGACACGGGCGCCGCGCCATGCGGCGCTCGTTTTCTGTTCGGCGGGTTCGTTCGGATTCCGCGTCCAGCATCACGCCCGGACGCGGCACCCGGGTGGGGGTATGCGTGGTCAGTCTTCCGCGTCCTGTCACGCAAGCCTCAAACAAACAAAAACCCCGCCTCGCGCTTGAGACGGGGTTTCCCGCAGACCGGGCAGTCAGGGATAGGTACAGTGTAGAACAAGGTCAACTACACCACACCGTCAGTATATCGGGTCCGCGAACTCCTCACATGAGTCTTGAGACCTATCTTTGCGATCGCAGCGCCGAAATTTCGATGCAAGCCCCGTCAACTCTGGTACAAATCGGACGACAGATACCGTTCACCGGTATCCGGGGCCATGCATAGCACGCGCGCCTCCTTGGGAAGCGCCGCGGCGATGCGCAGACCGTGAAAGACAGACGCCGCCCCGGACGCTCCGAGCAGAATGCCCTCTTCGGCGGCGACGCGGCGCGCCATCATCTGGGCGTCGTGATCGTCAATGAGCAGGATCTCGTCAAACGCCTCGCGGTTCAGGATGCTCGGCACAAATCCCGGACCCGTGCCGGGGATTTTGTGCGGACCCGGTTGACCGCCCGAAAGGACAGGCGATCCCTTCGGTTCCACGACGTAGATTTTGATGCCCGGGATGCGCTGCTTCAGCACCTCGCCCGTGCCCGTCACCGTGCCGCCCGTGCCAGCGGTCAGCACGAGCGCATCGAGCTTGCCCTCGAAGTCCTCGAGGATCTCGAGCGCCGTCGTCTTGCGGTGCGCGTCGGGATTCGCGGGGTTGTCGAACTGGGCCGGGATGAAGCTGTACGGGATGCGCGCGGCGAGTTCCTCGGCGAGCTCAATGGCGCCCTTCATCCGCTTCGACTCGGGCGTCAGATGCACCTCGGCGCCGTACGCCTTGAGCAACTTGACGCGCTCCTCGGTGGCGTTCTCGGGCATCGTGATGATGCAGCGGTACCCTTTGGCGGCGCAGACCATGGCGAGCCCGATGCCTGTGTTGCCCGACGTCGCCTCGATGACGGTGCTCTTCCCCGGGATAAGCTTGCCCTGACGCTCCGCTTCCAAAATCATGTTCAAGGCCGGCCGATCCTTCACGCTGCCCGCCGGATTTTTGCCTTCGAGCTTCACATAGACGCTCGCCCCGTTGGGATCCGGCAGGCGGTTCAGGCGAACGACCGGCGTGTGTCCGACGAGATCGAGAATCGAGTTGTACAGTGGCATGGCCAATCTCCTCACGCGCCGCGGCCGAAGCCGCAGCAGAAATATGCCAACTTCTATAGTATAACTCGGAAAACGCGAAACGCCAGCGTCACCCGATGTTCAGCGTCTCGTTGAGCAGGCGGACGGCGGCCTCCTCGTCCTGGCACACGAGCAGCATCGTATCATCTCCACAAATGGTGCCGAGCAAGCCGGGCGGATCCAGCGCGTCCATCAGCGCGCCGATGGCGTGCGCGTTCCCAGGGGCCACCTTGATGACAATGAGGTTGTTGGCGCGCGCGTGCGAGATGAACACCTCCGCCAGACGCCGCTGCAGCGCATCCACCGAGACCTTGTTCACCGCGGTGGGCAGGGCGTATTTGTACTTGCCGTTTGAACCCACCACCTTGACGAGCTGCAGTTCCTTGATGTCGCGCGAAATGGTGGCCTGCGTGACGGGGAAGCCCGCCTCCTCGAGTGCGCGCACCAGATCCTCTTGGGTCTCAATCTCGTTCTGGCTTACAATCTCGCGAATGCGCATCAAGCGCTGTTCCTTGCTCTGCACAGACAGTCTCCTTTTCATCCGTCGCATGGTTGTCGCTCAACGATGCTGTCCAACAAGGATTTTACCGCATCCTGTTGCGCTTGATCCGAACCTTTCACGTTGAAGTGGAAGGTATCGAGGGTTCACGAAATCCACGAGCGCTCATCCCGCGCTTGCGTTACACTGATGCCTAGAGGTGATTTCGCATTTCGCAGCGGCAAATCCTTCACATCGACATGAACGCGTTTTACGCTTCGTGTCACGCCGCCGTCGATCCGGCGCGCTACGCGGGCAAACCCGTCGCCGTCGCGGGCGATCCGGCCACGCGCCACGGCATCGTGGTCACCGCGAGCTACGAGGCCCGCGCCCGAGGCGTCAAGCCGCCCATGCCGGTCCACCAGGCTCTGGCGCGCTGCCCGGAGCTCATCCTTGTGCGGCCCGACTTTCGGTTGTACCGCGCGTATGCGCGAAAGGTGTTCGCCATCGTGCGCGAGTTCACGCCGGATGTCGAGATCGTCAGCATTGACGAGTGTTACGCCGACGTCACGCACGTGCCAGGCGGGGACAGGCCGGTTGATCTCGCCCGCGCCATCCAGGCGCGCCTGCTCGACTCGCTTGGGCTTCCGTCGAGCATCGGCGTGGCCCCTAACAAGTTCCTGGCCAAGATGGCGAGCGACATGAAGAAGCCGATGGGCATCACGGAGCTCCGCACCGATCACATTCGCAGCTTACTGTGGCCGCTCGCCATCGAGCATATGCACGGCGTCGGCCCGAGCACCGCGAAGAGGCTCAGGCGCCTCGGCATCCTCACCATTGGCGATCTCGCCGTGCAGTCGCTCGATGTCCTCGCCCGCGCGCTCGGGCCGCGGGCTGCCGAGCTGAAGGCGCGCGCCAACGGCATCGATCCGCGCCCGCTCGAGACGGAGCCTCAGCCGCCAAAGAGCGTGGGCCATTCGATGACCTTGGCGAAGGACGCGCGGTCGTTCGCCGAGGTGGAGGGCGTCGTGATGGATTTGTGCGATCGCGTCGCGTCGCGCATGCGCCGCTATGGCCTGATGGGCCGCGTGATTGCCGTGGTCGTGCGGGATCGCCGCATGCGCACCTCGCGCCACCAGGACACCCTGGCGACCTACGTGCGCCACACCGGTGAACTTTTTCAAGCCGCGAGGGCACTGTTTGAACGGATTTGGCCGGCCGAGCCGGTGCGACTGCTCGGGGTCTCGGTAGAGGGCTTGGTGCCGCGCGACGGGCAGGGCGTGCAGCTTCACCTGTGGGACGCCGTGCCCATCGCAGCCGAACCAAGGGACGAGCGGCTGGAGAAGCTCGAGCGCGCCATCGACGAGGTGCGGGCCAAGTTTGGCCCGAACGCCATTCGCCTGGGCCGCTCGCTCTCCGGGCAGAGGGACGACGTGCACGCGCGCGGCACGTCGCTCGAACGATTCGATGACGAGGAGGAAACACCGTGACGGATCCTTTGCACGGCAACCTTGACCCGATTGGGACCATTCTGGCGTGCCTCGTCCTGGCCATCGGCCTGGTGGCGTGGACCAGCAGGCGGTCGTGACGAGCCGCCTGCCCGCCTCCCGTTGGCGCATTCGGACGTCCGGCAAGAAGGCGCGCACCGCCAGTCCTTCATCCCCGCGCGCGCAGCCTGATACGCCCCGGCCGCTCTTCCCGCGCCGCGCTCTGATACGCTTCTTCTTCCAATTGCCGCGCCCGTTCGCGATCCGCTCCAAGCCAGAAGTACAGATTCGCCCCGATGTAGAGCGCCAGCAGAAGCAGCCAAAGCGCCGAAAACGTGCCCGCGACGCCGTGCTCGAGCTTCGGCAGGCGCGGCACGCCGTACGCCGCGAGCGCGAGCGCCGCAAGCCCATAGATGGCCGAGTACGTCCGCACCTGTCTCGGCACGCCCACTTTTCTCCGCATACCGCGTCCTCCTCCTTTGCCTGTCCGACATATATGCGCCAGGCTTCCGAAACATGCAGTGCTCCACATCAACATGCAGCGCTCCACATCGCATGACCCTCGCTACATCGGGGAACATTGAGCACGAAACCAATGCACTTGGAGGAGGATGAGCCATGGGCGTCATGGAGACCTTCGAGAACTGGAAGCAATTCTTAGGGGAACACGTCGATCGCGCCAAGGAAGCCGGCCTGAATCAGGATCAGCTCGCGAACATCGCCACGAAGGTCGGCGAGTTTTTGGCGAGCAAGGTGGATCCTAAGAACCCCGAGCAACAGCTCCTGAAGGAAATGTGGAACGTGGCGGACGATGAAGAGCGCCGCGCCATCGCGAGCATCATGGTCAAAATGGCGGATCGGGCGCACTGACGAAGAGGCGCCGTCCGGGGCGTGTGCCCGAGGCGGCGCCTTTTCGTTCGCGTCAGGTGAGCGTGGCCCACGCGAGATGCCCGGCCCCGTCCCACCAGGCGACCCAATGTCCGTCCGTGTAGGAAAAGGGCGCCGGAAGCGCGGTCTCGGTTTGCGACGGCCGGTGGAGCAAAAGCGCGCGCCCTCCGCCTGCGGCGCTCTGATCCACCGCGAGCCAGGTGGCGTCGCCGCTTGCCGTCCCCGCCTCTCCATCCGTCCACTGCTCCAAGACGGATGCGCCCAGCCTGTACGCGAACAAGGGATACGGCGCGGGGTTCTCAGGTGAATTCGGCGTTGGGTTCGCGTTCAACTGCACGATGGCGGTCTCGTCGGTCGCCGCGTAAAGCGTGCCCGGGTGCCAGAGGGGGACGGCTGTCCGGTTCACCGGGCCTGGTGAAAGGCTGATGCGCACCAGTCGCGCAGAGGCGGACGGATCGAACGGATGCTTCGATATTGCCTCCACGCACCACAGCGCCCGCTCTCCCACGGCCATCGACAGCACGGCCCGCCCGTCCCGCTCGCTGTCCTCTGTGACAATCGTATGCCCTTTGCGAGTGGTGAGATTGTAAGCCCAGACGGTGGTCTGAACGTCGCGCTTCTCCTGTTGCACGCTCAGCCAATAGGCCGTATCCCCCACCACCTTGAGGCCCACGACATCGCCTTCCTGCACCCCACGCTCGGCGGACCGAATCACAAAGCGCGTGCCGGTCGCTCGTGCCTCCGCCCACAGCTGCCGCATCCCAGTGCCGCCGTCGGAACCCGTTTGCCACACCAGCCACCGATCGGTGAGGTATGCGGCGTTCGCCTGCAATCCCCGCGGCATCGAGATGGCCTCTTCGACGTGGCCCGTATCGGCGTCGATCACGTCGATGCGCGAGGCGCCGGTGAACGATCCGTCCGCCTTCATGGACGGATACTGCACGACGCAGAGCGCTCGGCCGTCGATGGACCAGACCTGGCAGCCCGGCAGTGACAGATGGTGCACCGTACCGTACGGGGCGGCCGCTGGCCGGAACGAGATGCGCTCGATGGGCAGTTCATCCACAGCCTGCCTTTCGCTCATGACCGTCGTCAGCTTTGCGTGCCGCGGCGCGGCGTACGTGAACCACGCCACATCTGCCACCGCCACACCAAAAAGCCCTGCGGCGACCCAGCGAACCCAACGCGCCATTCGCGACGCTCCTCTCTTCCGACGCGCGTGGACTTCTCTCGCCGCGCGCATCATCGGTTGTGGTTGGATCCCATTCTACGCGATGGAATCTCGCGATTCAACAAGAATCTCCAAGATTGGAATGAGGACCGATGAAATGGGACACGAGTTGGGACATCGTTCCGGTGAGAAGGGCACGGGGCGGGGCAACGTCAAAAACGGCAGGCGCCGCCTTCGCGGAACCTGCCGTCCATTTCCACGTATCACAACTCGAACGTCTCGCCGATTTTGAGCTCCACCGCGTCGATGCCGCGCGCCTTACAGTCCGCGACGAACTTCGCGCCGTCCTGCGCGATGAGCGGGAACGTGTTGTAGTGCATCGGAATGACCTTTTTCGCCTTCAGCCACTCCGCGGCAATCAGCGCGTCGTCCGGGCCCATGGTGAAGTTGTCGCCGATGGGGAGCAGCGCGAGATCGATGGTGTTCAATTCGCCGAGGATCTTCATGTCGCCAAACAGCCCGGTGTCCCCGGCGTGGTAGATGGTCTTGCCCTCCAGGGTCAGCAGGAAGCCGACCGGCGGGCCGACGTACACCAAGCCGTTCTCCGTCTCCACGCCGGAGCCGTGGAACGCGAGCGTGACCTTCACGCGGCCGAACGGGAAGTCGCGCTTGCCGCCGATACCCATTGGATGGACGTTCAGCCCCTTGCTGGCGTAGTAGACGGCCAGCTCGTTCGCCGCAATGATGGTCGCGTTGTTGTTGCGCGCGATGGTCTCCGCGTCGAGGACGTGATCGGAATGGCCATGCGTGAGAACCACCCACTGGACCTTGATGTCCTCCGGCTTCGCCACCGCGTTCGGGTTGCCGCTCAAAAACGGATCGATGACCAGGCGATGTTCTCCGCTTTCGATCACGAAACAGGACTGTCCATGGTACGTCAGTTTCACGACTCTCGCCCCACTTCCCTCATGATTTCGTCCAGCGACGCAAGGCGGACGTCGTCCAGCGGCTCGGAGACAATGCGCTGGACGTCCATCCACAGCCGCTGAAGCTCGAGATCGGCCTCCAGGTACGCCCGCGCGTCCTGATTCAACTGGACAATCTCGAACAACTTGCGCAGCGTCTCAAGCTCCTCCTGCGCAGGCTCTTCGCCGCGGAGCCGCTTCATCTCGAGCTGGTACTGGCGCCGATAGAAGTCGAGCACCATCTGCTTCGTCGGCTCGTCCCGCTCGATGGCCTCCTTGGCCCGCTTCGCGCGCTGATACGGCTCCCACTCGCGAATGGCCCGCGCCAGGGCGTGCGCATGATCATACGGGTTCACGCGCCGTCCCCCCTTGCCGTACAGGTCTATTATACCGCCGGAAGAAGTCATGGGAAAAAGCTCGAGAATGCGAGGTCCTCGCGCGGAGGCTGCTGCGCTGCGCAACATGTTCGCTTTCGGTATACTGTTCGGAAGAGGAGGGTGAACCTCTGTGGCAACCACAACGCTTTACGAGGCCGTGGGCGGCGCGAGCACCTTTCGCAAGCTCGTGGACGCCTTCTACGATCGCGTCGCGCAGGACGAACTCTTGAGGCCGCTGTTTCCGCCGACGTTTGACGAGGTGAAAGAGCGGCAGTACTGGTTTTTAACGCAACTGTTCGGCGGGCCGAGGCTCTACACCGAGCGCCGCGGTCACCCGATGCTTCGGGCTCGGCACCTGCCGTTTCCCATCACCGTGCGCCACGCGGAGCACTGGCTCCGATGCATGGCCCAAGCCCTGGAAGAGGCCGGAATCCCTCCCGCCGCGCGGGCCGCGATGCTCGAACGGCTCGGCGGGATCGCGCTGCACATGGTCAACACCCCCGGAGAGGAGGAAGAGGCATGACGCCGTCCTCGCCCACGCCCCCGGTTGGCGAGCGCATCGCCCAACTTCGAAAGGAGCGGGGCCTCACGCAGGCCAAGCTCGCGGAGCGCGCCCGCCTGTCGACGAGCGCCATCGCCATGTACGAGACCAACCGGCGGCAGCCGGACGAACGCACGCTCGCGCAAATTGCGGAAGCGCTCGGCGTGGAGATGGCGCAGATTGCGCCGCACCTCGACGCCGCGGCCGTGCCCCCATCGCGGCATCAGCAGGCCAAGCCCGCGCCCAACGAGAGCCACCCTGGCGACAGGGCGGCGGCAGCCTCGGAACCCAACCGGGTGGAGCGAGAAGCCGGCGACGCGCCCGGCGTGACGCAGCTTGTCCTCACCAAGGACGAGGCGCGGCTCATCCTCTTCGTCCGCATGCATCCCGACGCCATGCCGTTTCTTCAGTCGTACGTGACAGCCGATCCCGACAAGCGCCGCCAGCTCGAGCGGGCGTGGCGACTCATCCAGGCGTTCCAAGGCTAGTCGTTGAAGCCGGGGCGGTACGGGATGGGATCTTTCGCGCCCGCCTCCGCAAACCCCTTCAGGCGCAGCCGGCAGCTGTCGCACTCGCCGCACGCCACCTCGCCGCCCTGGTAGCACGACGTGGTGAGCTCGTACGGCACCCCAAGTTCCAGCCCCTTGCGCACAATCTCGCCCTTCGTCCAGTGCAGAAGCGGCGTCTCGATGCGAATGGGCCGCCCCTCGACGCCCGCCTTCGTGCCGATTCTCAACACATGTTCCACGCCTTCGATGAACTCTGGCCGACAGTCCGGGTAGCCGCTGTAATCGAGCGCGTTTACGCCGATGTAGATGGCTTCCGCACCGATGACCTCCGCGTACGACGCCGCGATGGCGAGAAACAGCAGGTTTCTGCCGGGCACGTACGTGACCGGAATTTCGCGGGACACGCCCTCCGTCGGCACGTCGATGGATTCATCCGTCAGGGCGCTCCCCCCGATCTGGCGCAGAAAGTCGATGGACACAATGCGGTGGTCCTTGACGCCGTAAAACGCTGCCACCTTTTTCGCCGACTCGAGCTCAATCCGGTGCCGCTGCCCGTAGTCAAACGTGATAGGGCAAAGCTCATAGCCCGCGGCGTGCGCGATGCCCATGCACGTCGCGCTGTCGAGCCCCCCGCTCAGAATCACCACAGCCTTTGCCATGCCCACACGCCCTTGTCGAGAATGCGTTCTGATGCTCGGCTTGTTGAGCGCCCCGGGCGTCAGCAGCCCACCGGCGCCGTTTCCCCGAACACGAAGCCATCCTCACTGTAATCCAGCACGACGCCCTCGAGCAACTTGACGAGCGCCTGCCCCACTGTCACCTCGACGTCGCCGTCCGGGCCGCTCACGCGGATGACCGAATCGAGCGGCGTCGACACCTCGTCGATCACGACCTGAAACCTCGGCCCCCCACATCGATAAGCGCGGTCGATCCGGATGAATTCGGCAGGCGCAAGCTCTTCTCGCGCGAGGCGAAGAAGCTCTTGAGCCGCCCGCTCGCTCACCTGCACGCGAAGTCCCCCGCTTCCCTGTACAATCTCTGCACTCCACAGTATACTATACGTCGAAAATAGGAAATGGACGAAAGCGGCACGCCCAGATACGGCTGCCCAAACACTCGTCCCCGGCGGACGAGTGTTTTTGTTGCATCTTGCTTCACTTTGAGCAAGATCCCGGCGAAATCCGAACAAGGAGTGAACCATGCAGATGGCGATGCGGAAGGTCGACGCCAAGGAACCGGCCACGTCGCGCGAACAGCGCGTCCTCGAATTCTGGAAGCGGGAGAACATCTTCCAAAAGAGCGAGAAGGCGCGCGAAGGGCGGCCAGAGTGGGTGTTTTACGAGGGACCGCCGACGGCCAACGGTCTGCCGCACCCTGGGCACGTCCTCACGCGCGTATTCAAGGACCTGTATCCTCGGTACCGCACCATGAAGGGCTACCACGTCATGCGCAAGGCCGGATGGGATACCCACGGTTTGCCGGTCGAGATCGAAATTGAGAAGAAATTCGGCATGAGCGGCAAGAAGGACATTCAGGCCTTCGGCATCGAGCGCTTCGTCCAGGCGTGCCGGGAGAGCGTGTTCAAGTACGAGGAGGTCTGGCGCGAGCTCACGGAGCGGCTCGGCTACTGGATCGATCTCGACCACCCCTACATGACGCTGACGGACGACTACATTGAGTCGGTCTGGCACCTCCTGAAGACCATTTACGACAAGGGTTGGCTCGTGGAGGGCCACCGCGTGAGCCCGTACTGCCCACACTGCGAGACGACGCTCTCCAGCCACGAGGTGGCGCAGGGCTACAAGGACGTGAAGGATCTCTCCGTCACGGCCAAGTTCCGCGCGAAGGACGACGTGGACGGCCGCCCGACCTACTTCCTCGCCTGGACCACAACGCCCTGGACGCTGCCGTCCAACGTGGGCCTCGCGGTGAACGAGGATCTGACCTACGTCCTCATCCACAAGGCGAAGTCCGACGAAAACGTCTGGGTCGCCGAGGGGCTACAAGGTCAGTATCTCGAAGATGGCGACCGGATCATCGCGCAGAAGTCCGGGCGCGAACTCGTCGGATCGGCCTACACGCCTGTCTTCCCGTACGTCGTGCAGGAGGGCAAGAAGCACATCGTCATCGCGTCGCCGCACGTGACGGACGAATCCGGTACAGGCATCGTCCACATGTCGCCTGCGCACGGCGAAGAGGACTACAAGGCGTGCCAGGCGGCGGGGCTCATCTTCGTGAACTTCGTCGATGAATCGGGCCGATTCACGAAGGACGTGTCCGACTACGAGGGGCGGTTTGTGAAAGACGAGGACTTGAACGTCGATCTCGTCAAGGATCTCGCGTCGCGCGGCCTGGTGTACGAGAAACACAAGCACGAACACAGCTACCCGCACTGCTGGCGATGCGACACACCGCTCATCTACTACGCGATTCACTCCTGGTTCATCCGCACGACGGAGTTCAAGGATGTGCTCATCGCCAACTCGCAGTCGGTCAACTGGATCCCGCCGCACATCCGCGACGGGCGCATGGGCAACTTCCTGGAGAACGTGATCGACTGGAACCTGTCGAGATCGCGCTATTGGGGCACGCCGCTTCCCATCTGGCGCTGCGACGCGTGCGGGGAGATCGAGTGCATTGGATCTCGCGCGGAGCTTGAGGCGAAGGCGGGGCGCCTGCCGAAGGAGCTGCACAAGCCGTACATCGACGAACTGGTGTGGCCCTGCCGCTGCGGCCGGGGCACGATGGTGCGCGTGCCGGAAGTCATCGACGTCTGGTTTGACTCCGGCTCGATGCCGTTTGCGCAGCTTCACTATCCGTTTGAGAACCGCGAGCTGTTCGAGCGCCTGTACCCGGCGGACTTCGTCTGCGAGGCCATCGACCAGACGCGCGGCTGGTTCTACAGCCTGCTCGCCATCTCGACGGCCGTCACGGGCAGGGCGCCGTACAAGAACGTGCTCGTCCTCGGCCACGTGCTCGACGAGCAGGGCAAGAAGATGTCGAAGTCGAAGGGGAACGTGATCGATCCGTTCGAGGCGTTCGACAAGCACGGCGCCGACGCGGTGCGCTTCTACTTCGTGTCGAATACGCAGCCGTGGAACTCGCAGCTCTTCTACCACCGCGCGGTGGCCGAGGCGAAGGCGAAGTACATCGACCTGCTGCAGAACATCCACCAGTTCTACGCGCTGTACGCCGGGATCGACGGGTTCAACCCGTACCAGGTCGAGCCGGTGCCGGTGGTCGAGCGGCCGCTCATGGACCGGTGGCTCATGGCGCGCCTCCATCAGACCATTCAGGGCGTGGACGAGGCGTATGAACGCTACGACGCCACGCAGGCGGCGCGGCTCTTGCAGGCGTTCGTGGACGAGCTCTCCACGTGGTACGTGCGGCGCAACCGCGATCGTTTCTGGGCAGACGGCATGGAGAAAGACAAGGTGGCGGCCTATCTCACGCTGTTCGAAGCGCTGAAGACCGTGGCGCTTCTCACGGCGCCCATCACGCCGTTTTTGGCCGAGGATATCTACCAGAACGTCGTGCGCCTGGGCGGCGACGCGGCGGAGGTGCCGGAGAGCGTGCACCTGTGCGACTTCCCGACGGCGGATGCGTTCCTCATCGACGAAGGGCTCATCCGCGAAATGGCGCTCGTGCTGCGCGTCGTCGAGATGGGGCGGCATCTGCGCAACGAGAGCAAGCTCAAGACGCGCCAGCCGCTCGCGGCGCTGTATGTGCCGAAGGCGCAGCAGGACGTGATCGCCAAGTTCGCGGACGTCATCCAGGACGAGTTGAACGTGAAGGAGATCCGCTTCGTCGATCTCGACGAGATCGCGCGGCCGACGTTGTATTTGAATCTGAACGCGGTGGGCAAGGCGTTCGGCCGCAAGACGCCTGTGTTGAACGAGGCGGCGAAGAACGCGGACGAGGCGCAGATCCGCGCGTTCCGGGAGACAGGCGCGGTGGTGCTCGAAGGCGAGACCCTGACGCAGGAGCACGCCGAGATACGCTTTGAGGCCAAGTTCGAGGGGTTGGTCACGGTGGACAACCGGCTGTTTGTTGGCCTCGAGACGCGGCTCACGCCGGAACTCATTGAGGAGGGTTACGTGCGCGAGGTCATCTCGAAGATGCAGATGATGCGCAAGGAGGTCGACTACGGCGTCACGCACCACGTGCGGTTTTACGCGGAGGGGGATCCGGAACTGCTCGACGTCATCGCGAGGAACCGGGCGCGCATCGACGAGACGGTGCTCGTGCGCGAGTGGAGCGACGCGCCGCTCGCCGACGCGGATCTGACGAAGGAGTGGGACGTGAACGGCAAGAAGCTCACGCTGTCGGTGGCGCGCTGACATAGGAGAAGGGCGAGGGCAGTGATGTCCTCGCCCGTTTTAGTTGGATAGGCACGTTCGCGAGGAGGAAGATGTTCATGCCCTTTGCGTTGAAGCGCGCGTGTTGCTCCAGCATCTCGAGTCGCGCGAACCCTGAATGACTTTAGCCCTCGCGCCCGGCCCCATCTCCGACCCCGTCCAGAAATGCCAGCACATCGCGGAGGACGGCGCTACCCGCCTGCATGGCAAACCCGTGGCCGCAGCCCGCGTACAGCTTCAGCCTGGCGCCCGGGATGCGGTACGCGAGGCGCTCCCCGTTGATGTACGGCAAGACGCGATCCTCGAGCCCGTGCATCACGAGCGCAGGGCACGACAAACTCGGGAGCCTCTCCCAACTCCCCCGCCACCGGTCCACGGCATCGAGCTGCGCCTGATACACCGCCTCCGGCATGTCCGCCCGAAGCAGCAGGCGGAAGGCGCTTTGCAGATACGCCTCGTTCTTCGCGCGAAACGCCTCCGGAAAGAAAAGCCGCATGTACCACTCGGCACGCTCGGCGACACTTGCCGGACGGGATCGCATCTCCCGCTTGACCTCATCCGGCTGGACCATCTGCGCACCGCCGCACGAGGTGGCGCCGAGCACGAGGCTTGCGACGGTCGCCGGATAGCGAAGCGCGATCTCCTGCGCAATCATCCCGCCCATCGAATAGCCCAGCACGTGCGCGCGCTCGACGCCTGCAGCATCGAGCACCGCGCGGGCGTCGTCCGCCATTTGTTCGAGGGTCCACGGCTTCGCTGGGTCGGCTTCCGACTGGCCCGCGCCGCGGTTGTCGAAGGCGATGACGGTGTGTTTTTCCGCAAGTCGCCGCACAAATCCGGAGCCCCACCAGCGGATGTTCCCGCCAACACCCATGATCAAAAGCAGAGGATATCCTTCGCCGCGGACCTCGTAATAGAGGCGCGCGTCGGATCGTTCGGCAAACGGCATGGCTCAACCTCCCTGCATGGGAACACAAAAAAAGGCACACCCACACCTGGGTGGCCCAATATAGGGGTAAAGGGGTACTTCAACTGTAACACATGTCCAGTCGAAGCGCCACACATTTGGCGAATCGAATGAGCAAAACGCGCTTAGGATCGCGCGTTGCGCGTGCGCACGACGCTCTCCGCTTCGTAGATCACCTTGCTGTACGGCAGAACGGACTGCGTCACCCACGCGTTCGAGCCAATCACGCTGTGATGCCCAATGACCGTCTCGCCGCCGAGCACGGTGCAGTTGGCGTAGAGGATGACGTAGTCCTCCACCGTCGGGTGGCGCTTGACATGCCGCTGATACTCGCCTTCCTCGTCCTTCGGAAAGTATAGCGCGCCGAGCGTGACGCCCTGGTAGATCTTGACGTGATTGCCCACCACGGCTGTCTCGCCGACGACGATGCCCGTGCCGTGATCGATCATGATGCTCCGCCCGATGGTGGCGCCCGGGTGCAGATCCACGCCGGTCACCCGGTGTGCGTACTCCGTCATCATGCGAGGCAAAAGCGGAACCCCGTGGCGGTAGAGCACGTTCGCCGCGCGATACACGAGGAGCGCGAAGATGCCTGGATACGTGAGGATGACCTCGTCGCACCCCGTCGCGGCCGGATCCCCATTCACGGTCTCGGTGATGTCCTCGTACACGAGGCTCTGAAGCTGAGGAAGATATTCGATGTACGCGTCCGCCGTCTCCCAGGCCCGCTTTTGCGTGTCGGCCGTCCCGGAGGACAAACAGGACTGGTACGTCGCCCGGTGCACCTGCTCCGCGAGCTCGGCGCGCAGGCGGTCCAGGGTATGGGAAAGGTGCTTTCCACCTTCGGCATCGAAGTAGTTCGGCAAAATGGCCGCGCGCGTCCACTCGATGATCTCTCGGATGGCCCGCGGCTCCGGATGACAGATGCGCCCCTTGAACATGCAGACGCTCTGCTGTAGCAAATGACTTGCAATTGCTTGGGTGTCCATGCCCATCTCGTCTCCCCTCGCCAGCGGCAGTCGCGCTTCGAAAGACAGTATACACCTGTGGCGGATCGCAAAAAACTCTGTATACCGTAAGGCATAATAGGAATTGGGCGATCCGCACGACCGCCGTCCCCGACCCCATTTTGTTCCCATCGGCCGCAGATTACGCTATGCTCGAACTGGAACGCACGATAGAGAGAGGAGTCGTGACACGTTGGATGCCATTCACGAGGTCGAGAGCTACCTGGAGTGGGAGCGCGACGCGCTGCTCGAGGAACTGAAGGAACTCCTGTCCATCCCGAGCGTGAGCGCCCTGAGCGAACACCGCGGCGACGTCAGGCGCGCGGCGGAGTGGATTGCCGGGCGGCTGAAGTCCGCCGGCTTCGAACACGTGCAACTCATGGAGACAGGCGGCCACCCGCTCGTATACGCCGACTGGCTCCACGCGGACGGCCAGCCCACCGTGCTCGTCTACGGTCACTACGACGTGCAGCCGGTCGATCCCGTCGAGCTGTGGGAATCGCCGCCGTTCACGCCGACCGTGCGCGGCAACAAGCTGTACGCGCGGGGCGCGAGTGACGACAAGGGCCCCACGTTTCTGCACATCGCCGTCCTCTCCGCCATGCTGAAGGTGCACGGACGCCTGCCCGTGAACGTGAAGTTCTGCATCGAAGGCGAGGAGGAGGTGGGTTCCGCCCACCTGCACAGCTTCCTCGAGCGGACGCGAGACCAGTTTCGGGCGGATCTCGTCCTCATCTCCGACACCACGCTGGTTGGGCCCAACCAGCCCGCCGTCGTGTACGGCCTGCGCGGCCTTGCCGCGGCGCAAATTGATGTCCGCACGGCTGCATCCGACCTCCACTCGGGTCTCTACGGCGGCGCCGTGCCGAATGCCGCCCGGGCCGTGGCCGAGATTGTCGCGAGCTTCCACCGGCCGGACGGCACCGTGGCCGTCGAGGGATTTTACGATCGCGTCCGCCCGCTCACCGAAGCCGAACGGGAGGAGTTCGCCAAGCTAGGGCACGACGAAGAGGCACTCAAGCGCTCCCTGCAGCTCGCGGATCTCTGGGGCGAGCCCGGATACACCGCGCTCGAGCGGATGTGCGCGCGGCCGACGCTCGAAGTGAACGGCATCTGGGGCGGCTTTCAGGGCGAAGGCACAAAGACCGTCATCCCCTGCGAGGCGCACGCGAAGATCACGTGCAGGCTCGTGCCGGATCAAGACCCGCAGGAGATCCTGGACCTCATTGAACGGCACGTGCAAGCGCATGCGCCGAAGGGTGCGCGCGTCACGTTCGTGCGCCAGGACGGAGGCAAGCCGTACGTCGCGCCCTACGATCACCCGGCGCTTCAGCTCGCCGCTTCCGCCTACGAACACGCGTACGGCCAAAAGGCCGTGTTCACGCGGATGGGCGGGTCCATCCCCGTGGTGGAGACGTTCTCGACGCTCCTGCACATCCCCATCGTCATGATGGGCTTCAGCCTGAACGACGAGAACTTCCACGCGCCCAACGAGCACTTCTCGCTCGACAACTTCGACAATGGCCTGCGGACACTGACGTACTACTACCATCAACTGCCCGCGGCCATGCGCGGTCGCTGAATCGGCACACGCAAACAGGCGGCCGATCCCGCCGCGGGGACTCGGCCGCCTGATCTCATCCGCCTCATCGCTCGAATTGGCGGTTGATCTCCTCTTCCACGTAAGGATTCAGGATGCGGAGGTGCGTGCCCTTCATGCCGAGCGAGCGGCTTTCGATGGTGCCCGCGCTCTCCAGCTTCCGAATGCTGTTGACAATCACCGAGCGCGTCACGCCGTGCTGATCCGCAATCTGGCTGCTCACCACGATGCCCTCCGGCGAGTTGCGAACCGCGTCCAGCAGGTACTTGGCGGCCTGCAACTCGGAGAAGCTGAGCGATTCCACCGCCAGATGGGCGAGCGCGCGCTGCCGGCTCTCCTCTTCCTTCTGCTGTTGCCGGGAGTGCACAATCTCGAGCGCCACGACCGTCGCCGCGTACTCGGCCAGGATCTGGTCGTCCTCGTTGAACGGCCGCTGGGACCTCGCGAACAGCAGCGTGCCCTGGCGCTCGCGCGCCCCGATGATGGGCGTGATCATCAGGTGCTTGGAGCGGAACGACTCGTTCTCCTCAGGGGAGAACACGTAGAGCGGCTTCTTCTGCTCGTCCGTCAGATTGGCAATCGTCTGCTCGATGCGCAGCAGGTGTTTGTTGAAGTCGCCCGGAAACCGCTGTTCCCGCGTCATGATGTTCAGCCATTCCTCGGTCAGCTCATGCTCCGCCACGCCATAGCCGAGGATCTTGCCCTTGCGCCCCACGATGTACACGTTCGACTGCATGAGGCGGCTCAAAAATTCCGCGACTTCTTGAAATTCCACCTGCTCGTTCGAGCGGTGCAACAGTTGCCCAAGTTCTTGTACCTGTTCCAACAAACTCACGATCTCGTCACCTTGTCCTTCCTCCGGCATCCGCCGGCGTTTTGTACCTTCCCTGACCGCCAGGCCACGAGGGCGGCGGGATCTCCCACGCACTCCGCATTCGCAGAATTGTCTCTGATGTTCAAATTATCACCATAACACAGACAATTTATCCACGCGTAATGAGCTTACTAGACCTTTGTCCACTTGTCAAATGAACAAACTGCGACAAACACTCCGCGCCTACGCGGATGTCTGCCGCAGCTCATCGCCTGCGAGAACCAGTTTGCACCAAACGCTGGTCTTTATGCAAGTGGAGCTAACACACCGTTACGATTTCCCGCTCTCGGCGGGCTTTCCATACAGCCGATCCAAGATGATGCGATATCCGTCAGCTCCGTAATGCAAACAGCGCTTGACGCGGCTGATGGTCGCGGTGCTCGCACCCGTCGCCTCTTCGATGGCGTGATACGTGGCGCCCTCGCGAAGCATCCGCGCCACGGCAAATCGCTGCGCCAGCGACTCCACCTCTCCCACCGTGCACAGATCCTCGAAAAAGCGGTAACACTCGTCCTCGTTCTGAAGCGCCAGGATGGCGCGGAACAGTTCGCGCACCTCGGATTCGTTCAGCCTCTCGAGCGCCATGTGCTTCATCCTTCACTGCTGTGACGTACCAAAGTCAGTGTAGCAAAATGGCGCTTTCATGACCAGGCGTGGATGAGCCTCTCTTCAAGAATCGCGAAGTCGCACGGATGCTCAGACAACCACAACAGATTCATCCACAGCGGCAGGAAACCCGCCGCGCCATCACGAATATCCAACATAAGAGACCTCACCTCTTCATCCGCGCTCCGAACGCGGGTTGTTTTTGTGCTCAGTGAGGTCTCTTCTCTTTGTCCCCGGAAAATCCTCCCGAGAACAACCCCTACTCAAACTTTATACGCTCACGCGGCCGGATCGGTTCATGCAGAACGGTCAACTCGACTTGCGACGCAATCTCTGTCCCGCGCCTGTGGTCCGCCGTGAACGTGCGCTGAGGCAAGCGCGATGCGTTACCGCTTGTCCACATCCGAACCATCTGCAAAGAGGACGAGGAGTGCCGTGCTGTCCTCGAGCGCCCGCGCGGCATGCGATAGACCTGGAGGAAGGCTTATGCAGTCTCCCCGTTTTAAACGCACGCGCTCCTCGCCGACGGTCCATTCCAGCTCGCCGGACCACACGCCGAGAAATAAGTGATGGGGAGCACGGTGTTGCGGAAGTTCCTCTCCCGCCCTGAGCGTCAACTGGGCAATCCGGTGTGCACCGCATGTGAACAACACCCGCAATCGCTCGGTTTCGCCTTCTTGAATCCTCATGTTCAAACCTCCCGTCAAGTGGGACCCCCTCTATACATCGGCACGCCGCCTTCGGCCACAAACGGCGTCTGTTAGACGGCTCGCGTGCTCGCTCGCCTCAGGATGTGAATCCCGCCCCATCCAATGCGCACGAAGTACCAGGCGAAGGCCAACCAAGCGAGGCCGCCGCCCGCTGCCAGCAGGGCGCGCCCAACTGGCGCGTCAAGGTCCGCGAATCCCCCCATCATAAGCACCGCCCCGATGGCCGAGATCGACATCTGGGCGATGGAAATTTTCGTCGACCGAATCCTGATGTCAAAGAGCACGGGCATGACGGCGTAGGACGTCCCATACACCAGGGTCGTCATCCACCCGAGAAAGAGCGCGTGAAGCACCGGAAGGGCGTCGCTTTCCCGCCCGACAATCATCCATCCCCCGGCGATGCCCGCGAAAGCATAGCCGAGGGACCATGCCAAGCGGGTCGCGGGCGAACTTGCCACGGCTCCAATCCCGTTCCCACATGCGCCGCGGGAACGCCTGACGAGTGCAATCTCGAACACAACGGCCACCCATACAAGGCAAGTGCCCAATGCGTCCCGTCCCACGCCTGCAAGCATGTTGATGTGGTACGCGGTGCCCAACGATAAGGCGACTGTTGAGGGAAACCAGATTGCCTGAAACAATGAAAACGGCCACGCAGGCATCCTCTCGCCGCTGATGAACCGAGGATAAAAGTGCAGCGAAACTGAGACCACGGTTCCGATGAGCCAGCCGTCGTCGAACAGCACGGTGGCCCCAGGAGAACTCTCGCCGTCCGACCAGATGCCCCAGCATGCCCAGATTGCGCTGGCCACGAGCAGGAGGCCGCTCATGTCCGTCCCTCGACGCGCCACCCTGTCCGAACGCCGGCAGTCCTCTCGTCGCCCCAGATAGCGCAGGTGTTCGGGAATCACCGGCGGTTGGACACGACCCTGGCGCTTCGCACGCACGGCGAGGAGAATATTCGTCAGGAACAGAACAGGGGACGCGGCTTGCACAACGGCCCCCAGGCGCGTGAGAATCAAGCGATTCGCCGCTAGACCGGCCACGAGGAGAACGATGCCAAGTTCCGCGATGGCGAGGTGCATCCATCCCGCCACACGTGGATGGAGGCGCAATTCCGCCGAGATGGACAAGACTGCATACGTCATGCCAAAGATGGCCATCGTAAGCCATCCCCACGGATTGATCTCGGCGTGCAAACTAGCCAGGACTGCCCAAGAAGAAGTTCTCGACGCCATCCAAAGCCCAAGCGTCGAACCCACGGCGAAATTGATCAGGGCAGACGCGAAAAAGGCCATGGGCAGCGGTCCGACGCAGGATCGTTCGTCTTCGGACGGTGCACGTGTCGTCACTGAAGCCGATCCAGATGGATGATCCATGTATCCCGCTCCCCCTCGATAGCACCTTCCCGACGCAATTGGTTCCATATCCGATTGACGGATTCGCGGCGCAAACCCACCATCTGCGCGATCTCGGCGTGCGTGATGGGCAGATGGACGCGTACGCCCTTCGGGCTCGACGCGGCCTTGCTCCTCGGCGAAGTGACGAAGAAAGGCTACGACGCGCTCGCGCGAATCGTACACGGCAAGTTCCTGAAGCTTCGCTTGCAGCTGCACAATCCGGTCCGCCAAGACCCGAAGAAGCTTCAACGCGATAGGGGGGTGTCGCCGCAGGAGGGCATCGAACGCGCGCGTGGAAATCGCATACACCGTGGTCTGCTCAATGGCGCTCGCCGTGCCTGGATAGGGCAGATCTTGAAAGAAGCCCACGTGCGGAAACATCTGTCCTTTGCCCAAGACGGCGACGATGTGTTCGCGCCCCTCCTCGTCCACCTTAACCACTTTGACCAGTCCGCGCACCAGGAAGTACACGGCCTCGCGCGGCGTGCCTTCGATGAAGATAGGTTCTCCGCGGCGATATTGGCGCAGCACAGCGAGTTCCGCCACGCGCGCCAGCTCCTCCGGTGTCAGGTCGCGAAAAAGCGAAAACTCCTTCAGATCTTGACTCACATTCACGGGATATCCCCCTGTCAACAGGCTCACGTCGTTTTCGCATCTGTGGTCACTCTGAGCATACTATCCTTTCCAACTCAAAATCCACAGGAACCTGACAGAGGGTTTGACAAAATCGTGAGCCAAAATCGAGTAGGAGAGGGCGGTTAGCCCACGTCCTCTCACACCACCGTAGGTGCGGTCCCGCCTCGTGATGGACACCCTTGCCTTTGGCTAGCGGTTGGCAACAGCCAACCCCCGCAGCGGAGTTTCACTGCCTAGCTTCCGCCCATGCCGGGCGAACGGAAGAGCACCGCGCGGGGTCTCCCCCGCGCGATGTCCGTTACGCCTTCACCTTCCCGATTTTCACTTGAAAAACCTCAGGTCCGCGTTCGAGGTACTCCCACGTGAACTCGCCCTCTCGCTCATGCTGAAACTGATAGAAGAGCGGGACGGGATCGTGATCGTTCACGAGAAGCATGGCCTGGCCCGGCTCCAGTTTGTCGAAGGTCTGAAAGATCACACGGTGCTTCATTTGCGGCGGATACTCCGGCGCACGCACGACGTACGCGAAATCGGACACGCGAATCCCCCCTCTGTGAATGCCGCGATGCCTTCACAACGGCGCACGGCCTACGATGAATCTACGACAATGGGTGCACGCACAGCGTGATCCATCTCACACGAAATCCGCTCGGGTTGGGAAGCCCGTTCAGACGTTTGCCACGGCAACACAAAGGAGTGCAACGGGCAAGTAAACCAACGATGCGAGAAACGTGCGCTTCGCCCAGAACGCGATCTGGCTGCGCGCTAGGGCCAACCTGATGTGTACCGCAACAAACCACGCGTTCAATGCACCAGCCACCGCGAGGTAGAGCCCTGGGTGAACCACGAAATGAGACACGGCGAGATCAACGCCTGCAAGAACGAACGCATAAAACAACATTTGAGCAATGGTTGTCCTCGCGCCTCTCACGACGGGCATCATGGGCACGGAGGCGCGACGATAGTCCTCCGACCGATATAGAGCAAGCCCCCAAAAGTGGCTTGGCGTCCAGAGGAAGACGATGAGAAAGAACAGCCATGCGAGAGGCGCCAAATGCCCCGTCACCGCGGCCCAACCGACGAGCGACGGGATGGCGCCTGCGCCGCCTCCAATGACGATGTTCTGGGGCGTGCGGCGCTTGAGCCACATCGTATAGATAACAGCGTAGTACAGGTAGCCTGCGACTGTGAGCCACGCGGTCAGTGCGCCTACCCCAACGTCCAGCGTTACGAACCCGACAAGCCCCAAGACGAGTCCTGCCACCAACGCGGTACTCGGCGCCATCTCTCCTTGGGGCAACGGACGGTTCTGGGTGCGCTCCATCACACGGTCGATGTCGCGATCGAACCACATGTTCACCATTGCGGCCCCCGCACAAGCGAGACCGAGTCCAACGAGGCCAACCAGAGCCGGTCGCAGCGGAGGCACACCGTGACGAGCGGCGACCATGGCGCAAAATGCACTGAAAAGAAGGAGCGCATTGATGCGAGGCTTGCCGAGTTCCCAAAACGCCTGGAGGCTGTGATAGATGGCCCTTGCATTCGCATGAACCGCCTCCTGCCCATTCTCCATGAGCATGGCCATGGCCCCCTCACTGAACCTGACTGTTGAACGTCATGATCCAAATCGATCCGAGCGCGATGGCGAGTGTGAAAAAGAGACCGAGCCCCATGGCCAGACCCTTGACACGACTGCCGTCTCCTTCCGTCACGTGCATGAACAGAAACAGTTGGACCAGCACTTGCAATGCCGCAAGCGCCATGAGAAGCACGAGCAGCAAAGGTACGGGTAGCACGTGGAACGCAACAAGCACGAATGCAATGGCCGTCAGTACGAGCGACAGGACGTAGCCGGTGACATACTGACGCCTTCCACCGCCATCTCGACCGTGTCGCGCGTCTGGCGCAGACATGAATGCCTTGGACATTTCACATCACCATCCCCGTGAGATAGACCACCGTGAAAATGAAAATCCAGACGACGTCGAGAAAGTGCCAATATAGATTGACGACAAACACCTTTCGCGCGGTCCTCGGCGTCAACCCGCGGCGAAGAACTTGGTAGAGCGTCACGAGCATCCACAGGACGCCAAACGTCACGTGACAGCCGTGCGTGCCGACTAAGGTGAAGAAGGACGAGAGAAATGCGCTCCGCTGCCAGACGGCCCCGATGAAGGCGTCGTGGGCGAACTCGCTCGCCTCGATACTGAGAAAGGTGAGACCCAAGACGATGGTGACCGACATCCAGAACGCGACTGACTTTTGACGGCCATCCCGCATGGACAGTGTGGCAAGTCCACCGGTGAAGCTCGATGTCAGCAGCGCCAACGTTTCGGCTCCGAAACCTTTCATGTCGAACAGGGTCGCCGGCGTGGGCCCGCCGTCCGTATGCGTGCGCAGCACCAGATATGTGGCAAACAGACAACCGAACAGAATCATGTCGGTCGCGAGAAAAATCCAGAATCCTAGAATTCGCGTCCGGTCCTCGGCGTGCGTGTACTCGAGCGCAAGCGCCCTGGCCCCGCCGTCCCCAGGATCTTCCATGGCATGTGCACGGGTTGCCATACGTCACACCCTCCCCAGAGTCGCTTCGTGCTGACGGATGGTGTCCGCGGCGATGACCATCTCGTCGTCTTCTTCCAGCGCGCGAAAGAGCAGACAGCAGAGCACACTCGCAAAGCCTACCGCGGTCAACACATACCATTCAAACACAAGGCCGAATCCCGCGATGAAGAATGACAGGCCGATGAGGAATGGGCGCGCCGTATGCTTGGGCACGTGAATGTCGCGAATGTCTTCGGCGCGCGGCCGCACATGCTCCATTTGTCCCTCGTATTTTGCCGCCCACCACATGTCGCGGGCCGTGACCGTCGGGATGACTGCAAAGTTGTACTCTGGCACCGGAGACGGCAGCGACCACTCGAGCGTGCGTCCATCCCACGGATCGCCCGTGACGTCGCGCTCACCGTGGCGAATGCTGTACAAGATTTGCCATACGATCACAAGGAAGGCGAGCCCCATCAGGTAAGCGCCGATGGTGGACACGAGATTCAACGTGTTCCAGCCCATGTTCGCTGGATAGGTGTACATGCGCCGCTGCATTCCCATGAGCCCGAGCGCGTATTGAGGCATAAAGCACACGTAGAATCCGATGTTCCATAGCCAAAACGCGATTTTGCCGCTTTTCTCGTCGAGCTTGAACCCGAACATCTTCGGCCACCAGTAATACATACCGGCGAGCATGCCGTACACGACACCGCCGATGAGCGTCTGGTGGAAGTGCGCAATCAGGAAATAACTGTTGTGATATTGATAATCCTCGGGTGCCGCCGCGAGCAGAATCCCCGTCGCCCCTCCTGTCACGAAGTTGGGAATAAACGCGAGCGTCCATAGCATGGGTAGCGTCAACCGGATGCGGCCACGATACATGGTGAACAGCCAGTTAAAGATCTTGACGCCTGTCGGTATCCCGACGCACATCGACGCAATGGCGAAGAAGGTGTTGACATCGGCCCCTGCACCCATCGTAAAGAAGTGGTGCGCCCAGACCAGATAACTGATCACGCTGATGAGCAAAAGCGATGCGACCATCGACTTATAGCCGAAGATGGCCTTGCGCGAAAAGGTCGCGACCACTTCGGAATAGACGCCGAATGCGGGTAAGATGACGATGTACACCTCTGGGTGACCCCACACCCAGAAAAGGTTGATGAACATCATGGGGTTCCCGCCGTGCAGGATGGTGAAAAAGTGTGTTCCGGCAATGCGATCCAAGAGCAGCAGCGCCAGTGCAACCGTCAAGGCAGGAAATGCAGCCAAAATGACGATACAAGACGCGAGCACGGACCACGTGAACAGGGGCACTCGATTCCATGTCATGCCGGGAGCACGCATGCGCAAGATGGTGACCAGAAAGTTGATCCCAGTGGCAATGGTGCCGATTCCGGACAAATTAATGGCCACGAGATAATAGTTTTCTCCAGGACCCGGATCGTAACCGAGTTCGGTCAGGGGCGGGTAGCTCACCCAGCCCGCATCGGGAGAGCCGCCAAACACGAACGAGATGTTAAAGAGTAAAGCACCAAAGAAAAACAACCAGAAGCTGATGGCGTTGAGATACGGAAATGCGACATCTCGCGCTCCAATTTGCAAAGGCACCACGATGTTGAAGAGCGCAAAGATGAACGGCATGGCCATGAACAAGATCATGATGGTACCGTGGGTGGTAAAAATCTGATCGTAGTGCTCGGCGCTCAGAAAATGCTCACCCGGGAACGCGAGTTGCGTGCGCATCAAGAGCGCGTCTACGCCGCCGCGGAACAGCATCAGAAGCGCGCAGATGAGGTACATAATCCCGATGCGCTTGTGGTCCGTCGTGGTGATCCACTCTCTCCACAACCATCCCCACCGCTTGGTGTACGTCAAGGTTGCCACAATGGCCACGACGGTCAACACGATGAGCGCATCAGAGATCCAGATCAGCGGACCTTCGTTCCACATCAAGTAGTGATTTGCAAATTGCAGAAAGCCTGAAGTCATCGACCGTCACCTCCGCCGAGTGAGGCCAGATTGGATCCCGACTGGCCGTCCATGCTTCCCATCGTCGGTATGCCCCACATGCCGGACATGTACTGTCCGCCGTCCTGCCACACCACTTGATCAAACAGTCCCTTGGGAAAGTTGCCGTACGACAATTGACCCGTTACGCCTGGTCTCTTGAGCAGCTGATAACCCGCCTCGGTGAGAGCTGGCGCGTGCTGCTCGAGCCCCTGCGCCCACAATCTGAAGGCTGATTCGGACCGTGCCTCCACGGTGAAGGACATCTCGGCAAATCCCTTGCCCGTAAAATTCGCGCCGTGGCCGTAGTAATTGCCTGGATGATCCGCCTGCACCCACAGCCTCAGCGCCATACCGGGCATCGTGTACTCCTGTCCCGCCAGCTGAGGCACCCAGAACGAGTTGATGGGCGCGTCGGACGTCAGCACGAACTGAACCGGAACGCCCGTTGGAATGACGCAGTAGTTCACTGTCGCGACGTGCTGGTCAGGATAGAGAAACAACCATTTCCAATCCAGCGACACGACGTCCACGGTGACCACATTGCTGTTCGACTCCGGAGGCCGCGTCAGTGCGAACGTCGTTTTCGCTGTGTAGGCGCCGAGCACACCCACGATGACCATGGGAATGCTCCACCAGATCCATTCCAACGCCCGACTCTCCGTCCACTGCGGTGTGTAGGGCGCGCGGTTGTCAGGTTTGTCCCGATACCTCCACACGATGTAGATCGTGAGCGCGAACACTGGCACAATGACCACCAAAAGCAGGATGACCGATAAGATGATGAGGCGGTCGATCTCCCTCGCCGCGGGGCCAGCCGGGTGCAGAACCAATACGTCCCGCCCGCAGCCCGCGAGGGCGAAGGGAGCCAACGCAAGCAGGCCAGCGCGCCACCACCGGCTTCCACGTTTCACTCCATTCACTCCCCCTCCCAGTTCTCAATTTCACGGTAAGGCCGTGGCGAGGGGCCACCTGTGCGTTCGATCACATCGAGATAGGAGAAGATAGGAGCGTCCATGAAATGTTCATACGTGTGAAGGAAGTATGAAGACGGGAGGTTCGCTTCAAAGCGGGAGGAGAAGACAAGTGGATACTGAGCACTCGGGGTCCAATGTCAACATTCGGGGCGGAATCCCGCCCCTCCATTCGCTACGACCCGCGTTGCAAATCGAGCGATGGCTGCTTTGCTTGATCAGAGACGACGAACTTGTCCCACATCCCCGCGAGCGCATGCCCAGGGACCCCACACACGAGCGCATACGTGCCCACTCGTGACGCGGGGAAGACGATCTCGTTTCGTGTACCTTTGGGTTCCCCTTGCAAGGGATTCGGCGTTTCCGCGCCCGGGAAGGCAAGCATACTCGCGTCGAAACTGGCGCGGGCGCGAACGTCGTACGGCACTACCATGGCGCTGTGTGGCATCAGGCTCGCGTTTTCAAACTCGATCACCACACGCCACCCCATCGGTACCACAAGCGTCATGTCGCCATTGGCGTAACCGTCAAAGTTCATACCGCCGTTTTGACGACCATCGCCTGCGATGACCTTCCATTGCACCTCGCGTTTGGCGACGTTCCACGTCACAAGCGGCGCTTTGGGGTTCGAAGAGGACGCCGGCGGAGGTCCACACCCTACCGACATACACGCCGCGACGCCCAGAACAGGCCAAAACCGTTTGCGCATCACATGCATCCGCTCCCCGTGAAGACCTGCCTTGTCACGTCCATCCTAACACGCGGCGCGCTTCCGGCGACATCCGTTCCGGCGTCCAAGGAGGATTCCACACGACGCGCACTTCGATCTCGGCCACGCCAAAGGCTCTCGCGGCGGCCCACTCGACAGCTTCAGCCAAGCTGTCGTGCGCGGGACAACCCGGCGTTGTCATCGTCATTTCGATGACGAGTTTCCCCTCCTCGGGTTCCTCGATCCGGTAAATTAGGCCGAGATCGACCACGTTCAGGCCGAGCTCGGGATCGTACACCTCTCGCAAGTGTGCTTCGACTTCCCGGAAGTCGATCACGGCGATCACTCCTTCCTCCACGCGCGACGGAACACAGACGACATGTGAACCCCAAAGATTCCGAGGCTCACGGCCACGGCCCAAGCACCTGCGTCGCACAGCCAGCCTGAGTCCAGGCAAACCCCCGCTGCTGCCGCCACCACCCCAATCGAGTTTAATGTGATGACGACGCGCGCCGACGAGGCGTCGAGGAGATGTGAAATGAGCACGTTTGGTCCGGCCCCTTGTCTGCTTGCGAATCGCCACGTCCAAACAAGAAAAGGCACAATTTTGTATGCGAGTGAAATGACGGTCAACGATACGAACCCCATGAGCACAAACGGCACGAGCGCTCGCCAAGCCGCTGAACCCGCGGAAGAAGGCGCGTGTGCGATGAGCGCGAGCGCCCACAGGACACCCAGTGCGAGTGCGACGAGAACACCCCGAATGGGCGCTTCGATTCGCTTACGAACGCGCCGCTTCAAGATTTCGCGCACTGCCTGAAGATGTGAGAGGAAGGCGACGACCACGCAGATGGCAGATACCAGCTTCAGCGCCAACGCCGGATACCAGGCACAGGCCACAAGCGACCACAGCGCGGCGACCGATGTCCAAAATACCCAGTGTTCATAACGCGTGTTGTACCCGTGCGACAGTGTGAACATGGGTATCAGCTTGTAACTGAAGCCGAAGATCAAGAAGCCAAAGAATCCGCCGGCCGCAAACAAGATGTGTGTCGCGAGAACAGGGGCCTGATCCGCCTGCACGGCCGGCCACAGATTCGCGTCGCCGAGCGCCAAAACGACCGCCGCTGCCAAGGCGATCGCAAGGTGCACGTGAGCCAAGAAGACGAATTGCCACATCGGTCCGCGCACCCGAGCCCGAACCAGTGAAGCCAACATGTTTCCGCAGAATCCGTACAGTACGGCCGCCGTCCAGAAGCCGAAGATGCCCATGCCGAGGGGCCACCAGACCGAAAAGCTCCCGATGAGACCAGCAAGGCCGGCGATGTACGCGTAGAAGAGGAAGCGCGCCAGCCGGACTGCCGCGATCGGCATCAGAAAAGCGACCGTCGACAGCTGATACACGGCTCCCATCACAAAGGACATGAGCGCTCCCAACGTCAACAGATGGGTCAGCGCGACGCCCGCCGGCGCTCCCGGCGCAAACAGCACGCCGCGAGCCACCTGCCAGGCGAGATCGCACGCAAAAAGCAGGAAACAGGAGAGGCCCGCAATCATGTACTGAAGCGGCAACCTGACCGGCGGCGAATGGCCTCCCTGGCTCATGCCAGGCCAGGCGAACGGAACCTGCGACGATATGCGCGTCTTGCCGGTTTTGTCCTCGTCTCCCACCATCGCTCCTCCTTTCTGTGTCAGTTGTGCGCTGCGCTCTTAACCCCCTTGAAAAAAGGCGCGATTGACTTCGATCCAATGCCGTTCGTCGTCCGGTACGCTCGCTTCGTGAAAGATGGCGGACACGGGGCAAACGGGTTCGCAAGCTCCGCAGTCGATGCACCGTTCTGGATCGATGAGGTAGGTTGCCCCACCGTCGTGAATCGCGTCGACAGGGCAAACCTCCACACAGTCGGCTGCCTTCTCCCCAATACACGGCGAAGTGATGACATAGGTCATCATCGGTTCCTCCCTTGGGAGATGTCATTTGAGAGCATGATACGGCAAGGAGCGGAAGCGAAACGTGCGCTGGATCACAGCGGCCGTGAGCGCCTTCGCGCACAATAGAGCTGCGTTCCATGGAGAGATCAGCGTCTGGGGGCGATGCATGTGCGGAGGATTGTTGTGCTCGATGTTCGGGAGATCCTCGTGAACAAAGGGGAGCCGTTCCACGTCATCATGGCGTCGGTCGAAAGTCTCGGACCCGACGACATCTTTGAACTTCACGCCACGTTCGAACCGACGCCGCTCATCCGGCTGCTCTCGAACCGGGGGTTTCACCACGCCGTTCGAACCTTGGCCGCCGACCATGTCGTGACCCAGTTCGCCCGCGAAAAGCGCCATCTGCCTTACTGGTATCTCGATAACCGGGGCCTCGAACCGCCACAACCCATGCTGCGTACCCTCGCCCTGTTGGATGAGGAACCGCAATTCCAGACGGGAACGATGGGACTCGAAATTTGGAACGATCGCGTCCCCGTGTTCCTGCTCCCCGAGATCGAAGCGCGAGGCCTGACCTACGAAATCGTGGAAAGCGACGATGGCGCGCGCGTGAAGCTTTACAAATCGGCGAATTCGTCGCCATGAACCAGCCGCCCTCGACCCGTACGCGTTGATCCGCGCCAGACCTGGGCTTATGATGACGCACGACGGCAGACGAGAAAGGGAAGACAGGAGGTGCGAACGTGCGGCGCAGAGCGAAGCTCAGCATTGCTGCAGGAGCGGCGGCGCTCGCGGTGGCGGTCGGCGTGATGGGCGTTTACGAAGCACATCGCGGGGCGGCGACCCAGGCCATCGATGCCCCGCTCGCCCGCGTGCCAGGGCCGCACGGGACCTACACGCCCATCAGCGCGTTTGAGCCGCGGGTTCCCCAAGGCGCGCGGGTCGACCACTTCACGCTGACCGCCGAGTACCGGACCCTGACGTTCGGTGGCGAAACCCTGCGGGCGATGACCTTCAACGGCACGGCGCCTGGCCCGTTGCTCATAGCGCACCAAGGCGACGTGGTGGAGGTCACAGTGCACAATCGCCTGTCGGTGCCTTTGACGGTGCATTGGCACGGCATTCCCGTCCCGGGCGCCGAAGACGGTGTGCCGGGTGTCACGCAGAACCCCATCCCGCCAGGCGGATCGTACACGTACGAGTTTGTGGCGACCGAGCCCGGAACGTACTGGTACCATTCGCACGACGACAGTTTCGAAGAGGTGGGACTGGGACTCTATGGCGCCATCGTCGTCCTGCCCAAGCACCCGCTGTATCCGGCCCAGCGAGACTACACGCTGGTCCTGCACGAATGGCCGAACGCGTCCACCGCCAAGGCCATGATGGAAAACCTATCCTCCGGCGCGCGGGATGCGGGCTCCGCCGGTGGCATGATGAGCCAGGGCATGATGAGCGGTGCGGGCTCGATGGGCGACATGGGCATGATGGAATCTGCCGCAGGGAACCCGGTGGGCACCTCCATGCTGCACGTGCTACCAGGGCCTCCCCTCCGCACGGGCAGCTTCGCGCCGACAGCCGACGACTACGCAGCCCTCGACGAAATGGCGGGCATGTACGGCACCTTCACTGTCAATCAGAACGCGGACGGCACCACCGTCATGCCCGCCAAACCGGGCGATCTCGTCCGCCTCCGCATCGTGAACAGCGGCAACATGACGCACCTGTTGACCCTCATCGGCGCGCCCTTTCGCGTCGTGGCGCTCGATGGTCACGACATCGCCAACCCCGGCTGGCTGAAAGGCGTCCTGCTCCCCATCGGCGCGGCCGAGCGCTACGACGTGGAATTCCGCGTTCCACCGTCCGGCGCCGCGTACCTCGTATGTGCCGATCCCGACGCCACCGCGCGCCAGGAACTGCGTGCGGCCATCGGCGAGCCTGGGGCATGGTCCGCGTTCCGCCCCGTTCCCGAGGCCGAACTGGAGCATAAGCCCTGGTTCGACTTCACCGACTACGGCCGCGGCCGTCTTCCCGGCGAGACCGTCTTCCGCCTCCATCAGGCGTATCAGGTCCGGTACAACATGAAACTCACGGTCGGCATGTCGCAGACCGGCATGGTCTACGCCATCAACGGGCGCGTGTTTCCAAACATCCCGCCTATCATCGTGCACAAAGGCGACGCGGTGCTCGTGCACATCGTGAACGACAGCCCCTACATTCACCCGATGCACTTGCACGGGCACGACTTTCAGGTGCTGACCCGGGATGGACGGCCGGTCCAAGGGAGCCCCATCTTCCTCGACACGCTGAACGTCTTTCCCGGCGAGTCGTATGACATCGCGTTTCGCGCCGACAACCCCGGCCTTTGGATGTTCCACTGTCACGATCTCGAACACGCCGCATCCGGCATGGACGTCATGGTCCAGTATGCGGGCGTGACGGATCCTTATCCGATGAACGAGATGTCGGAATAACGGAAGCTTGCTTGCCGCGCAAGGGGGACCGAACATGGGAAAACGCCGCCACGAGGCGCTGCAGCCGCTGTCTCGCCATCACCACTACGCGCTCGTCGTCGCCATGCACCTCACCCGCCAGGAACAGCCTATCGAGTTGCTCCTTCGCGAGCTTCGCCAGTTCTGGGAACACGGAGGACAAGCGCACTTCCGGGAAGAGGAAGAGGTCCTCCTTCCCGCCTACGCCAAATATGGTTCGCTCGATCGCGGCGAGATCGCGCAGATGCTTCTCGATCACGTCAAGATCCGGAGCCTGATGGGCCGCGCGCTCGAAGACGGCGACGCATCCGTGCTGGTGGAATTGGGGACCATCCTGCGAGCGCACGTCCACCTGGAGGAACAGGTGGTCTTCCCGCTCATCGAAGAGACGCTTCAAGAACCGGACTTGACGCGCTTGGCGCCGTTCTTTGAAGAGCACCGGGCGTCGTCGCCGTACGCTCGGCAAGGCGAACCGCAGGAGCGCGCATGAGGTGCGCGGACACGGCGGGCGGACCCTGCCGAATCCGGACGCGGGAATCGGCCGGGCGGACGGCCCCCCGTCTTCGTCCCTTCTCATCTCTGAACCGCCTCTTTTGCTCACCGCTTCAGCGTGCGAATGACCTCGAGCAGATGATCGATCTCATCGATGCGGGCCCGGCGCTCCTCCGCCCCGCCCGCAAATTCGTCGGGATCGCTCTCCTCCAGCTTGTGCCGCCGGTGCTCGAGCGCCCTCGTCACGTGCCGGATGGCATCCTGATAGCCGCGTTCGGCCTCGGTCTCCACACCCATCCCCCGTTTCTCCTCGAACGTGGCGCCAAACCGACACCCGTCATGCGGGCTTCGGCGCGCCTCCTGCTCGTAGCATACACCAACGAGGAACGCCTGTGGGCCGCAGCGGATCAGGCGTTTTCTCCGCCGGGATCGCGCGGGATGTCGCCTTTGTCCGTGCGCGCATCGCCCCACAGGTCGCTCAGACTGACGCCGAGCGCCTCTGCGATGAGCCCGAGCTTCGCCGCGTTGCTGCCCCGCGCGCCCGACTCGATGGCATAAATGTAGCTCACGCTCACGCCAGCCCGCTCCGCCAACTCCCGTACTGACAAGCCGCGCAATTTGCGATAGTATCGTAAGCGTTGGGCAAGTTCCGCCACGCGAACCACTCCGTTACATTTCTACGATTGAGAAAATCATATCAGAATTTGTGGCTGGGCGGTAGTGGGATTTTACGATGGAAGAAGGGGATCCACGTGAGCACGGGAGGCCGTGAGGCGTGCCGCCTGTCCGTGAACGACTGGGAAGCCCTTGAACCTCTCTACCTGCGGTGGGCTGGCGATCCCGGCTGGCCGACGGACGCCCGCGCGCGCAGTGCGTGGAACCGCCTCGTCCAGACCTGGCAGGTGGGAGCCTGGCTCGGCGATGCCGCGGTGGCCGTCGCGAAAGAGGGCAGCGAACCGGTGGGATACGCGGCGCTGACGCTCGCCGTGGACCATCATCCGGCGCTCGGGCGCGCGATGGAGGTGGGCACGTTCGTCGCGCCGACGCACCGCGGCACAGGCGTCAACCGACAGCTCAAGCGGTGGTCCGCCGAAGAGGCGGCGCGCCTCGGCGCGCAGTGGCTGGCTGCCTGCATCCCGGTGTCCAACGAGCGGGCGGCCCGCGCGTTTCTCAAAGCGTTTCCCAACGCCGTGGCGTACGAAGCGGCAGAGCCGAGCGCCGGCCCGTGGCGGGACTACGTCAAGCGGCGCGCCTTTGCCGCTGGTGAGCCCGTCCGCCTGTACGTCGTACCCTTGCACAGCGATGCACACAGCACGTGATTGATCTGGCGCGCCGTTTTGTCTACATTTGTGTAAAGGTCACACAGTTGTGGACACCGCGGAAGGGAGCTTGGCCCATGAGCCTTGGACAGCGCCTCCGCCGCCTGCGCGAGGAGCGCGGGTTGACGTTGGCACAGGTTGCGACCGCCGCCGGGCTTTCGGTGAGCCACCTCAGCGCCATCGAAAACGGGACGCGCCGCAATCCGTCCTTTCACATCGTGGCTCGCATCGCACGCGTGTACGGCGTGCCCGTCGATTCGCTGGTGGAAGAGGAGGACAAGCGGCCGGGCGCTCCGCAGGGCGCGAACGTGGAGTACCAAGGGCCCTCGACGCCGTATCTCGAGATGGCGCGGCGGCTGGCGGAGGTCGACGCCCTGTCCCACCCCGCGCGACTGCTCGAGGTCATCGCCGCCCTGCTTCGCGAGCGAGAACAGGCCTACGAAGCGGGCGCGTCCGGTGCGAAGAACGGAAACGAGAAAAAGGAAGAGGGCGCGAAGGAGGGCCGAGAGGCAAAGTGCAAGCCCGCACCGACGGACGACCGAAACAACAACGATTGACCCCGCCGCCAGGGCGACGAACTAGAAAGGGGCCCTCGGCGATCGCGTCATGCAGAGACCGCGGTGCGCGACACGCGCGTCTATTCGTCCCCTGGCTCGGCGAGGACAATCCATTTGACGCTTCGCTCTGGATTTTTTCTCTGCGGCCGGTTTACGGTGTTCCAGCCGTTTTTCCCAAACAGTTCGTTCATCACGAGCGGCAGCAGTCGATGCGCCTGATCCGCCGCGTCCACCATGAGAGCGGGAAGCAGCTGTTCGATGCGGTTCTGCACGTTGATCCACGTGTCTCCGTTTCTTCTCATCTTATCCATGAACGCTTCGTCGCTTTCGAGTTCGGCGCTTACGTGTCGAACGAGCGCATCCTGCCTGTCGACACGCGGTCTCACCTCGTACTCGGTTTCGCGCACCTCTCTCACCCGGCTCGCGTCGGCCTCCGCAGATTCACGATGGCCTCGTTTCTCCTGCTTCTTCAGACTAGCGAGTTGTCGCAGCCGGTCGGCAAAAGTGGGCACGGGTTCGCGATCATACGTCGGATCGGCCACCTTGTGCAATTGTTCGAAGGACAGGACGCGGATGGGAATCGGGTACGGTTTGCCGCCTGCGCTGCTCCAGAAGACCCCCTGGCCCTGAATGGGCTCGTTCAGCAGCGAGCTCAGGATGTCCGCGCTGAAGTGCGCATTGGCGCGCTGCACGGCGCGGAGATCCCCTTCGGACAGCAAGTGAAAGATGAACCAGTTGTCCCCCTGGCTGAGGATTTCGTTGGAAATGCTCCCCGGCTGCTGAGTGATGAGAATCGCGCCGAGATCGTACTTCCGCCCCTCTTTCACCCAGGCGATGTACGGACCTTCGCCTGACGTGTACGACGAGGCGCCGAGGACGGATTGGGCCTCTTCGACCACCGCGATGGTAGGGATGGTCTTGGGATCCTTCTCGGTGAAGTGCCGTTGATTGTGCTCGAAGATGCGCTGCAGGACAATCCCGGAGAGCACCAGGGCCTGCGAGCCGCGGACCTGCGACACGTCGACGACGCAAAGCTTGCCCTGATGCAGGGCGTGGAGCAGCATCTCTAAGAACGCACTGGAGGGATCGTGCAGCATTTGCACGACCTGCACCATGTTGGCGCGGGCCGCGTTGAGCTCGGCCTCCTGGTTCTCCCGCAGTTGGAGAAGATGCTTCAGCTTTTCGTCGTCTGCGTCGTGGCCCTTGGCGTAGATCTCGTCCACAAGGTCTCGCCACGCGGACTGCGTCAACATTTTCAGTTTGCGGACGTTCTGTTGATCCTGACGCTCGGGGGACAGGGCGATGGACAACACCTCGGCGGGCCTCAGTTGGCGAATGTCGAGCTTGATGCCGGAGGCGATGAACGCGGCGTAAAACGGGCTCGGCGCCTGGCGGTCGGTGAACACGACAATCTTATCCTGTAATTCCGGCACGTCACACAGCCCGGGGCGGTTCTTGTCGTCCGGGAAGAAGTACTCGCCATCGGGATCGAAGATGACGCTTCCCACCGGCACGCGCCGTCCGCCGCGCTTCTCGACCATGGGGGTCTCGGCGTACAGGTTGCTGAACAGGAGCTTGATGAGATTCGACTTGCCGAAGCCGGCTCTCGCAAAGACGAAGGTGCGCCGCGAGACCAGGTTGGAGACCGGAAACTTCGGGATGACGCACGGGCTTTGGATCACCATCCACGGTTCCTTCTTGAGCCGAGCATCGCCCTCCGCGTACACGAACTCGCCGAGGGCCAGGTGGCCGATTTCGGCGCCTTCGACGTGGTGCCCCGCCACCTCGCGCAGGACCTCTGGAGACAAAAACGCGACCTTGCTTCCGACGTGTGGCAGGCGGCGATGCGATGGGGCAAACACGAGCTTCCCATCCAACACGCGCACGACGCCGAGCACGCGGATGTCGACGCGGTACCGGAGGTACTTCTCGCGCAGATCCTCGGGCACGGCGCGATCCTCTGTCACCGCCCGCAGGCTGTAGTCGTCGCCTTCGTCGGAGACGAGCCGCCCCTGTGCCGCGATGGAGGTGATGCGCCCGAGCACGGCCTCGTCTTCGTGCTCCAGTTGCACGACGAGAAACATGCCGTGCATCGGCGTGCGCTGGAACTCGCTGCGATAGGGCAGGACGAGATCGGCGTGAAACTCCAGACCGCCTTCGCTGAATCCTCGGAAAATGCCGACCACGTGATTTCGGTCAAACAGCTTCATGAGAACCGCCTCTCTGTCTGGGCATATCTCAGTTGCATGCCGTCGAAGATACCGACGGAATCTTTCGGCACCAGCGTCCGAATGGCCTCCACGAGAAACGTCTGGAGCAGTTCCGCGTCGAGACCCCCGATTCTCGCCTGCTCGTGTGCGCGCTGGAGACAGCGAGGGTAGAGCGGCGTCGGGAAACCGGCGATGGCATCTTCCAGGAGATACCCCATGATTTCTTGCGCCTGCGGCCCGTGGGAGGGCAGGACGTCCACGGCCCAGATGGGATCGTCGCGATGGCTCCCGAACCGCACAAAGTACATCTCGCCCGCGACAAACTTCGGCGCCTCCCCGGGCTCGCTTCCGGCCTCCATGCCTCGCGCGTATTCGTCCCATCGGTACACGGAAACCTCCATCTCCCGCGGCACGCGGACAAAACGAGGTTCCCCCGGCGGAAACAGGGACTCCAGCAGGATGGCCATGTGGTACCGCTGAAGCACCTTCGAACGCTTGGCGATCCCGACCAAAAACACGCGGCGGCGATCCTCGCGGTAGGTCCGCTCGATGGCCTGCTCGATCCGGCGGCACATCTGGACGAACAAATCGCGCGCGAAGACCTTGCTTCTCAGGTAGCCGTCGCGCACCACGAGGGTGTCTGCGTGGAACCTCCCGTACACCATCATGTGATACAGCGCAGCCCATTCGCAGAGATCGCGGTACACCTGGATCCAGCTCGGCGACACGCGCTCGGGCGCCCATTGGATGTCTTCCGGGCGTGGAATCATGGGGCTCAATTCCCACAGCGAGCGCACGCCGAGATCGCGCATCAGGACGCCGAGGACCGTCTGGGGCTCGCCGGACGCGGCGAATTGGGCGCGAGTCAGCTCCTCCGTGTCGGTGGTGGGGGACAGCACGTCGAGACACAGTTGCTTGCCGTAGGAGTCCACCACGCGGACCACGTGCAGGAAAAACGGATCGAACTGCAGTTGGCTGTCGCCGCCGTCGCTCGCCACCAGCGAAATGGTTGTCGCGGAGCGCCGGTAAATGGGGCGGACCTCGCGCTTGAGCTGGCGGATGTCCTCACAAAGCTTCTCGAGCTGGCGCGCATCGCCGAGGGTTCGCGCAAACACAGCCTTTTTCAGTTGTTCGACTTCGTCGAGATCGAACATGCCCTAGGCCTCCTCGAGAGAAGCATACAGATCGACCTCCAGCGTGGAGCGGCTGCGGACGAACTGAAACTGATCCGCCTGCCTTCGCCCGTTGGACGCGCTGCCGGCATCGCACAGGCAGCGCTCCTTCCACGGCGTGCCGCTCAGACTCGCGCGCAGGACTTCGACGGGGTCGACCTCGTAACTCGGTATGGCGCCGAACCGCACCACGAGGAGCGCACCGGGTTCGCAGACTTGGCTGACCCGCGTCCAGACCTCGCGCAGGCCCTCGATGAACGCGGGCAGCGAGGGGCGGCCGAGTTGCGGGTCCGACGCGTAGTCGACGTAGGGCGGGCCGCCGAGAAACCAGTGGCGAAGCCAGTGGTCCGAGACGTACGTCTTCATGCCGAAATACGGCGGCGAGGTGATGACGTACCGAAAGCGCATCGCAAAATCCTCCGGCGCGAGCGTTCGGCTGTCCGCCAGCCGGACGAAGCCGGGCACTTTGTCCGGCACATGCGACAACACGTGTTCGGCGCGCCTTCGCACGACGTCCAGCACGTCCACATAGACCGGATGGATCTCGCGCGACTTCCAGTAGCGCACCGCAGCGTCGGGCTTCGTGGCATAGGTGCGAGGCATCTGGTTGGACAAATAGGACGGCAGGCCTTTGTTGCGCGGGCCGTGTAGCACGCCGAGCACGAGCGCGCGCAGCACGATGTCCTCCTCCGTCTGAACGTCGGAAAGCGCCTGGCGGAGGCGGCAGACATCTTCGAGCGTCTTTTGGTGAAAACACCAGCGCCAGAATTCGCCGTCCGGGACATCGCCCGGCACTTCGCTTTCCAAGATCTGTTGACACCGCGCCACGACGCCGTGGACCGTGGTCGACGCCAGCTTCGCCTGCGCGATAGCCACCGCGATGGGATTGATATCCACACCGACCGTAGGAAAGCCGACGAGCCTCGCCGCAAAATTCGTCGTGCCTCGACCGCAGAACGGATCCAGCACCCATCCGCGCTCCGCGCCCGCCAGAACGCGAAGCGGGAACGCGAGGGGAAACATGGTGTAATACGGGCTGATGGCGTTGAGCCGCAGTTGCGGATCAGAACATCTCCGTTTCAACCAAGGCTCCATGTTGGAAGCCGCGACGTCGCGGTCTGTACGATTGGCATGCATGGCACTTCTTCGCTTTCTCGATTCGCATGTGCAGAGTCTATAAGATTTTCGACATCTGTGAACCCATTCCTCTCGATCCGGCTCCATCATGCGCGCCTTTTCGGCGCTGCCCGGGCCGCGAGGTCCGGGCCGAGTTGACTGCGCCGCGCTGGCTTCGTAACATGGCACCGAGGACAGTGCGTAGGAGGAACGGTATGGCGAAACAGGACAAGCAGTTTGTGAAGGAAATCACGCCTCAATCCGAGGACTTTTCCCGCTGGTACATCGATGTGCTCCAAAAGGCGGAATGGATGGACTACGCGCCGGTTCGCGGCTGCATCGTCATTCGCCCGGACGCGTATGAGATTTGGGAGCGCTGCCAGCGCGAGCTGGATCGGGAGTTCAAGCGGACGGGCCACCGCAACGCGTATTTCCCGCTCTTCATCCCGGAGAGCTTCTTCGAAAAAGAAAAGGAGCACGTGGAGGGCTTCAACCCTGAATTGCCGTGGGTGACGGAAGCGGGCGGCGACATTCTCGAGGAGCGGCTCGCGGTCCGGCCGACGTCCGAGACGATGTTTGGCCACATGTACGCCCAGTGGATTCAGTCGTACCGCGACTTGCCGCTTCTCTTGAACCAATGGGCGAACGTCGTCCGGTGGGAGAAGCGCACGCTGCCGTTCCTCCGGACGAGCGAGTTTTTGTGGCAGGAGGGCCATACCGCACACGCGACCGAGGAAGAGGCCCGCGAGGAGACCATGCGCATGCTCGGCATCTACGCCGACTTCGTCGAGTCGTTCCTCGCCATCCCGGTCATCCGCGGCCAGAAGACGCCGAGCGAAAAATTCGCAGGCGCGGTGGAGACCTACACCATCGAGTCGCTCATGAAGGACGGACGGGCGCTGCAGACGGCCACGAGCCACTACCTCGGCCAAAACTTCGCGAAGAGCTTCGAGATTCAATACCTGGATAAGGACAATCAGCTGAAGTACGTGTACACCACGTCGTGGGGCATGTCCACGCGCATCCTCGGCGCCATCGTCATGGTGCACGGGGACGATCGCGGCCTCGTCCTCCCGCCGAAGCTCGCGCCGACACAGGTCGTCGTCGTGCCCATCGGCCCGGCGAAGGCGCGCGAAGCCGTCGTCGCGAAGGTGCGCGAGTTGTTCGACGCCCTGAAGCGCGCCGACATCCGCGTCCACCTGGACGATCGCGACGACGTCAGCCCCGGCTGGAAGTTCAACGAGTACGAGCTGCGCGGCGTCCCCATCCGACTCGAGCTCGGCCCGCGGGATCTCGAGGCGTCCCAGGCCGTCCTCGCCCGCCGCGACACCGGGGAAAAGATCACCGTGCCGCTCGACGCCGTCGTGGAGCGCGTGCAGGCGCTCCTCTCCGACATCCAGCGCGACCTGTTCCAAGCGGCCAAGCGGCGCCTCGAGGAGAACTCGCACGTCGCCGAGACCTTGGATCAGCTCGTCGAGATCATCCAGACGAAGCGCGGGTTTGTCCTCGCGGGCTGGTGCGGAGACGACGCGTGCGAGCGCGCCGTGAAGGACGCATGCACGGCCACCAGCCGCTGCATCCCGTTCAATCCGCCGGCCCGCCCGGCGACCTGCGTCACATGCGGCAAGCCCGCCGCGCACGCGGTCTGGTTCGCCAAGTCGTACTGACGCAAAAAAAGGAGCTGCCAATGGGGCAGCTCCTTTTTTTTGCTTATTGCAGGCGATCCCGCGCGTCATGCGCCTCGTCGCGGATCTCCTCGCGAAATCCGTCGATGGCCCGGCGCCTGCGCTCGTTTTTCGCCACCAGGTTCCGCACGTCCTTCGGGTTCATCTCGTCGGCGTGCGCGGCGAGAAAGTCCTCGGCCTCGTGCAGGTTTTCCATCGTGTTGTGGATGGCCTCCTGCAGGCGCTCCACGTTGTCCGCGCGGTTGTCCGGATTCGGCATGCGCCATCCCTCCCTCGCGAGATTCACAGTCGCTAATCTGCTCGGCGAGGGCTCCGCGCATGAGCGAAAGCTGCTGGAAAACGTCCTCCGCCTTCACGCCAGCCGGGCGGCCGACGGAAGTGCACCTGGGCTCATCCACCAAAGCGCTCGCACGCCATCCGTGCAGCCGACTCCACAGCGCGCACGGACTCGTCCGCCGCAGCGCGCCGCGCGGTTCACTTCGGATCCTGGTGATCCTTCGACACGCGCTCCTCAAACGCCGCATAGCCCGCCATCGCGCCCATCAGCATGCAGATGAACCCGATGACGTAGCCGATGAACCAGAGCGCGGAGTGCGTCTTGTAAAACGCCGTGCTCGCAATCACAATGAGCGCGCCAAGCACGCCGATGGCGTACAGGTACCTGCGGACCCTGGCGTCCGGCCGATTGGGCATGACATCGCGCCCCTTTCATTGAACCTCCGCGAGCCAAGGATAATAAATCACGTCGCCGTTCTCAAACTGCACCGCGAGCCGCTCCTCGTGCAGCCAGTGCGGATCGTACCGAGCCCCATCGCGCCGGGCCTCGGCGAGAACCTGCGCCCGCGTGCGAAACGCGCAGTCGCCCGACTCCGGACGCCAAATCATCTGCCACCACTCGCCGCCGTGCTCAAACCAGGCGATTCGCCACCGATCGTGCCGCCAATAATACGAGGTGAGGAGATCCGTGTTCGGGTGCGCAAGCAAGAGCTCGTACGCCTGCGCGCGGGCCTTGGTCGGATCGCGCAGAATGAAATCCAGCCAGGCGTGGCGCTCGCCGGGCTCAAGCGAGGGCTTGAAGTGCCGGAAGGCCTGCAGCAGGGCGTACCGCACCCCGGCGAGCTGAATGGGCGCCTCCTCCGCCTCCGCGAGCCGGCGCAACCAGGTGTGGAGATGATCCATCGACGCCGTCTCGCGCACGGGCAGGTCCATGGCCCGCTCGGAGAGGCAGAGCCGCACGTCCCGATACAGGCTCAGGCATCCCTTGGCCAACAGTTCATGGGCGACATCCACGGGCATGCCATTCCCCCCTGCCTTCACGGCGCATGGAAGACAATCGTGTCGCGGCCAAAAAACGGGTTACCCAGAGCGTCCGGAGCCTCATCGAGCGACACGCGCCGCCCCACCACGACGTCGGGCTGAACGCGCCCCTCCGCAGCCATCCGGAGGAGTTCTTCGACGTCCGCGCGCCGCGAGCCAAAGCTGCCCATGATGGACATGCCTTTGCGCGCGAGCTTCGCAAACGGCACCGGGATCTCGTCCAAAGGCATCGCCACGGTCACGAGCTTGCCACCCGGGCGGAGGACGTCGAGAGCAAAGTCTATCCCGTCGGCAAAGCCGGACGTGTCAAGCGCCAGTCCCACCCCGCCCTTCGCCATGCGCCGCAGCCTGCGCGCGGCCTGGCGCGGATCGCCTGCGAGCGTCACGAACTCGTCCGCGCCCGAGACGAGCGCGAGCGCCCCCGCGTCCTCTCGCCGGCTCAACACGGCCACCTGCGGCACGCCCAGGGCCTTGGCGATTTGCACCGCCGCGAGCCCCAGCCCGCCCGTGCCGATGACGAGCACCGCCTCTTCCTCGGCCACCCCCGCCGACACCATGGCCCGATACGGCGTCGCGTACGCGTCGACCAGGATGGCCGCTTCGGCCGGATCGAGCCCGTCCGGGCGGCGAATCGCGTTTTGCGCCGGCACCGCCACGTACTCGGCGTCGCCGCCTGGCCGCGTGAAGCCAATGACGCCCTGATGCGGACACAGATGCTCCTCGCCCCTCGCGCACGCCGCGCACTGGCCGCACGGCACAAATGGGTGCACCACCACGGCGTCGCCCGGCGCGAGGCCCGAGACGCCCTCGCCGAGCGCCTCCACGCGGCCCGCAATTTCATGGCCCAACACGACGGGATACGACGTCCCCAACGGCGCGCCCTCGCCGCGGACGAGTTGCCGGTCACTGCCGCAGATGCCGCACGCCTCGACGCGGATGAGGACCTCGCCAGGCCCAGGCTGTGGCGTCGGCACCTCCGCGACGCGCAGGCCGCCTTCCGGGTCAAACACGAGCGCGAGCATGTCACTCAGCCCTCTTCTGCGCCCGCTCGCGCCGGCGCGCCTCGGCCAAGAGCGCCTCCGCGATGGTCATCTTCTGCATCTCAAGCGTGCCCTCCTCGAACCAGAGCGATCTCGCGTCGCGGTACAGCCGCTCGACAGGGCTTGTCACCGCGTAGCCGATGCCCCCGTAGAGCGACAGCGCCCCGTCCGTCACCTCGCCCACCATGCGGATGGCGTTCGCCTTCGCGATCGCGGCTTCGAGCGAGATGTCGCGACCTTGGTCGTACTTGTAGGCCGCGTCGAGGCAGAGAAGCCTTGCGCCCTGAATCGCAATCTGCATCTCCGCCAGCCGCATCTGCACGGCCTGCCGGCTCGCGAGCGCCTTGCCGAACGTCGTGCGGCGCCGGACGTGATCGAGCGCGCGGTCCAGCGCCTCCTGCGCGAGCCCCACGGCGCTCTGCGCGATGCACGCGCGGCTCTGATCCAAAAATCCGCGCACCGCGACGCCAAACCCTTCGCCGATTTCGCCGAGCACCTCGTCCTCGCCGACTTCGCAGTTCTCGAACTCGATCACGGCGTGCGAGCAGCCCTTGTCGCCCATCATGTGCGGCATGGGCGTGAGCTTCATGCCCTTGCGGCCCTGCGGCACGAGGAACGCCGTGAGGCCCGTGCGGCCCGCGCCGCCCTCCATCTTCGCGATGACGGCGATCACGGCCGCCTCCTCGGCGAACGTGATGAGGTGCTTGCGGCCGTTCAGCACGAATTTGCCGTTCTCATACGTCGCGATGGTGCGCAGATCGATGCCCGTGCCGTTGTCGGGTTCGGTGAGCGCAAACGCGACGAGCGCGCCCTCGTTCACGAGCCTCTTCAGCCAGTATTCCTGCTGCTCGCGCGTGCCCTGCCCCACCGTGCGCCAGATGCTGTTGTACGCGTGCACCATCATGCGGATGGTGCCGTGCATGTGCGCGACCTCTTCGAGGATGGGGAAGTAGAGGCCGAGCGGAAGCCCCTCGCCGCCGACCCACTTGGGCTGCGTCAGCTTGTGGAAGCCGAGCTCGCGGATGCGCGCCCAGAGCGCCTCGGGAATGCGTTCGTCGCGCTCGATTTGCGCGCCCCACTCGGCGCCTTCCTCCTCGCGAAACTGAATGACCCGGTTGCGGATCTCGTTCGCGCGCGCGACGAGATCGGCGTCATACGATGGGAACGACGGCGCGATGGCGTCCCGCGCCGACGGATTCAAGATGTCCATGCAAGATCCTCCCAAGCGCAATCCGTACTCATCGAATCAAGTGGGGCACCCGCGCCTAGTGGCGGGCGCCCCACCCCTCACGCGTGGGCTCCTTGGCCCTCGGCCTCGAGCCGAAACCGCTCGCGCAGATCCTTCTTCTTGATCTTGCCGGAGTGCGTCTGCGGGAACTCCGTCATGAATTCCAGCCTGTCGGGGAACTGGAACTTCGCGAGTCCCTGCTCGGCGAGAAAATCGCGCAGTTCGCGCAGCGTGAACGGCTTCGCGCCCTCCTTGAGGATGACGCAGGCCACCGTCATCTGGCCGAGCGTCGGATCCGGCGCGCCGACCACGGCGACGTTCTGCACCGCCTCGTGCTTCGAGATGGCGTCCTCGACGGTCTTCGGGTCGATCTTCGTGCCGCCCCGGTTGATGATGTCGTCCGCCCGGGCGATGAAGATGTAGCGGCCGTTCTCGTCCTGGCGCAGGATGTCCCCCGAGTGGAACCAGCCTTCCTCGTCCCACTGCCGGTGCGCGGCCTCCGGGTTGTGGTAGTAGCCCGCGCTGAAGTTCGGGCCGCGCGCCCACATCTCCCCAGGCTCGCCCGGCTTGACGTCGTGGCCCTCCTCGTCCACGAGCCGGACCTCCGTGCCCGGGATGACAAAGCCGACGGTGGAGGAGAGCGCCTCGAGCGGATCGTCCGGCCGCGTGGCGGTGGCGAGAAAGCCCTCGGACCAGCCAAACATGCAGCCCACCTTGATGCCGCTGTCGCGCTGGAGCTGCTCGAGCACGGCCTTCGGCACGGGCGCCCCGGCGTAGATGAACAGCTTCACGCTCGAGGTGTCCGCCTGCTTCAGGTTGGGCGCGTTGGCCACGTGGATGACGTGCGGCGGCGCGCCCACGAGGTACGTCGGCTTGTATTTTTCAATCCAGTCGATCACGCGCGCGGCGGAGAACCGATCCAAGAGCATGATCCGCCCGCCACTCGCGACGGTCATCATGACGCCCGCGAGCATGCCCGTCTGGTGGCAGATGGGCGCGAGGCACAACACGGCCTCCCCCGGCTGATAGCCGAAGTTTTTCGCATACGCCCGGGCCGCCCAGAGGTAGTTCGCGTGCAGGTGCACCACGCCCTTCGGCGATCCTGTGGTGCCCGAGGTGAACACCATCAAGAAGGCGTCGAGCGGGCCGGGCTTGTTGGCCTCAAGCTCCGCCTCGCCGAGCTTGTCCCCGGCCTCGCGCAGGCTGGCGAAGGTCGTGGCGCCTTCGGGGGCGCGCTCCGGATCGCCTTGGACGACGATGTGCGTGAGATCCGGCAACTCCGGCTTCAGGCTCACGGCCATGTCGTACAGCGACTCGCCGCGGAAATAGTCCGCGATGATCCACACCTTGGCCCGCGACGTGCGCATGCTCGAGACGATGGCCTGGCGGCCGAGATCGATCTGCAGCGACACGCCAATCGCGCCGATGCGCGCGCAGGCGAACACGGCCACGACGTAGTCGAGCACGTTGGGCAACTGCAGCGCGACGGTGTCCCCCTTGCGCACGCCCATTCGGTAGAGGTGGGCGGCCACGGACTCCACCTCGCTCCACAGCTTCTCGTACGTCGCCTCGCGCGTCTCGTCGCGGTGGACAAAGTTCGGATACTTCTTCACGTCCTCGAACAGGACGTCGACAAACGACTCGTTCGTCCAATACCCCTTTTCGAAGTACAGCTTGGCACGCTCTTCCGTCAGCGTGCGGCCCGGAAAGTCAAACATCGCCACGCCTCCACTTCGGGGAGTTTGCGCCGCCTCAGCTTTGCGCGCTGCCGTCACGCGGACAGGCGGCGCTCGATATAATCGACCACGCCCGCCACCGTCGACAGCTGGCCGAAGTCCGCCTCGGGGATCTCGAGGTCGAACTCGTCCTCAAACGCGACGGCGAGCTCGGTGAGGTCGAGAGAGTCCGCGCCGAGATCGTCCACAAACAGGCTGTCCGGCTTCACCTCGGACTCGCTCACCTGCAGCTGGTTCGCAACGACTTTGCGCACGCGCGCCTCGATTTCCTCTCTGCTCAACGTTGCCATGTCACATCTCCTTTGCGCATGGAGTCTCCAGGGATTCAAAAGCTTTCAAATCCGCCTGTGAGAAGCGTCAGGCCGCCATCCACCCAGATGACCTGGCCGGTGACGAAGCGGCTGAGATCGCTCGCGAGGAAGACGGCGACGTCGGCCACCTCTTCTGGCGACGCGAGGCGGCCGAGCGGCGTGTGCGCCTCGACGTCGCGGCGGTAGGCGTCGTAGTGATCCGCCCCGTAGAAGCGGGCGGATTCCGTGTCGACGACGCCTGGGTTGATGGCGTTCACCGTGATGTTCTTCGGCGCGGCCTCGCGGGCGAGGTAGCGGGTGAGCGCCTCAAGCGCCGCCTTCGCCGTGCCGAGCGTGGCGTAATTGGGCAGCGTGAAGGTGCTGCCCATGCTCGACATGGTGATGATCCGGCCGCCGCCGCGCCGCTCCATCATGGGGATGACGCGCTGCGCCGCGAACACGGTGCTGTGAATCACCACGCGGTACGTCCGGTCGAGGTGGTAGTCCTTCAGCTGCTCGATGGGCTTGAACGCCGACGCGGCGGCGTTCGCGACGAAGATGTCGAGATCGCCGAACTCGCGCTCAATCTGGTCAAACGCCTGGTTCAGCTCGTCCTGGCTCTCGAGCTCCGCCTTGACGACCATCGCCCGGCGGCCGAGGTCTCGAATCGCCTGCGCGGTGGCCTCGGCCTCCTCCGGCTGGCGCCGGTAGTGGACCACCACGTCCGCGCCGTGCTTGGCCATCTGAATGGCGATGGCGCGGCCGATGCCGCGGCTCGATCCGGTGATGAATGCCCGCTTTCCTTCCAGTAACAAACGTGTCGCCTCCCCGGCTCATCCAATCTCGTACGCGGCCGTCCAGGCCTCGCGAATGGCGCGCGCCGCGTTGATGTCGCGGCTGTCCCGCGCGCCGCCGACCACGTGCACGCGCACGCGCGGCGGGAGCTTCTCCGCCCAGGACGTGTCCTGGGACAGTTGCCCCGTGCAGAGCACCACCTGATCCGCGGGGACCACTTCCTCGCGGCCCTCGCGCGCAATTCGCACGCCGTCTTGCGTGATTTCGAGCATCGCCACGTTCGACACGACGTTCACGCCGAGCCGCTGCATCTCCTGGCGAACCACCCAGCGCGTGCTGCGGCCGATGCCGCGGCCGATGCGGTCGCTTCGCGCGAGCATGGTGATGGTGCGCTCAATGGGCTCTGGCACCGGCAGCCCCTGCTCCTCGAAGAACGCCAGCGCCTCGGGTGTCATGCGCCGCCTGGTGCCGAGGAACACGGCGACGTCACAGCCGATGCCGCCCGCGCCGAGGATGACGATGTTCCGGCCCGGCTGCACGCGGCCCATGAGCAGATCCTGGTACGACACCACGTGCGGCAGATCCTCGCCTGGGATGCCCGGCGCCTTCGGCTTCACGCCCACCGCGACGATCACGTCGTCAAACTCGGCGAGCTGGTCCAGGCTCGGCTCTGTCTGCATTGTAACAGTCACGCCCAGGCGTTCAAGCATGACCTCATAATACCGAATCGTCTCCAAAAACTCGTCCTTGCCCGGGATGCGCGAGGCGAGGCGGAACTGCCCGCCGAGCTCCTTGTCCCGCTCGAACAGCGTGACCTCGTGCCCGCGCTCCGCGGCCGCGCGCGCCGCCTCGAGCCCCGCCGGCCCGCCACCGACCACCGCCACGCGCCGCTTGACCGGTGCCTTGACGCGCGGGCGGAGCGCCTCGTAGCCCGCGCGCGGGTTGACGAGGCAGCTCACGACGCGGTACGGCTTCACGAGCGTGTGGTCCAGGCAGGACTGGTTGCAGGCGATGCACACGTTCAGGCCGTCGCGATCGCCCTCGAGGATCTTCTTTGCGAACTCGGCGTCCGCGAGCCACGGGCGCGCAGGCGCGATGAAGTCGAGGAAGCCGTCCGCCACAAGCTCGTTGGCCACCTCAGGCACGTTCAGGCGATTGGCGGCGAGCACGGGCACGGTGACGTGCTGGCGCACAAACGCGGCGACGCCGGCAAACCCACCGCGCGGCACCACCTGCTGCACCGTGGGCACGGCGGCCTCGTGCCAGCCGATGCCGACGTTGAGCGCGTCCACCCCCGCCCGCTCGAGCGCCTGCGCGAATTGGAGGGTCTCCTCCGGCGTGGTGCTGCCAGGCATGCAGTCGAGCCCGGACATGCGGAAGATGATGGGGTACGCAGGCCCCACGGCGCGGCGCACCGCCTCCACCACTTCGAGGGGCAGCCGCATGCGGCGCTCGAAGTCGCCGCCGTACTCGTCGTTGCGGTGGTTCGTGAGGGGCGACAAGAACTGGTTGAGGAGATAGCCTTCCGACCCCATGATCTCGATGGCGTCAAAGCCTATCTCCTTCGCGGTCCGCGCCGCGTTCGCATAGCCCTCGATGGTACGGCGGATGTCCTCCAAGGTCATCTCGCGGGGCGTCTCGCGCGTGAGCCGAGACGGAAGCGGGCTTGGCGCCACCGCCTGCTGGCCAATCTCCTCCGAAAACGCATACCTGCCCGCGTGGTAGAGCTGAAGCGCGATGCGGCCGCCCACCTCGTGCACGGCCTTCGGCAGTTGCGCCAGCCGTTCCACGTGGCGCGGGTTCGTGAGCACAAACATGTGGCCGCCGCCCTCCGGCAGCACGCACGCGCCGCCCGTGATGATGAGCGCCGCGCCCCCCAGCGCGCGCTCGCGGTAAAAGGCGCACAGGCGCGCCATCATCTCGTCGTCGTCGTGCTCGAGGCCCATGTGCATGGAGCCCATGAGAATGCGGTGCGGAAGCTCCAGTGAACCAATCTTCCCCGGCTGGGCCAGCGCTTCATAGCGCCGTTTCATCCATCTCTCTGGCATGATGTCACCTCGTCCCGGCCGCGCACGTCCCGCGCGGCACGCATGTTTTCGCACCTGGTCTTATAAGCTGATATTAACACCTGGTATTGAATCCGTCGACCGAGCGGTGATAGAATGCTTATCACCAGGTACGAATTTTGTGCGGAAAGGGGCGGCGCCCGTGAGCGCTCCTTTGTTCTTGGATCAGTTCGAAACCACCCTGCGCGACCATCCGGAGCAGATGGCCGTCATCGATCTCTCCGGCGACGAGCCCGTCATGCTCACCTACGCGGAGCTCGACCGGCTTGCGGCGCGCATCGCGGCTCGCCTGCTTCAGCTCGACGTCAAGCCCGGCGAGGCCGTGGCGTATCAGCTTCCGAGCGGATGGCCGTTTGTGGCGCTGACGCTCGCCATCTGGAAGGTGGGCGCCACGCCGTGCCCCATCCTACCCCAGCTTCGCGAGCGCGAGGTGGCCTTCATCCTGAACTCGTCCGAGAGCCGCGTCTTCATCGCGCCGGACGCGTTCCGCCGCTTCGACTACCGGCCGTTGGTCGAGAGCGTCCTGAAGGAAGCGCCGCGCGTCGAACACGCGCTCATCCTGCCGATGGCCCCGTACGCCCCGCTTTCGTCCGATCTCGGCGGACTCCTCGCTTCCGAGGCAGACGCCGAGGCGGCGAAGGAGGCGCTTTCGGCGAGACGTCCTGGGCCGGACAGCCACTCGCAGCTTCTATACACATCCGGCACCACCGGCGAACCGAAGGGCGTGCTGCACACGCACCGGACGCTTTCCGAGGCGCTTCTCATCCACACGCGCACGCTCGGGCTCACGTCGAAGGACCGGATCTGGGTGCCCTCCCCGACCGCTCACCAGACAGGATTTCTCTACGGAATGCTCGTTTCCTTCTATATTGGGGCCCCGGGAATTTATCACGCCATCTGGGACGTGGACAAGGCGCGCGCGGCCATCGAGGAGCACGGCGCGACGTTCGTCCAGGCCGCCATGCCGTTTCTCTCGGACATCACCCGCGCGGACAGGCCGCCTAAGGGGCTTCGGCTCTTCATCGCCACCGGCGCCGCCATCCCGCGCCAGCTCGCGCAGGAGGCGCGCGAAAAGCTTCAGTGCGCCGTCGTCGGCGCATGGGGGTCCACCGAATCGTGCCTCGTCACCGTCGGCCGGCCGTCGGATCCGCCGGAGAAGCTGTGGGGCACAGACGGGCGCGTGCTCGACGGCATGCAGATCCGCGTAGTGGACGAAGAGGGCCGCGAGCTCCCGCCCGGCACCGAAGGCAACTTCCAGGTGAAGACGCCCGCCATGTTCGTCACCTACCTCCACCACCGCGAGTGGTACGAGGCGGCCATGACGCCGGACGGCTTTTTTGACACGGGCGATCTCGCCGTGATCGACGAGGACGGGTATCTGCGCATCACGGGGCGGAAGAAGGACGTGGTGAACCGCGGCGGCGAGAAGATCCCGGTGGTGGAGATTGAAGACCTCCTGTACCAGCACCCGGACATCGCCGACGCGGCCGTGGTGGCCATGCCGGACGAGCGGCTCGGCGAGCGCGCCTGCGCCTACGTGGTGCTGAAACCGGGCGCCAAGCGGCTGGAACTGTGCGACATCACGGATTTCCTCGGCGAGCGCGGCATGGCGAAGATCTACTGGCCGGAGCGGCTCGAGATCATCGACGAGATGCCGCGGACGGCGAGCGGCAAGATCCAGAAGTACGTGCTGCGCCAGGACATCCAGCGGAAGCTGGAGCGCGAGCGCGCCGAGAAGACGGGCTGACGGAGGAAGGTGGCCATGATGCGGACGCTGGACGAGTGGCGGAAGGACGTCGACGCTTACGTGGCGGGCCCGGCCAGGGCTTGGTCCGAGCAGATTGAAGCCACGGGCACGGTGCCCGAAGCCTTGTGGCGAGAGCTTCGCGACGCCGGCTACCTGCGGCTCGCCGCCCCGCCCCATCTCGGCGGGCACGGGCTCAGCTTCACGGATTATTTGGATCTCTTGCGCCGCTTCGCGCACACGCACGGTTCCATCCGGGTCATCGTGCATGTGGCGAACAGCCTGTGGCGATCGCTCGCGCAGAAGGCGACGCCGGATCAGGTGGAGCGGTTTGTGAAGCCGTTTGTCGCAGGCGACATCCGCGTGACCTTCACGCTGACGGAGCCGAATTCGGGCTCCGGCGCGGACCTCAAGACGACGGCCCGGCGCGAGGGCGACGCGTACGTCCTGAACGGCGAGAAGTGGATGATCATCTTCAGCGACGTGGCGGACTACTTTTTGCTCTTCTGCCGGCTCGAGGGGACGTCGGGCGGCGAAGGGACCCTCGCGCTCCTCGTCCCGCGCGACGCGCCGGGCCTCACGATTGAATTCATGGCGCCGGCCATGGGCATCGCGGGCACGGCGCACGGGCACCTTCGCCTGCGCGACTGCCGCGTCCCCGTCGCCAACCGGCTCGGCGAGGAGGGCGACGGCCTCGAGGTGGCGTTCCGCGGGTTTCTCGATCCGTCCCGCACCGCCATTGGCATGACCTGCGTCGGCGCGGCGGAGCGAGCGCTTGAGCTCGCGGCCCAGCACGCCCTCCGGCGCGTCACCTTCGGCCAGCCGCTCGCCAAGCGCCAGATCATCCAGATGTGGCTCGCGGAGATGGCGACGGACATCGAGGCGGCGCGCCAGCTCGTCCTCCACGCGGCGCGGCGGTTCGACGAAGGCCATCCCATCACCGTGGAGGCGGCGATGGCGAAGATGTTCGCCACGGAGATGCTGCAGCGCGTGACGGACAAGGCGCTGCAGATCCACGGCGGGCCGGGGTACTTTAAGTCGAGCGAAATTGAGCGGATTTACCGGGACGCCAGGATGCAGCGGTTCGAGGAAGGCACGTCGGAGATTCAGAAGATGGTCATTGCGCGCGACGTGATCGACAAGGCCAAGCGGGCCTCGGAAGGGAGCGAGCGGAGATGATGGTGATTCGCCACGGGAAGGTGGATTTGAAGCAGGCGTTGGAGAAGGCGGGCCTGGGCGCGTGGGTTCGCGCCCTCTACCCGGCAGGCGCAGGCGTGAGCGTGCTCGCGGCGAAGGAGCCGGGTCTCGCCGAGCGCGTGGCGCGGGTGGTTGGCGTCACCGAAGTGCGCGAAGTGTCGCGGCCGTACGCCCTTGCGAGCCGCGAGTACAAGCCGGATGACACCGTCGTCGAGGTCCGCGGCCACCGCATCGGCGCGGGCGGCGTGACCATCATGGCCGGGCCGTGCTCGGTGGAGTCGCTTGAGAACATCGTCGATGTCGCGAAGGCCGTGAAGCGCCTCGGCGGGCACGTGCTGCGCGGCGGCGCCTTCAAGCCGCGGTCCAGCCCGTACTCGTTCCAGGGCCACGGCGAAGAGGGCCTGAAGATGATGGCCGCGGCGCGCGAGATGACCGGCCTGCCCATTGTCTCCGAGGTCATGGAGCCTGGTCTCGTCGATCTCGTCGCGGAATACGTGGACATCCTGCAGATTGGCGCGCGCAACATGCAGAACTATCCGCTCCTGCGCGAAGCCGGGCGATCCGGCAAGCCCGTGCTCCTGAAGCGCGGCCTCTCGGCGACGATTGAAGAGTGGCTGATGGCGGCCGAGTACATCCTTGCGCAGGGCAACCCGAACGTGATTTTGTGCGAGCGCGGCATCCGCACGTACGAGACGGCCACGCGCAACACGCTCGATTTGAACGCCATCCCGGTGGTCAAGTCGCTCTCTCACCTGCCCGTGCTCGTCGATCCGTCCCATGGCGTCGGCAAGCGCGCGTTTGTGCGGCCCATGGCCCGCGCCGGCGTGGCGGCTGGGGCGGACGGCGTCATCGTCGAGATTCACCCGGTGCCGGACCAGGCGATGTCCGACGCGGCGCAGACCATCGACTACGAGGAGTTCGGCCGCATGGTGCAAGAGGTGAACCGCGTGGCGCAGGCGCTGGCCGGATCGAACGAGGGCGCGAGCGCGCGGGAGATGGTGGGGGTGTGAGGGTCGCGCCATGTCCCTCACACCATAGTACTCTCGCGGTGGCTTGTATGCTGGTCGGTCGGTATAATAAAGGCCCAAGCCGCGATGAAGGCGCCTAGACGCCCCTCATCACCTACGAGTTATCGGTTCCGTCTGGCGTTCGCGCGATCGCAGGGACGCCGACGGCGATGGCTCCCTCCGGAACATCATTGATAACCACGGCGTTTGCGCCAATAGTCGCGTTGGATCCTATCGTTATCTTGCCCAACAGCTTTGCCCCGGCTCCAATCAGCACATTTCTTCCTACCACAGGAAGACCGTCGAGTTCCCCCGGTATGCGTGGGTCGGAGCGCCCTAAGGTCACCCCATGATACAGTATTGTCCCGCGCCCCACCTTAACCCAAGGACCTATTACGAGCCCTATCCCATGAAATATTGCGATTCCGCCTTCCAACTCAGCCCGCCAATCTATATCGATTGAGTAGATTGTTTGGATGATACGAGTAAGAATCATGGGCACAAACGGAACACCTTTTTTCCAGAACCAATGCGCTATGCGATAAAACAAGAGTGCATGAACCCCTCTATTTGATAATAGAGCCATTAATGCATTGGTCTTTGAAACCTTAATGTCTAGTATAACGTCTCGTATAACCCTTTTAAACGAATATGGCAACGGTACCACTCCCAACACCCGTAAAATTGACCTCACACTCTTTGGCCCTTCCCGTGAGCAATCGGCCAAACATTGCCCCAAAGGAAAGTGGGCACTGGCTCCTATGGGTCCCATCAGGTTAAGCCACCTGCTCGATACGATTCGTCCGGTGCATCGCCAGAGCAGGTTCCAACTCTACACTGACGTCGATGTGTGACCTCCTCGATACCCCGCACATGACGCCGTCAAGCGTCAGCCACTCTTCAGCCGTGCAAAGAGCGCTCTACAGCGGTCCTTTCATCATAAAGCATCTTCCATGTGCGAGAGCCGCGATGTGGATTCGCGTATCCACGGACGTCCTCTATTGATGTTCTTCTTCAAGACCATACCGTAATTCGACGCGGAACAGGCAGCCATGCCAAGCGGACAATCCACCTCGCCTGTCGCGTGGCGACAACGAAACTTGAGCCAGCCGCTCTCTGCGCCCCAATGCGTCATTCTGTATCCCGTTGTGCAAGGTCGGGATACCTTGAAGAGGTGCCGCGAGAAATCCGCACAAGATGGCTTCGCGAGAGATAGGCTTGACCCTTTCCCTTTGACGAATGGGTGGAAATTGCCCCTTCGGAGCGACGTGAGCTTTTTTTTCTCCGCGCTCGATCTGGGTCCATATGCCGCGAAGTTGAGAAGTTTGACACCTTAAATTTGATGGATACCATTTTCTTTTTCTCAAGTTGGGCTGAAGTCCTTCTTTGTGCTCGAAAAACCCTTGCCGAACAAGGGCTCGTGATTCCGCAAAAGGCTCGTCTAGAAAATACTACAGCAACTCACCCTACACCACGAATCACTGCTCGGTCGCAACCAACAGTATGCGCGACATGGGCCACTACCGCGTAAATGTTGCGTTCACAGCCCCCAAACGCTGCAACCTTAGACCCTAGATGAGAGGACGGGACAATTTACCAGCTTGGATGCAACACAACGCAAAAACCTAGACTCGTGGCTGCATCGAGCCCTTCACAAGTCGACCCCTCAAACTTTTAAACGAGGGTTGTATTGCGTGAACACCGTCGATCTCCAGTTCTCGCGCGTTCATAGCCAACCCAATCATCACTCCCAGAACTAACAGTATCTGGCCGTATAGTAACGGAGAGTCGACGAATCCATGAACGAATATTGCTGCCGAGGAAAGAAACACACCAACCGGGAGCCATACGACGCCACGTTCCGACTCTTTCATGCTTCTGACAACGTGTATAGCGATGTAAATAACGGTGAATATGAATACACTTGACCCAAGCAGCCCGGTACTCACGAGGACGTTTAGGTACATGTTTTGAGGATGTTGAAAGTGATATTGGTAGTAAATACCTTGATAATAATATCCGAAATTATAATAGCCGATACCAAGCAAAGCGTGATGCTCAAATATAGGTATCGCCCCTCTCCACAGAGCTAGCCGCGACTCCTGAGGCATCAGTTGCATATCTAGGATGTGCTTAATCCGAACTACAACTGAGTACGGGATGAAAGGCATACTGAGCAGCAATACAAAAGGGAGTAATACATAATAAAAGATTGTCTTCCTAGAATGGTACTTTGTCATGATAGCGTAGAGTCCCAGAGCCGTCCCGACACCGATGATCGCACCACGACTGTTATCGACAGCGATAGCAATACATGAGAGGCCGAACGCGAACCACCATGAGGCTGGCGTACCCTTTCGTGCAACAGACGATAATCCAAAAGGAACTACCAAATCCAAAAGAAAGCCAAATGTATTTTTGTTCAAACTTCCAGGATTCATTAAATGAATTGTTATACCAATTGTAAGTACCCAAGGAAGTACACGAAGTAGCTGTTGCGCGCGATGTTTGGACCTAAACTTAACGATTACGTACAGTAGCATAAAGAAAAATGCAACGACAGACTCAAAACCATCCATTGCGTCCTCATCCAACACGTTACTGTGAGTAGACATAGCAATGTGGAGCTGGGTGAACCCAAGGGAAACAACGGTAGACAACATAATAAGCCATATACTTTTTTTATTCTTTGTTCTAAATAAAATGTATGGAGTACTTAAGATCCCAAAAGCTATAATAAACAGCTCGGCGATTTTTACCGGCGTATCTATAAGTTGCGGGACAGAAGGCAGCTTAGCCCCGTAAAACGAAGCAACTGTACACAGGCCTACGAATACGACGGGTGCGAACATGTAGATCATCAACACAGCCAGTATTGCAACAATCCCTACCTCGATCTCCAACGCCTGCTGGCCTGTGCATGCGACCCCGACAATGAAAGCAATCAACACATACAAGAGGAGGGTTCTCCCATCGAAGTTGATTGGCCGAAGTCCTATCGATCCAAGTTTCCTCACTGAGGTAAACCTCTCTTCACCAGTTTAATCACAGGTATGTATGGGATAACTGTGACGCTACTGAAACCCTACTAAACCGGTAGGTAGACGTGCCTAAATTGGTGATTAATTAATTGCTAGAACGCACTCAAACGGACCTAGCGGGACTCTGAGCCCTGTTGATCGCGGCCGGTGACGCTTGCACACCCCCTGTTCATGCTCGCAGGTTCAGAGTGTGACTTCAGGTAGTCCACGAACTCGCATGCTATCCACCCCCAACTCCAGGATTCTGCTCTCGATCGAGCTTCCTTCCCCATGCGAAATAGGTCTAAGGTCACCACCGACGAAAGCGCTCGTGCAAGTCCCAATGCGTCCCCTGCGGTGTAAAGCACGCCGCAAGTCGCATCAACATACTCGGGGATTGACCCGATTGCCGGTGCCACAACAGCACGCGCGGCTGAAAATGCGAGTACTAGAGAGCCTGATGTCGTAATATCTTTGTAAGGCAAGACAACGACATCAGATGTACTGAATAGATCATAAATCATGTCGTCGGGAACGAACTCGTTTCTAATTACTATGTCCTCGCAGCCCTTCACCAACTCCCGGAGCGAGCTCACGTATACCTCTTCACCCCGCCCGACAATCATCAATCTGACGTTCTGTTCTCTCCTCACCATCTTAAACGCCCTAATCAAATCGTCCAGGCCCTTGTACGGAGCCAGTGTGCCAAAGAACAAGATTGTTCTCGTAGAGATCGTACGCTGCGCAGGTGAACCAGGAGGATCTATAGACCGTAGCCGGGGATACGCGTCTATATAATGTCCGTGAGGCACAACGAGAGCGTCGCCGTCCCAACCGTACTCGGTCCGAAGAGCCGAAATGGTGTATCTCGAATGCGCCACAACCTTATCGACTATGTGTTTTAAAAGAACCTTATATCCTAATCTGTCGATAGTCGGATACCTGGAATCGTGCGGCCAAACATTGTGTACTGTCCATACAATTTTTGCTCCACCCGCCTTCAACAGAGCAAAGCCAGACACGATTGCGAGCCAATACATTATCAGAATCAGCCGAGAGCGCGTATGGATTCCGCCAACCCAGTGAAAGTGTATCCATTTGGGCCTTGTCGTATCGACAATCGCCCTACATATGCTTCGGGCTCGCCACCGCAATGGTAAAACCTCAATTTCCTTTTGGCTGCTTACTGCTTCGTAAAACAGATCGGGATACGGATTTCCCATAAGCGAACGAGGCCAAGCATATATTCGGATAGCCCCTGTGTTCATTGCAGTTTTTCACCCCACATTAGCACTTCATTAACACTGTCGTCGCAAACCATGGCGGGTTGGCTCAGCACATTGTAGAACATATCCCTTGGTCTATAGTTGCACGTTCGAGTGGCTGGGGAACAGCTCTATATTCAACCGTTGTATATTTCCAGCGAACCCGCCACGTGTGCTAACCACGTATGAGCTCTGAGCCCGCTCCTATAGTCATGCGATTAGTGCTGACTTTCACACTGAGCAAAGTGATGACGGCCCCGTCGTAATGCTTGCTGAATTGGCGCCCTTCCCGAAGCGCGTAGTGCAGAGCAGGCTGCACATCCTTCTACCCCCGTCTCAACCACACGCTTGCATCCGCACCCAAGACCGTTCTGGCCACCCTTTGAGACCTCATGTTAGTCCTACGCATGGTAAGGTACAGCTTTTTCTTTCAGTCTACGAGCCAAGTTGATTAAGACGCACACCGTACCGAGTACATCTGCCCACTGAGGAACTAAGGAACGGACGGTTAACCGATGAACCTTTTTCGCGTAGGCCACTAATAGTATCGTGAGCCTGCAGACAGAGCCCAACATCAAGGAGCATGCCGCTCCGGCCACACCAAGAACGCGTGTTAAGGCCAGAGACGAACCCATTGTCACCAGAAGAGCCGCTCCTTCACTCAAGCTTCCGATCAGAGCCAATCCCCGTGCACCAAGAGATGTTCTAAGCACATTTGCTTGCCCAGCAAGGATAGTAACACCAAACAAGATTACCGAAGGAGTTATCGCACCTACATATGCATGCCCGAATGTTAGCGGAATCACCCACGGGCAGCTTACACTTCCAACCAACGCTAGCAACGTTGTCGCTATCAACGCGGTTTTCCAGCTAGTCAAAAACGTGGCATGCGCCTCTTCAGACAACAACCCAGCTGAGCGAGCTAACAGGGTTGTACTGATCGCCTGCGGTATAATTCCCACCACGCTCGAGACGCTTTGAGCCGTAGAGAAGTATCCGAGATTCTGCAACGGCATTGTGATTGAGAGTACAATAGGAGTTATGTTGCCGCTCACGACGTCTGATATGGTGGCGCCATGCGCCTTTAAACCGTATAAGGTGACCTCACGCGCAAGCACCTTTCTAAATCGTCCTCGCGTTAGATGCCCCTTGATTGCGGCACCAATGACCAAAAAATTAAACAGGTAAAGAAAAGAGGTATATGCGGCGAGCGCGGTTTCTATTTTGAATTGATCGAGTAAATCTAAGACCGCATAAGAAGCGAACAGTGCGCTCGGCTGCAACACCCGTACGAGATTTGTTAAGCCAAACATCATGTTTGCGTTGAGCGTGCCAGAAGCAACTTGAAAAACTGTTGATAGTGGTATAGAACTAAACAACCAGTATAACTCCCATTTAGGAACAAAACCATCCAGATATGGAATCAGAAATATCACCGACGCTAGGAGTGCTAGAACACCAGCAAATGCAGAAAGCGCCACCGATGTGCAAACTACGTCGGCGTGATCGCCTTCCTTCTCGTTCTTGATCGTGTAGACAGTTGCTTGATAGAAACTAAAATTGAAAAACCAGACCATTATATTATACCACATTAGTATGTTAAAGAATTCGCCCTTGGAATGCGGGCCGAGAACTCGGCTTACAAGTACCCCCCCGAGGAAATTTGCGACCAATGTTCCTGCAAAGCTAGCTGTTGTCCAAAGCGTGGTACTTCGACCAACAGGCATATTCGAGCCCCCACATACGCGAAGTTGGATGCCAGTAATTATTAACCACTTAAGTAAATAAACTTAAGTATCAACCTATTTCCTCTCACCCGGGTGTGCAACCCTGAATACGCCCAAAATAGGTCTCTATCATATACGCGCTTCCATAAACGACAAGAAATATTCCACAACTAATATTAACGACGATTTTAGAGATGGCTTCGCTCATGCATGTAGTCGTACAGAGCGCATCTCTTAGAAATGCATCGTGACCAATTATGACTACAATCAAGGACCATGTAATTCACGCAGAAGCACGAATAAGCTGATCAGCCAGGGTCCTAACGTAGGTTTCGACGTTAAAGTGCGATGCGGTCCTTTCATGTAGCTTCTCTGCAATTCGGAACCGCTCTTCAGGGTTGTCGATTGCCTCCTTAACGCGTTTTGCAATATCAGTCGCGGTCGGGCCGCAGATTAGCCCATGGCTACTGTCAGGCACAATTTCCGTTACCCCGCCGACCCGAGTTGCGACAACCGGTACGCCTAAAAGTGCGGCTTCGAGCAGCACTGTTGGCAACGGGTCCGGACGTTGGGACGGGAGTACAAAGATACAGTGTTCAGGGCAACAGAGGTAATCGGTTAAGGAGTTATATTCCCCCATCAAACTGAATCTTTCTCGCATTCTAGAAGACTCAATCATCTTCCGGAGGTAACCTTCGTAGTTACGACTTTCACTGACATCGCTCGCCACGCCGCCCGCAATCGTGAAGGTCCAGTCGTCGATCTCTTGGGCTACCAACTCCATGGCCTCAATAAACACATGAAACCCCTTCCAAGGGAATAACCATCCCGCGGTTACTACATGATTTCCGCTCAAATGGCGCCTAACGTTTATATTGGGTTGCTTGTAACCGTTATAACACACCTCTACCCTCTCGTGCACTCGACACCATCGACGGACGTCCTTAGCAACACTTTCCGACACACAACTAATAAGCGTTGCTCTCCTCAGTGCGGACGATAAGAGCGCGCGTGCACCTCGTGAGAACGTCGAAAGATTGTCGTGCAGGCGCACCACATGAGGGAAGCGCCGCCCGGCAACCCAGCTACACAGAACATGGGCCTTCACCGAGTTCGACATGATTACGTGTGGCATTAAACGATTGGTTACGGAATGTAGCTCCTTCAACGCATCTGCCGTCTTAACCGCGTCCCGCAAGGTCAAACCATTTCTCGTCGTAGTGATTTCCTTCGCTGCATCAAACGGTACCCACTGCACATCGAGTGATTCCGCCTGAACAGATAACGGCCCTTCCGGCGCCACCAATATGGGATGGATTCTCGACCTGTCCACGTTTTCTAAGAACACTGAAAGAACACGTTCAGCTCCGCCAAGCCTAGCGGAATGATTAACAATCATAACCTTTATTGGATATCTCAAGATTCTGCTCCTTTCTTTTATGTGGGTGTGACGCGAGGTTCGCAGCCAGTGAATTTAGAACTGAAGGATTGACTCCCACGCTGCCACTGCCCCCTCAACGGAGAATTTCTCAGAGACTTGGCTGTATGCCAACGAGGATCGTTCACGGATCTCTGTGCTGGACATCGAAAGCAGATGTATCAGACACCTAGTCAGTTCCCTTGAATCTCCAGGAGGGAACAAAAGGTCTCGCCAAGGTTCTGCAACCACCTCAGGCAACCCACCCACCTCAGCCGCGCAGATCGCGCAGCGCCTCGCTTGGGCTTCTACGGCCACTAAAGGAGCTGCGTCAGGCCCCACGCTCGGCGCCACTACTATCTCGGATGAATCATAGATTTCCGGCATGGAAGATCTGCTGACATATCCAAGCCAAGTGTGCTCGATCCCCGCGCTCATCAGATGTCTCCTCACATTCCGAGCGTACTCGTGTTCATTATTTGTGCCATCGAAATGCAAGGCGCCCGCAATTACAAGCCTAACCTTCGGCTTCATGTGCTCCGGCATTCTTCCCAATGCTTCCACAAGAACGTGCAAGCCTTTTTGTGGTACTATGCGACCGGAAAAAAGGACAGTGCGCCGACCGTTTTCAAGGGGCCGGGTATTCCGCTGAAACCATTCCGATCCGAGTGGATTATAGACAGTTCGAATGGAATGGAATCGTGTCCTCTGGTATATGCGGCGGGTGATATAGTCCGATACGCAGACAATTGTATTCACGTGACGAACGAGCCAGCTGAGCACCTTGTCATGTTCGATCTCGTTGTGAACATGCCAAATAATATTGGATTTGGGGAATATACCTCGGACTACGTCGGCGGAATATATGTCATGGATTACAACATTATCATACTGGATCCCGATGGAGCCTGCCCTCTTCAGGATGGCACGCCTTTTCCTCCAAGTCGCTCGTATGCCCTCTCCGCCCAATGGGTGATCCGCGTGATACCAATGTATTGAGGAAGGCAAACGACTTTGTGCAACAATGGACATGGGAGTCGCGTTTGTCAAAATGCCTACATTCCACCCTCTGTAAGCAAGCGCCGATGCCAAACACTCTATCACAGATTGAATTGCCCCTCCGTGTACAGCGGGAACAGGTGGAGCCCCAGAATTAACAAATAATACACTCGGCATGCCAGACCTCCGTCAATCTCGAAGCGCGAAATCCATTAGACGACAAAACCCGCACCCTCGCGGGACACTCCGCCAATCACGTCGTTGTATACGTGAACATAATTTGTCACTCTATGTTCCCACGTTAACTCGTGTCGATCAACCGTCGCATTCTTCCTCAGAAGTTCAAGCGTGTCCGGCTTGGTGGTATCCTCTACGAAACGCGCCCACACGTCCGGTTCTCTTGCAGGCACGTACCTTCCATTGAACCCGTCCACAATCATATCCAGGATCCCCCCTGTCGGATGCGCAACCACGGGACACCCATGGTACAGACTCTCTGCAACCGACAGTCCAAACGGCTCGAAGGGTGAGCACGCAAGTGTCACGTGCACCAGCCGAAACAACCGCGGGATCAGCCGGTTATCCACCCGCCCAAGAAATGTTACTCGGTCCAATACGCCGATCTGCTCTGCGCACGCAATCCCGTAACGTCGTGGTTCCCCAGCAATCACCATATGGTATCTTTCGGGCAACTCTTTCAAAACCCTTAATAGGAACGGAATGTTGTCCATCTTGTCCAGCCGTCCCACATGGCATAGAAGGATCATGCCCTGGGACAAACGCCTGGAGAGCTGCGTTTCCCACTCTTGCGGCTCGCCACTTGAAGTGTCAACGTAGTTTTCCACATGGATGCCAACCGGACAGACCCGTACGTTGCGCAGCCCCAACTTGTTAGCGTATGAAGCTGCGGCAGTGGTCTTGCACAGGACCGCTTCACACTCGTGCCGCATCAACTGTGCAATCGCGCGAGCTGCCGCAGCCCGCTTCAGGCTCCCGTCTTCGTACTCGCCTAGAGACATAACGAGTGGAACCCTAAGCTTCTTCTTTACCGCGAGCGCAAGCAAGCTACTCGGTGTAAGAATGTCCTGGACCTGGACAATGTTCGGTTCAAATTCTCTTATGAGGTCTATGGCGCCCTTCGGCCAACCAATGTTTCGTGAAATTCCGACCCGCTCACATTCGATCCACTCGACACCCGGGGCCGGTTTCACAGGTGCCGCACCCGGTCCCGACGATATAATCCTTACCTGCCACCCTCGACGCGCCAATTCCCTGCCAAGCCCGATCTCCTGGACATTATAGAAATGTGGATTCACGTATTGTGAAGACCCTCGGAGGATCGCAAGCCGCAAGGCTGTTTCCCCTTCCCTCGTACAGTGCTACCCAAGCGCGCTGAAGTTGTAATCCATAGACGTCGACAGCCTACGATAGGACCGCGGACATTCCCAGGGTTGTTGGTAAACCAGAAGTCGTGCTGCGATGTCCTCGTCCTATACTCGAATACCGAAACCCAGCTGGCAAAGGACCTGCCTGCTCTAGGACATTCCGCCCATCGAACACGAACTTGCTTCTCATCACAGCCCCGACCGCCGCCCAATCAAGGTTCAAGAACTCGCTCCACTCCGTCACCAGAATCGCCGCGTCCGCTCCGCGAAGCGCTTCATATGGATCGGCGAACACAGTGTACCGCTGCTCCATCACTTGAAACGAGCGCACGACGGGATCGCAATGGGCGACCTGACAGCCTCGGCGCTCCAGCTCAGCCGTCAAAGCAATGGCGGGCGACTCCCGGACGTCGTCTGTACCGGGTTTAAAGGCGACACCCAGTAGAACCACGCGGAGCCCGTGCAGATCCCCAAAGTGCGCCTCCAACGCCCGAATAGGAGCCTTCCACTGCTCGGCATTCACCTCGATGACGGCACGCAACAACTTGAATTCGTAATCCACGTCTTGCGCGATATGGGCCAAGGCCTTCGTGTCCTTTGGAAAGCACGATCCGCCGTAGCCAAGTCCTGCTCGCAGAAACGAAGGTCCAATCCGCGGATCGAGCCCCATACCGAACGCCACCTGCGTCACGTCGGCACCCACGCGCTCGCACAGGTTCGCAATCTCGTTGATAAACGAGATCTTCGTGGCCAGAAATGCGTTTGACGCATATTTGATAAGCTCCGCCGTATTGCTGTCCGTGACCACTATCGGGGCGTCGACCCAAGCGTGAAGCTCGCGCAAGCGTACTTCGTCCTCCTCCGACGCAACACCAAACACGAGCCGGTGGGGATGGCGCGTGTCCTCCAACGCAGTTCCTTCCCGCAGGAACTCAGGAACCGAGACCACGCGAAGATCGTCGCGGCCTCGTTCGGACAGCGCCTTACGAATCCTGGTCGCGGTCCCTACCGGGACCGTGCTCTTCATGCCAATCATGGCGCCAGGAGGCAATTTCTGAGCTAGCTCATCCACACAGGCCCAGACCGCCGCAAGATCAACTGAACCGTCTGGGAGCGTGGGCGTGCCAACTGCAATCAGGGCCACGTCAACCGCCTCATGGCTCGAAAGCTCGTTCGCGAAACGCAGACGCCCACTCGCGAGCTGTTCGCGCAGTACGGGTTCCAGCCCCGGTTCAAAAATGGTGCACTCACCGCGGCGCAAGGATTCGACTTTACGCACGTCTTTGTCGATAGCAAGGACATCGTGGCCGCCTTCCGCCATGCAAACCGCGGTCACAAGGCCGACGTATCCTGTGCCCATGACGCATAGGTTCATAAGAGCGCCTCCGTTCCCGTATCATGGACCACGAATGAACCAGCACGCGCGCTGGCACGCCGACGGCGATACGCATCGAGGATGGCCCGGCGGATATCCTCCCGGAACCGTTCCACCGAAAACCGCTCCGCCGTGGCGCGTATCTGCGCGGGATCCCACCGATGCGCATCCACCCGGCTCAGGGCGTCTGCCAGATCCTCTGCATCCGGACGCGTAAAGAAGAGCCCGTTCACGCCCTCAATCACGGTGTCAAGCGCACCGCCCCCGTGGTACGCCACCACCGGCTTTCCCTGCGCGTGCGCCTCTATCGGCGAGATACCGAAGTCTTCTTCGCCTGGAAAGATAAAAGCTTTGCACCGAGCGAGATAGTCCTGTTTCTCCTCCTCAGGCCGAAACCCGAGAAACGTCACCGTGGGGCCCGCCATCTGCTCCAGGCGCTTGCGGTCGGGACCGTCGCCGATGACGACAAGCTGCCAATTGTGGCGTGTACAAGCTTCCACCGCAAGGTCGATCCGCTTGTACGACACGAGCCGCGAGACGACAAGGAAGAATGCTTCCTGCTCGCGATGGAGCATGGGCGGTAATTCGACAGGTGGTGGGATGACGACCGCATCTCGCTGATACACGCGCCGTATCCGCTCCTGCACAGCCCGGGAGTTCGCAATGAAGAGATCCACGTCGCGGGCAGTCCTGACGTCCCAGCGCCTGAGCCACGGCACAAGCAGTCTGGCCATCTCCTTGAGGAGACGCGGTCCTGGCTCTTCCCGAATATACGCGTCGAAGCTCCAGGCGAAACGCATTGGCGTATGACAGTAGCAGATGTGGACGGGCTTCGAGCCGGGAAGTTTCACACCCTTGGCGTAGGCGCTACTCGACGACAACACAATGTCACAGTCTGGGAGCCTCATCGTTCGAAACGCGAACGGATAGAGCCAGAAAAACCACTTGAACTTTCGACGAACGAAAGGTACAAGCTGTATCCAGCTTGTTCGGATAGGTGCCTCGCGCAGCGACGGCCAGCAGCTCTCGGGCTCCCAAAGGGACGTGAAGATGGGCGCATCCGGAAACAGTTCGTGCAGATGGGCGACCACCTTTTCCGCCCCGCCCCGCTGATTCAGATAGTCGTGCACCAACACCACCGACGGCCCGGAATGGGCGCCAACGTCTTCACGCTCGTGGCCAGTCATCACGCCGTACCTTCTCTCGCGTAGTAGCTTTCGAGGAACGCGAAGATGTCGGACCGCACGGCCTCGTCCTGTAGGGCGAACTCCAAGGTGGCCCTGACATACCCGCGTTTATCCCCCACGTCGTACCGTTTGCCTTCAAAGGCGAGGGCGACAAGGCCGGATTGCTGGCATAGAAGGCTCAGGGCGTCTGTCAACTGGATCTCTCCCCCGCGCCCGGGGCCGACGCATTCGAGGATGTCGAAGACATCGGGTGTGAGAACGTAACGCCCGGCTACCGCCAAGTTCGATGGCGCTTCGTGGACCTGTGGTTTTTCCACAAGACGTTCCACACCCCACAGGCCTTCGCGAATGGGGTGCGGCTGAATCACGCCGTAGCGGCCTACCTCGTGCTCATCCACCGCCTGGACCGCGACGACGGATCGACCTGTTTCCTCATGGACCTCAATAAGTTGCCGCAAGCAAGGCGTAGCGCTTACGAACACGTCATCACCAAGGAGCACCGCGAACGGCTCATCCCCTACGAGACGGCGTGCACAGAGTACGGCATGGCCCAGCCCGAGCGGCCGCGCCTGACGGACATAGTGGAAGTGCGCCAGCCGGCTGATGGCACGAATTTCGTCCAACTGAGCATGCGATCCCTTGCGCTCCAGCGCGTCCTCGAGCTCGACGGATGCGTCGAAGTGATCCTCAATGGCCCGCTTCGACCGGCTCGTGACGATGATGATCTCCTCGATGCCGGATGCCACAGCTTCCTCGACGATGTACTGGATGGTCGGCTTGTCCACAATGGGCACCATTTCTTTCGGGATGACCTTCGTCGCCGGTAACAGCCGTGTGCCAAGACCTGCCGCGGGAATGACCGCCTTGCGGATCATGATAACCCCTCATTTCTACGCCGATTTTCGATTGCGAGGCCAGGCATCAGCTCGCGCCATTGCGCCGGATGACAGCCGGGATGGTCTGGAGAATGATCTTCCAATCGTTGAGATACGACCAATTATCAATGTAGTCCATGTCGAGCTGCATCCACTCGTCGAAATCGATGTTGTTCCGACCGCGGACCTGCCAGAGGCAGGTGAGCCCCGGCTTCACGCTCAGGCGCTTGCGGTAGGCGTGATCGTACTCCACGACCTCGTTCGGCAAGGGCGGGCGGGGCCCCACCAGGCTCATCTCGCCCTTCAGCACGTTCCAAAGTTGCGGAAGCTCGTCCAGGCTTGTCTTGCGCAGAAATCGGCCCACGCGGGTCACGCGAGGATCGTTCCGCATCTTGAAGACCGGGCCTGACATCTCATTCATGGCGAGGAGCTCCTGCTTGCGCGCCTCGGCGTCCACAACCATGCTGCGAAATTTATGTATCCGAAAGATTCGCCCCCGAAGACCTACGCGTTCCTGCGAGAAGAACACGGGCCCGCCGTCATCCAATTTGATAGCTATCGCAATGAGTCCGAAGAGCGGGCTCAGGACCAAAAGCCCTATTGCGCTCACCACGATGTCCGTCACGCGCTTGCACAGAACCGCCACCGATGAGTGCGGGATGCCTGGGATGTAAAGGCGCGGCACACCCCCACCGTCCACCACCGTGCCCCGCTCGATGAGCGAGAGCCAGCCGTCCGCGATGAGTTCCACCGTCATGCCCTGTTCTCGACAAGCCAAGATGACTCGCTCCAGCTCGGGATGGCGAAGCGGCAGCGCCAGCACGGCCCCGTCCGCGGGATGGGCAGCGAGGATCTCGCGAATCGCAGCCACGTCACCAAAGTACGGAAGACCTACAGGCGGTTCATCCTGCCCCGACCCCACGAAACCGATGATGCGTATGCCCTGGCCCGGCGACCGCTCCAAGGCATCCAGATATTGCATGACCATCGGCCCCTCGCCGATGATCACCCGCGTCTTCTGATCCCATCCGGCGCGGCGCAACTCATAGAGGACCCACCGCACCCCCAGGCGGTTCAGGCTCATCCCGACGACGACGGTCACAAGATACATGCCTACGAACAACCGGCTCAGGCTGTGCATCTTGAGGGCAAAAGAGAGCAAGGAGACGACAAGCACCGCCACCGTATTCACGCGGAGAATGACTTTGACGTCGTCCCTGTAGTCCGTGAGGCGCCGCACCGGGTATTCCCCAAAGACCAGGAGCGGAACCAACCACGAGATGAGGATGACAACCTCGTACGAAGGCGACGAACCGAACGGGAAGGGCGGGCGACCTCGTATGGACCAGCACACGTAATATTGGAGACAAAACGCCGCGACGAGCGTGAGCGTGTCGAGCAATAGCCCGAAGAGTTTGGCGTTTGACTTGATATACCCCAAGGTACCCCGCCCCCTTTTGCGGGTGTCTCTCTCTTGGCACGCGCTGTCCGCACGGCCTCATGCCCGCGAAGGAAAACCCTCTGTTGTATCATAGCATGCCTTTTTGAGGATTGTTATAGATTCATTGCGCACAAAAGAAATTCGCCTCATTTCTTGCAGGCATACGGTTGGATGCCTTGAATTTCTTGACTCGACTGTGCCTGCCGTCCGACATCAACTGGCGGGTCGGTGTGCTGCGTTCTTGTATACAAAGCAGCAGCGGACTACCCCAACACGGCTTCGAGCGCCGCAATCTGCTGCGGCGTGAAGCGCGACAGGATCTGCGCCTTGATGCGCGCCTTCTCCGCCGGCGTGAGTTTGGAGCGCTCGGCATACAGCCGCGCGTACTCCAGGATCTCCGCCCGCGTGAATCGGCTCAGGATGAAATCAATCGCTTGTTGCTTGGAGTGAAAGACGATGGGCTGGCTCTGCGCCGATGCCGGCGTAGAGGCAACGGACGTCAAGGGCGCCGCAGGAGGCGCCCCGCCCCCGCTTGCAGCGCCCGAACCGCCTGTACGCCCAGCCAAGGAGTCAACGCCTTGGCTTGGCGCGGTCCCTTGGCTTGGCGCAGACGGGCTCGTGGACCCAGGCGGCGTCCGGAGCGCTCCCTTGGAAGTAAGGGACGTGTTCGACTCTGTGGCCAGCGCATGTTCCAGCTCTCCGGCGGAGCGTCCATACGCCTGCCGCATCACGGCAGCCACTTCCCGCTTCACGGCCGGATCGCTCAATACGGTCGCGGCCACGTGCTCGGCGGCTGCTTCTTCGAGCCGATGATACGCATACCATCCACCCGAACCCAGGGCGACGACGGCGCATGCCGCCACCGCCCACCAGCGACGCTTCATCTACCCATCCACCATCTTTCCTAACGCCGCAAGGTCCTTGTGAAACCGTGTGAGCTTCACAGGGTCAGCTTCCCTTGAACGTACGCCTGAGCAGCCGCCCAAATCAGCGCGTCCATGCCTGCCCCATTCGGATCAACCGGCCCGACGGCGGAGTTCGCCCCGTGCTCCATGTTGTTCCAAATGGTCGGAATATCGTTGATGCTGAGCCCAATCTGGCCGAGGAGCCCCTTGAACTTCGGATTTTCCGACACAGCGGTCTTCAGGGCGTTCACGACGGCCTGCTGCAGGGCGGTTTGCTGCGACGCGCCGCTGCTGTTGCTCGTGAGAATCGTCACCACCTGGCCCACGACGGCGGACTTGAAGCTCTCAAAGAACTGATACAGATCCGACATGGTGATGGACGGATACAGCTTCTGCAAGTCGGTGAGAATGGTCTGCACGTTGCCGGACGTCGTAGATGTGTCCTGGCTCAAAAGCGCGTACGACATCTGCTGGACGATGTCCTGCACCACGGATGCGGCCAATTGCTGCTCCTGCGCAGACACCTGAACGTCCGTCGCGCTTCGTCCGGTGTAGAGCATGGCCACCCAGCCGGCTTGATTCAGGTTGTGCGCATTGATCTCAGCGGTTTGAACCGCCTGGAGCTTGGTAGGATTCGTCTCCAGTTCGCTGTGCATGATCTGGAGGTCGCTCACCATTTTGCTCAGCGCCTGATTTTCAGGCGAGGTGCCACCTGTGCCACCTGTGCCACCTGTGCCACCTGTGCCACCTGTGCCACCTGTGCCACCTGTGCCACCTGTGCCACCTGTGCCACCTGTGCCACCTGTGCCACCTGTGCCACCTGTGCCACCTGTGCCACCTGTGCCACCCGAGCCACCCGAGCCACCCGAGCCTTGACCTTGACCTGTACTAGTCGAGCCGCTGACTTGGACCGAGCCGCTGGACGCCTTGACCTGGCCGGAGCCCGTCACGGTCACAGGCTGATTCGAGCGGTTAACCAGCTCGTCGATGACGCCGTCGTTCTCGAGCGCCTTCACAGTGATCCCTGACGCCACCTCCAGCGTCGAAACTTCAGCATTTTGAGCAATGGAAACGGAGGCGCCGGAGGCGAGCAGGACCAACGAGTGGACTGAAGCCTCGACGTTGAGCGCCGCGTTTTGCGCAAGGACGTTCACCGCGCCAAAACCACCGCCCGAAAGCGACAGGCTCGCTGCCGTGCGGTCATTGAGCACCATGACCGTGGAATTCGAACTCGACACGAGCACCGCTGCGTTCGGATCCGTCGCCAGCACCACCATCTGCCCAATGGCGGAGCCCTCCAGTTCAAGCGCGACAGCGCTCGAGGAGTGCACATCAATGACCGGGGCGCTCACGCCAATCAGATGCACCGAGTGAGAGGCGCCTGACAGAACGACGATTTTGCCGGAGACCGACACGTTTTGAAGCGTCACGGAGCCGTCCGCGCCGGGATCGACATACACGTTGCCATCCACCTGAAGGTTGCGCAACACGACGCCGTTTCCGACGACGGTCACATCTCGCCTGATGACCTGACTACCGCGCTCAGGCCCCAGCGTGCCGCTGCGCACTACCTGCGAAGGGGTCAACGCCCACTGATGACGCGAACCATTCCAACTGTTTTGAATCCCGAGATCGTTCAGGATCTGCTGCAGGTAATAGATGGGCGCATAGACGGTTGCGACTCCATGCGATCCCGACGCCGGATCGATATGTACTTCCGTGTTGAATTTTTTTACGACTTGTCCATCGAGCAGGACCGTGGTATTTCCCGACCCCACCGTTAGATTCCGATGTGTCCACGTTGCTCGTCTGTGATTTCAGGGACCAGGTGTGCGTGACGCCGTTCCACGTCGCCGAGATGCCGAGTTTGGCAAGAAGCTCATCCAGGTAGTAGAGTGGCATGTAGGTCGTGACGTGGCTGCCGTCCGAAGTGGCCCAGGCATACGCGCGGAGCGTGCCACCACCTGTGATAGAAATTGTGGCTGGCGCAGAGCGAGACGCTGCCGGCGCAGCAAACGTTGTCACCGAAGGTGCCATCGCCCCGAGGACAATGGAAGTCGCCGCCGCAAGCGCCAACGGCCTGTGTTTCCAAATCGACATTCCGTATACCCCCTACATTTTCGCGGAACGAACCTTTGCGTAGCGAGATAAGATTGGAAAGGTTGGTTGTGGGTTCGTGACGCTCTCCAAGGGTTCCTGACATTCACAAAATACTACAGGAACGTTCTGACGGCAATAGTTTTTTGATGCCTCGCTCGGGTCAAATTTCGGCCCGCTCTTCTTGGGCATAAAACTCTATGCGAGAAAAGGCGTCTTTAGTAGAATAGAGGAGTCTGACAAAAGCGAGGGTTCGAAATGTCCACGGTCCTGACTGACATCCACATCCATCTGCTTCCCGGCGTCGACGATGGGCCGAGTACCCTGGATGAGGCCTTGCAGTTGGTCGACGCACTCGTGGTGAACGGCGTGCGTCAGGTCATCGCGACACCGCACCGGTTCCACCCGCGCATGCACAACGTTGGCACCGAGGCAGAGCATGCCATCGAGCGTGCCTACAGGCGCGTCCAGGCGGCCGCGAGAGAGCGAGGCCTTGCCATGCAACTTGGCGCCGAACTGTACGCATCCGACTTCCTGAAAGACGCCCTTGTTCAGGACAAGGTGGCCACGCTGGGAGCGACGGGATACGCGCTGATTGAATTTTCGCCCCTCGAGGATTTCGCTCACCGCGATGTCGAGGCGTACATCCACGAGCTCATCATCCGCGGGTTCCGCCCCATCATCGCTCATCCGGAGCGCTATGGCTGGGCGCGGCGTGAAGTGCGCCTTCTCGAGGCACTGGTGGAACAAGGCGCTTATCTGCAGATCACGGCCGGGGCGCTCCTGCCAGGCCCCCGCCGCGACGCCGGTGCGTGGGCGTGGGAACTCGTCGAGCGCGGCCTCGCCCATGTGCTCGCATCCGATTCGCACGGTGTCGAGCGCCGACCTCCCAGGCTTCGCGAAGCGTACGACGCCGTGGAGATGCGCCTCGGCCCTCAAGTCGCCGCTCGGCTGATGGAAAACGCGGAGCGAGTATGGAACGGCGAAGAGATGGCCTGTATCGAGCCGGTGATGGTGAGACGACGAACCGTTCATCAGCTGTGGTCGATGATCAGGCGATAAACGCCATCGCCGAAACAGGAATCGTGACACATTCTGTCGAATGACATTTCGTCTGTTGCCACCCATCCTCGCGACTGAAACAGAAAGGGAGTGCACACCGTTGGCGTCCAAGCGACAGAAAGAGAAACTCGTCACGCTCGAGGACCCCACGTCCTCGCTGGCGGAAGAGTACCGCACGCTGAGGACCAACATCCAGTTCGCAAGCGTGGTGCATGAGACCCGGACCATCCTAGTTACAAGCGCCGCGCCCGGCGAGGGCAAGACCTCCACAGCCTGCAATCTCGCCGTGGTGTCCGCGCAATCCGAAAAGCGTGTCCTGCTCGTCGACGCGGATCTTCGCAGGCCCAACATTCACCGTCGGTTTCAGGTGACGAACATTCACGGCCTCACCTCGCTGCTCATCCGAGAGCGGTCGTTGGACGACTGTATCCTGGCGAGCGGCGTGGAACGGCTGTCCATTTTGCCCTGCGGCCCCCTCCCCCCTAATCCGTCGGAACTCGCGTCGAGCCGCGCCATGGTGGACCTGATGCACGAGTTGCGGGAACGCTTCGATCTCGTCGTGATCGACAGCCCACCAGTTCTCTCCGTTTCGGACACGCTCGCGTTGTCTCGAGCGGCGGACGGCGTGCTGTTTGTGATTGATTCTCAGAAGTCGCACCGCAATCATGTCAGACGTGCGGTGCAGGCGTTGCAGCAAGTCGACGCGCACCTGTTGGGCGTCGTGCTGAACCGCGTCAAACGCTCTCGCACGGATGCCTATTATTACTACTACCGCTACTACCAAACGTCGTCGCAACAGCCCATCGCCACACCCTGAAGGACATACGGAAGGAGCGCTACTGCACGTGGAAGAGAATGAACTCTTGCATTACTGGCGGGTCATCCGCCGGAACTGGCTCCCGGTGGTCATCATCCCCATTGTTGCGGCGGTGGTCAGCGGGCTCTTGTCGTTTTTCGTGCTTCACCCGCAGTACGAGGCGGACACGACGCTTCTGGTCAATCAGCCGCAGAATTCCGCCGCACAGATGGCTCTGGAGTACGATTCCATCATGGCGAATCAGGCGCTCGTCAACACCTACAGCGCCATCATCAAGAGCAACTCCATTGAAAGCTCGGTCATCGATGAGCTTCACCTGCCGTACACAACGGCGCAGCTTGACAAGATGATCACCGTGTCATCTCCGACCCAGAGCCAGGTGATTGACGTCAAGGTCATTGCCCCGAACGAGGCACAGGCGGTGTCCATCGCCAATGCACTCGCGACCACGTTTCAGCACCGGGCCGCGCAGCTCATGAATGTCGAGAACGTGCAAATTGTCGATCGCGCCGTTGTCCAGCCCAACGCGAAGCCGGTGAAGCCGAACAAGAAGCTGAACGTGGCGGTCGCGTTCATTTTGGGCCTCATCGTGGGCATCGGTGTCGCTTTCCTCCGCGAATACCTGGACTATCGCATTCGCACGCCGGAGGATGCGGAGCGGCTCTTACAGTTGCCGGTTCTTGGCGTGGTGGAGGAATACCGGTTGGGTTGAGGCTTATCAGGCGACGCTTGACGCAGGGCAGAAGTCGCCATCTTCTCCCTGCGTTTTCACGTCCCTGCGTTTTCACGGGCGCTGTCGAAGGACAGGTTGGTTACAGCGGGCGAAGACCTCGCTCCCGTTTAAGCCCCGCCCGGGTTCCATGGTAAGCTTGACGCCGACGAATGTCACGTGGAACGCATGTGTGGGAGGGAACCCATGACGAAACCGAAGTGGCCACGGCTTGAAGTGTACAGGGGTACGTACCTGCTGTTCTTGTATGCCATTCTTCCATTGATAGGATCCCAACATCGACGCTTCGCACTACCATTCGATGTGATACCACCACAACGCGATGGCGGCAACTCAAGGACGAACGAGGAAGCCACTGAGTCTTATCCCTGTTGTCGCGCTGGAGGTCCCGCGCTGTGCGCGGAGAAGTGTTACCGGGATCGCTTCCATTTCTCAGCCGAAGCCAATCACGCATTCGACAGCTATTTCTGCGTATTCCGCTCGTGCGAAAACTTGCTTCTCTCTTTACCCAGACGCATTCATGTCAGAGGAGCGGACATATCGGTCCGCAGTGAGCGCATCGAAGGCATACAGAAGACGATCATCACCCTTGAGGCAAACGAGCATGCGCACGCAAGCATGATACCAGGTAGGCACACAGGTCACAGGATTGAATTGCAAGTGCAAGCGGATTTATGGGTTTGTCACCGGTCCTATTTCTCACGAATCATCCCTGTATTCAAATTTTCTGAATTAACAAGAAGCAAGACACCTCTAACGGTCGGAGATGTGCTTTTCGCGAACCGTGCGCTGCGCAACGCGTTTGATCAACTGGTCGAGCATCTTGACCGGAGGCTTGCAACGATAGGTGAGCACACACAGCAGGAGCGCTCTCAACCCTTCAACCAAACTGTCCGCTCACCCGTCCGCGCGCAAGAATTGATAGCGCTTCTTTCAGAATCGTCAATTCGCTCTCACGATGAGATGCGGCCGAACGCGCCCGATTCGGCCATGCACGGAGGAAACCATTACTGCAAGACGTTGTGCTACTTCACAATCAAGAACAAGGTCTTCGATCGCGTCATTCGATGGGACGATAACGACTACCGGCTAGCAGACGTCGTTCGCATCGCCGCAAGATTAAAGGAGTACCCGTTCAACGAAGATGACGTACTCGAGCCAGTTGGGGAAATGATAGGTCTGCCCGAAACGGACCGCCTCTATCAACAATGGGCAAGCACGCGCTACGCTTCAAACCCTATGGGAACTTTCATCGTGTCGCTGTCCCATCAAGTCGCGTCTCGCATTCCCATAAATACAGAAAGAAAGTTCATGCCAACATGGGTCGAGCGACGATACCTTCCTATCATGATTCTTGTGCATTTCCAACAACATGTACTTCATATGCTTTCCGCGGAAGACCAGCGAAAATCGCGCCGGCCGTTTCGGAAGCACCTCTTGATATTTCGGCGTGAACTCTGGTTGTCCACTGTGGCTAACGACATTCAGGATGAACGCATCTGGGAAGAGGCCAAAAAAGCCAATCGTCTGGATGAGCTGTTCACTGCGCTGAACGATCAAGTGCGTGACGAGGCACAGGAGCGCTTAAATAGGCTTATTATGTGGCTGACCGTGGTTGAGATTGTCGTTGGTCTGCTGAGTGTGGCCACCACCATTCTCACATCCTCGGCCTTTCATGCAACCTTCCATGTAATTTGGTCTGCTGTGCGCGTGCTCATGGCGTCCCTTGTGGCCGCGTCCGCGCTGGGCATTTCCTGGATGGTGAGTGCGTCTCGACGCGAACCGAAACGATGATGCGCTCCCCTCTTCACGGCCTTATCGTCACCGGCGTTCCTAACGGCACCGTGTGGGCGAGCCAGGTGACGTCCTCGTTGTACATGCGGATGCACCCGTGCGAGACGAGCTTGCCGATGCTCGACGGATCGTTCGTGCCGTGAATGCCGTAGTGCGGCTTGGACAGGCCCATCCAGTACGCACCGAAGGGCCCGCCGGGATTCGGCTCCTTGTTGACAATGGTGTACTGCCCGATGGGCGTCCGGGTCACCATCTTGCCGATCCCGACGGGAAACGCGCGGATCACCTTCCCCGCTTCGAGCAGATATAAGCGCCTGTCGGAAAGATCGACGATGATTTCGTACTTCGCCACGGCGGATCGCCTCCGCCCTCAGCCTATGTGCGAGCGGCTGCTCCTGCGCATGGCGGGGGAGCGTTACGTGTTCTGGCGTGGACTTGGGTTTGCCCGCGCGGCGGTTGTCGAGGTCAAGGGAGCTTCTGCGCGCATGAGCTATGGCATCCTCCAACGGAAGGAGGTTCGACCATGGCGCAGAAGAAGCACCTGGCACCGCCGACGAACTTCCTCGTCGGCCTCGGAGCGACCCGTAAGGTTTCGATTCAGAATCCGGCGAGTGCATCGAGCGCGTTCGTGCTGCAAGCCGGATCGTATGCCAAGACATTCCGAAGCTGATGAAGTGAACGGGTGCCCCGGCGCCCGGCCTTGCCCCGCGCCGGAAGCGGCAAGCCTTTCTTTACGGACTCAAATATATGTGTTAAACTAAGGATAATCGGAATAGGGATCCCATCCCTGTCTTCCCCTTGGTTCCTGCATCATCCCACCCGATTCAGACCCTGATTGCAAAACCATCTCCGACGTATTCATCGCACTGGATTCCGGTGACCGTCTCGCTCATCGCCTATCGCGCATGAACTTCGATTTCTCAAAAGGAGGCGAAAATGGAGACTTTCCTGCTCATTCTTTCACTCATTTTGCTTGCGGGCGTATGGTCCGCGCACCTCGGCAATCGGTTAGGATTTCCGGTACTCATTGGCTTCGTGACCATCGGCATGTTGCTCGGCCCGGGCGGACTCCGGCTTGGTCCCCACGTCCCCATCTCCGTCGCCCAATCCATCGGCTATCTCGCGCTCATTCTCATTCTGTTCGAAGGCGGCCTGCACACCCCGCTCGACCGCATCCGCAGCGTGTGGAAACCGGCCCTGTCGCTCGCCACCGCGGGCGTCGTCATCAGCGGCGCCATCCTGACCGTCATGGCGCACGCGCTGCTTCACCTCCCTTGGTACGCGGCGGCGCTTCTCGGCGTCGCAGTGAGTTCGACGGATGCCGCCTCGGTCTTCTCCATCCTCGGCCGGCAGCCGCTGCGCCGGCGCCTGGTGGATGTCCTGGAAGTGGAATCCGGCACGAACGATCCCATGGCGTTCTTTCTGACCATCCTGCTCATTCAGTGGTCGGAACACGGCATCGGCAGACCGTGGAGTGCGCTCGGCTATGCGATCTCGACCTTCGCCCTGCAAATGGCAATGGGCCTCATTGCGGGGGCCGTGATCGGATACCTCGGCTCGCTGGCCAATCAGCGCATCAAGCTCGACACGGGCGGCCTGTACCCGACGCTCTCCCTCGCGTTTGCGCTGCTCAGCTACAGCGTCGCCGTCCTCCTGCACGGCAGTGGCTTTCTCGCCGTCTACACCGCGGCGGTGGTGATGGGCAACCGTAGGCTCGAGCACCGCCATAGCATCCTGCGGTTTCACGAGGGGCTGTCCTGGACCATGCACATCGTGATGTTCGTCGTGCTGGGCCTGCAAATTTCCCCCGCGCGGCTTGGGTCCATCCTCGTGCCGGGCGTGCTGCTCGCGGCAAGTGCCCTCTTTCTGGCGCGGCCCGTTGCCGTCTGGATGTCGACCATCGGCATGCGCTTCTCCGCGGCGGAAAAGGTGTTTATCTCGTGGGCCGGGCTGCGCGGCGCGGTGCCCATCGTACTCGTGATGACGGCCATGCTCTCTCCGGCCTACACGCCCGCGCCCATGCTGGACGCCGTGTTTTTCGTCGTCATTGCGTCGACAATTGTCCAGGGCCTCACCGTCCGGCCGCTCGCCGCGAAGCTCGATCTGCTGGAGCGCGCCCCATCGGGCGACCTGCTTGAACTGGTTCGCATCGCGCGCGAAAACGCCGTGATCACGCCGGTCGAGGTGGACACTTCGTCCGATCTCGTCGGGCGAAAGATGGTCGAGATTGAGTTTCCGGAGAACACGCTGTGCTACGCCATCGTGCGGGGCGATCAGGTCATTGTGCCGCGCGGCGCGACCGAGCTTCAGGCAGGGGATCACCTGCTGATTCTGTCGGACCGGCGAAACATCGGGCGGCTTAGGAGGCTGTTCGGCGCGGAGCGAATGGGGCCGGCGGAGATGTTGCCGTAGTGGCGCGGCGGGAGGCAGGTTGCGAGGGCAGGGTTTGGTGGCCCGCGGGGACGGAGCCCGGTAGCTGCAGGCGACTTCCAGGCGACTTCCAGGCGACTTCCAGGCGACTTCCAGGCGACTTCCGGCGTGCAGGGAGCACAACGGAACCTGGTAGCTGCAGGCGACTTCCAGGCGACTTCCGGCATGCAGAGGACACAGAGGACGCAGAAGCGCGCGCCCAGGTGCGGACATCATGACCGGCTTTCACCGCATCGGTTCGCATTCTCCTCGGCCTCATCGACGGACGGCTTGGGTGGGCGTACACTGGGGGCATCCTCCACGCGGATGGCGCGGCGCGTGACGGGCCTCACAACACGGAGGAATCCGGCTCGCATTGTGGTTTCGACCAGAATCTCCTATCATGGGTGGTGGGATACGCTTCGATGCCCGGACAGGACAGCTTGCTCAAGGCGCTTACGCGCACGCTCTCGGGTGGAGCGCTTGAAGCCCTCGGGGTACGCGGCGTGGAGACACTGGAGCCATTCACGACCGAACTGCCCGCCAGCACGCTGAGGATGGATCGGGCGTGGCGGATGGCAAACGGCGACGTGTTTCACCTGGAATTCCAGGATCGCCGCGAGCGCACGCTTCACCGCTTTTTGGAATACGATGCCCGCCTTGCCAATCAGGTCAAGGCCAGAATTCGCACGGTCGTCTTGTACCACGCGCATGTTGCCAGTGCGCCGCAGGAGTTGGACATCGGCACCGCCATTTATCGCGTGGAAAACGTGTTCCTCTCCGCGCTCGACGGCGATGACGCACTGGACGAAGTTGAAGCTCACCTTCGCGTGGGACGATGGGAACCCGCCGATCGCCTTCGGCTGGGTCTCGCGCTCTCGATGCGCGTCGAAGACCGCCATCAAGCCATGGTCCGCGTGCTCAACCTTCTCCCGCGCGTTCCGGACGACGAAGAGCGCGAACTCGTGGCGAGCGCCGTCCTCGCGTTTGGTGACAGGGCGTTGTCAGACGAAGACCGCAGAAAATTGCGGAAGGAGCTGAAGAACGTGTTCCGCATGGCAGAAGAACTGTATGAAGACGGTCGCAGAGAGGCTGCCGAAGACATTGCACACCGCCTGCTGGCCGAAGGGGTGCCCGTCGACGTTGTGGAAAAAGCGACGGGCCTGCCTCGCGAAAGACTCGAGCAGATGCAGCGCGAGGTGCACTGACGCTCACATGAGCGATGAGCCGAGCACCGCACGCGGAAGGTCTTCGGTCAGCTTGCGCCTCCAGCCGCCCTCCATGATCTGGCGAATGACAGCGTGCGACTGGCCTGTGGGCGACACATGATCATCGTCCCACCCTGCGTGCCGCAGCGTCACGCGCGTGGTGCGCCCATCCAGTGGCTCCAGGATGAATTCCACGCTCCAATGGGCGTCCCAGTCAAACGCGAAGCGAGTCGGCGGTTCGACAGCGATGACTCGGCATGGCGAGTTTCCGTACGGCCCCGCGTGCAGGAAGAACGGTTCGCCCTCGATGGGACGGAGCGTGCTCCCCATGAACCACGCGCCGAGTCCGTCCGCCGTCGCGACGTACGGCCAGATTTTCTCGGGCGACGCCTCCATCACCACGTCCAATACGATGTCTGGGAGTTTGGCCATGTTGTCGCATCACCTCTTGAACGACAGCGCGCCGTCGTCCACGCAGATGGCGTGCCCGTTGATGAATCGCGCGTCGTCCGACGCCAAAAAGGCCACCACGCGGGCAATCTCGTCCGGCTCCGCCATGCGCCGGCGCATGTGCGCCCGCTGAATCGTGTTCCACACGTGCTCGTCCTGCCGCCAGTTGTCGACGAGGCCCGTGTTCACCATCCCCGGCGCCACTGCGACGACGCGGATGTTGTAGCGGGCGAGATCGAGCGCCGCCGCCTTCGTCATGGCCACGACCGCCGCCTTGCTCGCGTGGTACGGGAGCTGGTTCCTGTCCGCGATGAACGCGTAAATGGACGCCGTGTTGATGATGACGCCGCCCGTGCCTGCCTGCCGCATGTGGCGCGCCGCCGCACGCATGCCATAAAAGACGCCGTGCTGGTTGATGGATACGACGCGAAAGTATTCCTCCGGCGGATCGTCGAGGAAGTTTCGCGCGCCGTCGCCAAACACGCCGGCGTTGTTGAACATGATGTCGAGGCGGGAGAATCGCGCCACCGCCGCGTCGACAAGCGCGTTCACGCTCGCCTCGTCCGTGACGTCGACGAACATCCCTTCCGCCTCGCCGCCCGCCGCCCGGATCTCGTCCGCGACGCGCCGCGCGCCCGCCTCGTCGCGATCCGCCACCACCACGCGCACGCCGCGCTCGGCCAAACGGCGCGCCGTCGCGCTGCCGATGCCGCCCGCGCCGCCCGTCACGATGGCCACGCGGCCCTCCATGTCCCTCATGCCAGTGCCTCCTCCTGATACGCCATGAGCCGCTCCCGCCAAAACGCGGGAATGGGCTCCGGCCGCCCGTTCTCGTCCACGTGCACGTACACCGTCTCCGCGCGGAAGATGGGCTCGCCCTCGCGCGTCATCACAAATTCCAGCGTCACGCTCGTGTTCCCGATGCGTTTCGGCCGCACCCAGATGGACAGCTTGTCCCGCCAGCGCGCTGGCTTTAGGAACGTCTGCGTGGACGTGGCGATGACGGTGGTGGGCACGTCGTCATAGAGCCTCAATTCGCTCCGGAAAAACTCCTGATAGGCGAGATCGAGGTACATCAGATAATTGGCGTTGAACACGATGCGCTGAGCGTCCACCTCGGACCAGCGCACCTCGAGATCATAGTGATAGCGAAACCCTTCCATGTCGTTCACCTCGCGTCACGGCAGGACGAGCGTCACACCGCCGTCCACGCGCACCGTCTGGCCCCGGATCATCTCCGCCTCGGGCGAACACAGAAAGAGCGCGAGATTCGCCACGTCGTCCGGCGTCACCATCCGGTGATACGGCATCTTCTCCTCGAGCTTCTTCAGCGTCTGATCCATGTCCGGGAAGTGATCCAGCGCGTCCGTCAGGACGGCGCCGGCCGAGATGCAGTTCACGTTGATCCGGCGCGGCCCGAGCTCCACGGCGAAGTAGCGCACCATCGCCTCGAGCGCGGCCTTGCTCGTGCCGACCGACAAATAATACGGAAACACGCGATCCGCCCCGAACGACGAGATGGCGAGCATGGCGCCGCCCTCCGGCATGAGCTTCGCGGCCTGCTGCGCGCCGATGAGAAACGCCCGGGCGTTCACGTCGACGGTCCAGTCAAAGCCCTTCGTGTCCACCTCGAGCGCCGCGCGGTTGCGGCCCGAAGCGGCGTTGTGGATGAACACGTCCAGGCGGCCGAACGCTTCGCGCACCTCGTCAAACAGCGCGACAATCTTCTCCTCCTGCGCCATGTTGGCGCGCACGGCGATGGCCCGCCTGCCCATCTGCTCGATCTCGGCCACGACTTCGCGGGCGAGATCGCCATTCCGGAAGTAATTCACTACCACGTGGGCGCCCTCTTCGGCGAAACGAATGGCGAGCCGGCGGCCGATGCCGCGCGAGCTGCCCGTGACGAGCACGACCTTATCTTCAAAGCGCCGAGGCGCCCGCCCTGCATTCGCCAAGCTGCATCCTCCATTCCACAGGAAGCCAATTCTCGCTCCATCATACCAAACGCAGGGCGCCTTGTCCCAGCCAAATGCGTCGCCTGGCGCCTGTGGACGTGGTATGATAGAGGCGGAACTAGCACCAAGTCATAAATTTGTGCGGGCGGTTCAGATTCACGTAGAGTCTGACAGCGAGAGGAGAACCTTCATGGCGGACAAGACGCGCATCGTCGTCACCGGAATGGGTGCCGTGACGCCATTCGGGGTCGGGGTTTCGACGTTTTGGGAGAACATCGTCGCCGGCAGATCGGCCGTGCGCGAGACGGAGGACGAACTCTTGCGCACGTGGGCGCCGGTGGTTGCGGCGGCCCGCGATTTCGATCCGGCGGCGTATCTGGATAAGAAGCAGGTGCAAAACAGCGACCGATTCACGCAGATGGGGCTGGTGGCCGCGGCGGAGGCCATTCGGGACGCAGGGTTTGGCGACGGCGGCGCGTTTGGTCCGTATGAGCGGGATCGCATCGGGATTTCCATTGGGTGCGCGTTCGGGGGCGTGCAGACGCTGGAGGAAGGATCGAACCGGCTCGCGTCGGGGCGCTCGACGCGCGTGGGCCCGAGGCTTGTGCCGAAGTCCATTCCCAACGCGGCCGCGGCCGGGATCGCCATGCGCTACGGCATTCGCGGGCCGGTGATGACGTACTCGACCGCGTGCGCGTCGTCGGCCAACGCCATCGGCGAGGCGAGCTACTGGCTGAGGCTCGGCGAGATTGACATGGCGCTGGTGGGTGGCGCGGAGTGCCTGTTCAGCCCGGCCATCCTGGCGGGCCTGCGCGCGGCGGGGGCGCTTGCGACGGAGGGGCCGGCGGATTACAGCGCGTGGTCCCGGCCGTTTGACAAGCGGCGGACCGGCATGGTGATGGGCGAGGGCGCGGCGGTACTGGTGCTGGAGACGCTGGAGCGGGCCCTTGAGCGCGGCGCCACCATCTACGGCGAACTCGTGGGGTACGGCACGTCGAACGACGCGTACCACGAGACCTCGCCGGATCCGTCCGGCCACGGCGCGAAACTCGCCATGGCGCGGGCCCTGAAGAGCGCGGGTCTCGCCCCGGAGGACATCGACTATGTGAACGCGCACGCGACGGCGACGCCCGCGGGGGACGTGGCGGAGTCCACGGCACTTCGCGACATGTTTGGCCCGCACATCGACGAGATCCCGGTGAGCTCCATCAAGGGCGCGGTGGGCCACATGCTCGGCACCGCCGGGGCGATTGAGTCCATCGCCTGCGTGAAGGCGCTCGAGACGGGATGGCTGCCGCCCACCTTGAACTGCGACGACAAGGAGGAGATTGCGCCGCGCGACGTGGTGCCGAATCGGAGCCGCAGGGCGGACATCCGCACGGCACTCAGCTCGTCGTTTGGCTTCGGCGGCCAAAACGGCGTGCTCATCTGGAAAAAGGCCGAGATCTAAGCCGCGTCGTCCAAGCGGCAATCGAAAAGCCGGGCGGAAGAACTCCGTCCGGCTTTTTTCGCGCGACTCCATCCGCCCCGCCGCGGCGCTCCTGTCGATCCGGCCGTCAGGCCACCGGCGCGCGACGCACCGCCGTCGATGCGCTCGTCCATCCGGCCGTCAGGCCACCGGCGCGCATCGCGGTGCGGCTCGGGCGAAGGTGCGCGCGCGTTGCCGCATACTGGCCCCAGATGAGCGCGCGCCGAAGTGGCTCAATCCTCCGGCGCGTACGCCCACGTCCAGCCGCCGTCCCGCGTCACGAGCAGGCCGGCATCCGTAAGGAGCGCGCCGAAGTCGTCGCCCGCAAGCGTCAGGCTCATGATCTCGCCGGGCAACTTCGATTGAGGCCCAGGCGCGAGATGACGCGCACTCCACGTGGCGCCGCCATCCGTGGTCACGAAAAGCGTGAGTCCCTGGGACGGGTCCATGGTTGCGGACGAGGCGCACACCACCATCCCGCGCGATCCCGTCCACGCCATCGCGAGCGCGTCATACCCCTTGGGAAGCGAGACCGTGCGCTCTGCGTTCCCGCTGACCGGCGACGCCGTGAGCACAGGCTGAAGCACCGGCCCGATGTCCTTGCCGTTCGACTTGCTGCCCGGGCGGATCAGCTTGTTGTCGAGCCACCAGACCGTTCCCCCGTCGAAGGCGGGCGCCAAGGCGAGATCGTCATTGGGCACCGAGCGGACGGTCGACCAGTGCACGCCGTCCCGCGACTGCAGCACCAGGTTCTTCGGCATCGCCGCTATGGCGAGGAGGTAGCCATCCGCCGTCACGGACAAAGCCGCGTCGGATGGGCCAAAGGGCGTCAGGCTCTGCACCACGCTGCTTTGCAGGTCCGCTGCGCCCAGTTCCGTCCACTGTTGGCCGCCGTCCCGGCTCACCCACAGGCGCAGCGGGCCGTTGTCACCCGAAGCGCCCACCGTGGCCACGGCGAGGAGCTTGCCGGGGCCCGCCGCGACCGCGATGGGCGTCTGATGAGGCATGCGGGTCAGGACGCGCCACGAGGCGCCACCGTCCACGCTCTCCTCCACCGCGCCCTGAAACAGATCGCCATCGATGCCCACGAGCGCCGGCCGTGCGGCGGAACCCAGCGTGGGATCCGCGACGACCTGCACGTCGGGCGGCGCCGCCGGCGCGACCCTGTGCCACGTGTCCAGCCCCGGTCCACTCGCGTAGAGTCCTGTCGGCTCGGAAGAGGACGGCGCGGCGTACCAGGTGCCGGACGGGCTTAGGGCCAGCGAGACGCTGTACCAGTACGGGACCGTTGCGAGGGTCGACGCCTGCCCGGTCCGGAGGTCAAACGACGTCACGCCACCGGGAAACGGCGCCGCGCCCGGGCACAGGCCGATGTACGCGACGTCCCCGTCGAGGACCGGCACCGACTGCGCGACGCGCCCCTGATATGCTTGCGGCATGGCCTCTCGCCACGACGCCCACCCGTTGGTGGTCCAAAGAACCCGCGTCTCCCAACTGCCGAGATCCTTGACCACCCACACGCCGACGCCGCTTGCGGTCATGGCGAGATCCGCCTCCCACGGCACGACGCTCGGCCCTGTCAACACGGTGTGAAACGTGCGTCCCCCGTCCTCGCTCTCGGCCATCACGACCGGCGCGGGGTGATTGCCCGCGCGAAACACCTGCGGTGAAACCTCGCTCAGCCAGATCCGCGTCGGCGACGGGAAGGCGGCATCGAGCACCGCGTCCTGGAGCGGCACCCGAGCCCAGGTGGCTCCGCCGTCCGCCGATCGCAGCAGTTCCCCGCTCACCGCAGCATAGCCGGTCGCCCCAAATAGCGCGAGAACGGGCGTCTCCGCGGACATCTCATGGCCTGTGGACACCGTGATCTGCCAAACGGAGCGCCACGACGCACCCGCGTCGCGCGTCAGCCAGATGCGGTACGTGGCTGGCCCCTCCTCCATGTTGGGGCTCGCCGTTCCGCGCGCGACGGTGATGACGGCCCCGTCCGACGGGCTCGAAAACGAGATGGCCGCGACCTGACCGGGGATCTCGCTCACCACATGCCAAGGCTTGCCGGCGACACTTTTGATGATGGCGCTGGAAGACTGTCCAACGAGCGCCGCAAACGCAGTGGCGCCGGCGAAGCTCGGCGGGACGACCTGCGTGACGCGAGCCGGTCCCCAGCCTGGATGGCCTAGGATCTCAAACGCTCCGCGGCTCGCGAGCGCGCGCTCGGTGCTCGAACGGTTCGCATCTGCCGTGACTTCGGCTCCCTTGGCAGGCGTCCCGTTCGCGTTCGCCCCGGCCGCTGAAGAGCCTGGCAAAGAGCCCGGCGCCTTCTCGCCCGAGACGCCTTGCGCGCCACAGCCCACGGCGAGCATTCCGCAGACGCCACACACGGCACCCAACCACATCCAACGGCGCATTCCATCCGCCTCCCTCTGCGCTTCGCGCACAGACCACATGGATTAGACGGAATGCGCCACGATGGTGTGACACCGACGGAAGGCGTCAGGTCTGACCCACCCAGTCAGGCCGCGCGACGCGCCGCCACGCCTCGCGGATGGCGTCAAATTCCTCCTTCGGCAGCGGCCCCTCGTCGACGTAGCGCGCGTTCTCCTGCCACCTTCCCGGATTCTGCGTCCCGACAATGGCCGTGGTCACGCCCGGCACGGAGAGCGTGAAGTGGAGCGCCACGCCCACCGCCTCGCTAAGCGGCCGCTCGGTGAACGGGAACTTCAGCTCCCTGAGCCTGCGCCAATACTCGACGTAATAATCCACGTCCGGCTTCTCGTCATATCGCCACGCCACGTTCGCCACCGGCCGCTTGGCGATGACCCCCATCCCGCGCGCGGCGGCAAGCGGAATGACCTCGTCGATGGCGCTCTGATCCGCCACGTTGACCGAGGTCTGCAGGCTGTCGAACACGCCGAGCTCCACGGCGTACTTCGCCGCCTCGTTGTCACCGCTGTAGCCGAGGAAGCGGATCTTGCCCGCCTCCTTCGCCTTTTGCAGCTCTTCGATGACACTGCCCTCCTTCAGCACCTCGATGGAGCAACTGTGGAGCTGCATCAGATCCACGTAGTCCGTGCGCAATCGCTTGAGACTCCGGTCGATGCTCGCGCGGATGGTCTCCGGCGCCCAGTCCGGGGTCTCGAGGCCCGATTGATGGCCGCACTTCGTGAACAGAAAGTACTCTCCGCGGCGGTTCCCCACCGCCCGGCCGATGAGTTCCTCGCTGTCCCCGTAACACTCGCCCGTGTCAATCACGTTCAGCCCCGCGTCGAGCGCGCTCGCGAGCAGGCGCTCCACCGTCGCCACGTCCGACCCGCGAATCTCCGATCCGCCAAACCCCAGCGCGCTCACGCGCATGCCCGTGCGTCCAAACTCGCGATATTCCATCGTCCTCTCCTCCTCACGCCTCGGCTTCCTCGGCTCGCCTGAGGCAGGTCATGAGCACGTCTCCCAATTCCCCCGGGTGCGTCAGCCGAAGGGTCACGTCCGGCCGCTCCCGGCCGATGTACCGGTCAATGTAGATGGTCAGCATCCCCAGGCGGATGGCCGGCCGCATCTCGTTCCGGTAGTGATCTCCTATGGAGACCGCCCGCTCGGGCGCCACGCCGTACTTCGCGAGCCACTTGCGGAAGTGCTCCTCCGTCCGGTACGGTTTTACCGCCCGAAACACGAAGTCTTCGATCACGTCCTCCAAATTCAGCTTGCGCAGAATCGCGCGGCTGTCCGGCTCGGGGCTGTTGGTGGCGAGCACCACGTGGCCGCCGCGCGCCCGAATTTCCTCCATGGCCTCGCGCAGCCCTCCGAGCGGCTGCATGGGAAACGGGCCCGCCATGAAGTCGCGCGTGCGCAAAAACGCCTCGTCCCGATCGCGCGGGCCAATCCCATGCCGAATCGCCACCACCTGCAGGAGTCCCCAGGGATCATCCACGTGCAGGTACGCCCGATCCGGCCTGTCCTCCTCGGCCACCTCCACGCGCTCGCCCGTCTCGCGCGAGAACGCGTGTCCGTAAAACGCCTGCCCCTCGTGAAGAAGCGCCCGGTGGGCGTCCTCGAGGAACGCCTCGCGCCTCGATTCCGGCAAAAACGACGCCAATTCGCGCGCGTACGCCTCAAAGTGCTCGGTCTCCGCGTAGACGGTGCCGTCGAGATCGAAGATGAACAGCTTGGCACGCCCGATGCGGACGTAAGGGTCCTGATGCACTCGTCTCACTCCCGCAGAATCGAATGGTCTCTGTCCTCATGTTTCACCTTTTCTCTCCTGGTCACGCTTCCAGGCGAAAGCTCGCCACCATGCGCTGCAGCGACTCGGCCATCTGCGCGAGCGCGGCGGCCGACGCCGTCATCTCCTGCATGGAGGCGAGCTGCTCCTCCGTCGTCGCCGCCACCGTCTCCATGCCCGCGCTCGTCTGGGCCGACACCTGTGCAATCTCGTCCACACCCTCGCGCAACTGCGCGGACGCCCGGCCTAGGCGGTTGACGAACGTCAACACGCCCTTGAGCTCCTCATCCACGCGCTCCACCGCCTGGCGGATGCGCGCGAACGACGCGTCCACGGCTTCGAACGACACCTTGCCCGCCTCCATCTGCTCGCGCGACGAGGCCATGCGCGCCGCCGCGTTCTCCATGTCGGCCTGAATCGCATCCACCAGCGACGCAATCTGCTTCGACGAGTCGGCCGACTGCTCCGCCAGCTTCCGGATTTCCGACGCCACCACCGAAAAACCGCGCCCCGCCTCGCCCGCGCGCGCCGCCTCGATGGCCGCGTTCAGCGCCAAGAGGTGGGTCTGCTTCGCGATGCGGGTGATGACCTCCACAATCGCGCCGACTTCCTGCGATCTCGACGCGAAGCTCCGGACGGCCTGCGCAAGATGCTCAAAGGCCCCTTCGACGGAGGCCATCTGCGCAAGCGCCTGCGCCACGTGCTCTCCACCGTCCCGCGCGGCCTCTCGCGCCTGAGCCGTCGCCTCGCTCGCGCCGCGGAACCGGGCCGACATGTCCTCCATCCCGCGGGCCAAGAGCTGGAACACGTCGGTCGAGCGGGCGATGCGCGCGTCCTGCCTCTGCACCCCGGCCGACACGTCCTGGATGGTGAGCGCAATCTGTTCCGCCGCCTTGCCCGTCTCCTCCGCGCTCGCCGCGAGTTCCTGGCTTGCCGCGGCGAGATCGCCCGACGTGCGCGCGAGCTCGCGGATGACCTCCTGCATGGCGGCGGTGGCGGCGTTCAGCTCGCGTGCGAGAAGTCCCATTTCATCCTGGGTCTCGACGGCGACGCGCGCCGCGAGATTGCCCGCCGCCACGTCCTGCACCGCGCGCACCAGCCGGCCGAGCGGCCGGATGACGAGGATCTGGATGGCCACGAGCAAAAGCGCAGCCGACACAATCACGCTGACCGCGCTATTGACGTAGATCCCGTATTGGCTATCCGGCACCGCGCGGCGAATCGCGGCGTTGATGGCATCCGAGATGGGGACGCTCACCGCGAGGCTGACGATCACGACGACAATCATCTTCACGCGCAGGCTGACGCGCACCACCCTTTCCTTCGCGGAACCGACCCCAGTCCCTGAACGCAACGCTTCGGATGTCTTCTCCAACGCGCCTTCACTCCCTATCGCGCATCCCTTCTCAAACTACGACGCCAAGCGCGCCATCTCCTGCCTGTGGTTGCCCACGCACCGGCGCGGCTGTCATAATAGAACAAGTGGTCTGACAGAGACAGACGCGGGAGGTGCGCCATGGGGTTCGACTATTGTTTCGCGTGCGGAAAAGACAACCCGCACGGCCTCCACATGCACTTTGAGCGGGACGGAGACGGCGTGGTGTGCCATTTCCAGACACAGGAACATCATATCGGCTGGCCGAATGTCCAGCACGGCGGGATCACGTGCACGCTGCTCGACGAGGCGTCCGCCTACGTGCCGTTTTTCATGGGGCTGGTGACCGTCACGGCCGAGCTCAACATCTCGTTCAAGAAGCCCGTCCACGTCGGCGAGCGGCTCCGCGTGTGGGCCAGGCCAACCAAAGTTTCGTCGCGCCTTCTGGTGGTGGAAGCGGCCGTGGAGAGCGAAGACGGCGAGCTGAAGGCGTCGTCGACGGCCAAGATGATGGTCCTCAGCGCGGAGAAGCAGAAACAACTCGGCATGGAGGGGTTGGAGGCAAAAGGATGACATCCCGGGAGAATCGCGGTCGCCTGCTCATCTCGTGTCCGGACAGAATTGGCATTGTCGGCGCCATCGGCCAGTTTCTCGCCTCATGCGGCGCGAACATCGCCGAATCGGCGCAACACTCCACAGCGCCCTGGGGCGGAGACTTCTTCATGCGCGTGGAATTCGAACTCGAAGACCTGCCCAACCGCGAGGAGGCGCTCTGCCGCGACTTCGCGAAGTTGGCCGAGGAATACCAGATGCGCTGGCGGTATCACCCCGCCAGGAAGAAAAAGCGCATGGCCATCTTCGTCTCGCGCGAGCTGCATTGCCTGCAGGAGCTTTTGTGGGAATGGCAGGACGGCCTGCTCGACGCGGATCTCAAGATGGTCATCTCGAATCACGAAGACGCGAGGCCGCTCGTGGAAAGCCTCGGCATTCCCTACTACCACATCCCGGTCACGCCGGAGAACAAGCCCGAGGCCGAGGCCCAAGCGCTCGCGCTCATGGACGGCCAGATTGACGTCATTGTCCTCGCGCGGTACATGCAAATTCTGAGCCCGTCGTTTCTAGAGCACTACCCGCAGCGCATCATCAACATCCATCACTCGTTTTTGCCGGCATTCATCGGGCGAAATCCGTATCAGCGGGCGTATCAGCGCGGGGTGAAGCTTATTGGCGCGACGGCCCACTACGTCACCGAGGAGCTCGACGAAGGGCCCATCATCGAGCAGGACGTGATGCGGGTGGACCACCGCTTCACCGCCCTCGACTTGCGCATCGCCGGGCGTCAGGTGGAGCGGGCCGTGTTGAGCCGCGCCGTGAAGTGGCACCTGGAGGACAAAGTCATCGTGCACGGGAACAAGACCATCGTGTTTGCGTGACTGGGTGGCCCGGCGCGTGGCATAGGCGGCTGTCGCTTCGGCGTCCGCCAGCGCGGCATACGCTGAAGCGAAAGGAGGCTGTTTCGCCATGCCACATCCGTTATATCCCATTGCGAAGCAATACGTCGGGCGACCCGTCATCGTACACCACGTGAACGGCCGCCGATATCACGGCATCCTGCACAGCGTCCGCGATCACGGCATCTATCTTCTCAACGTCCGCCCCATTGCCCACGCGGCGGGTCAGGAGGACGAGCGGATCTCCACGCTCGGTGAGGCGGCGGGCGGCGACATCGAGACGGTGTACGCGCCGGTCGGCTACTTTGCCTTCGGCGCCCTGACCGGCCTCACGCTCGGCACGGCGCTCGGCGCGACGCTGGCCCGCCCGTACCCGTACTACGGCTATGGTTATGGATATGGGTACGGTTACGGTTACCCTGGCTACTGGTGGTAAGCCGATGGGGCTGTCCCCAAGCCCATCCGTTCGAAGGGGGCAGGGGCTAGCCCCCCCTTTTTCACGGTTCTGTGCTGTTGCCGGCTCCGAGCCCGTGCGCCGCTTGGCGCGCCCGCTCGGCCACGAGCGACACCAGCCGCGGATCTCGCCCGAGCGGCTCCGCCACCCGAAACGAGATGCGCCTCTCTCCCCGCCATCGGTTCACCCGCTCCGGAAGTCCCTCGGTGAGCAACCCCGGAAACCAAAGATACGGCACCACGGCGATGTGCTCGCAACCCATGCGCCACAATTCCTCGAGTGCCGCTTCCAGCGAGCGCCCCGTGCCAGCCAGGTAGCCGTGGACCAGCGGCCGACCGATCCGGCCAGCCACGTTCGCCGCCACGCCCGCAAACGCGCGCTGCGCGTCCGCGTCGCGATTGCCGCGCCCTACCAGGACGACGCCAGCCCCCTCCGGCATGCGCGCGACGAGCGCCTGGGCGCGATCGACGGCCACGTCGATAAACGCCGGTTCGTCGCCGAACGGCTGGCTCCAGGTGAGATCAAACCGCCCCACCTGCGCCTCCGCGCGAGCCACGGCCTGCGGCAGATCCCGGCGCATGTGCCCCGCCGAGAAGAGGAGGAGCGGCACCATGTGCACGCGCCTCACGCCCGCCGCGGCCAGCCGAACGAGCGCCTCCGCCACATCCGGCCGGGCGATCTCGACAAACGCGCGCGCCACGTCTTCATCGCCAAGCCCCGCGCGCTCCGCGACATCGTCCACAAACCGGTGCCACATGCGCATCCCGCCTTGAAGCCTCGTCCCGTGGCCAATGAACAGAACCTTGCCCGCTCCGCCCGTCATGCGCCGCACACCGCCTCGGCGGCCGCGAGCCCAAACGCGTCGGCGCGGCGCAGCGGCTCACCGCCCATTCCCACGTCGTCGGCGAGCGAGCGCAACAGGGCGGGATCGCCGAGCGCCCACAGGTTGGCCGGACCTTCGGCGAGCCATTCGGCGACGATGTCGCGCCACGCCCGCACGAACGGCTGCCAGCGTGGGGGCACCGCTGGCGCGAACCGCGGGCCCAGGAGGTGAAACGGCCGCACCTCTGCGCCGCTCGCCCTGCAGGCCGCCTCCACGTCCGCGTCGCGGCCCGAGCCGGGCACCTCGGCGAACCACACCTCCACGGGCATCCGCGCCATCTCGCCGAGCGAGCGGGCGTCGGGCGCAAGGCCGCGATCGCGCAGGGCCTGCGCGACGTAGCCGTCGGCAGCGGCGAGCTTGAGGTTCGAGAGCCGGCGCAGATCCAATCCGGCGCGCTGCACGGCGCAGAGCCACGTCTCAACGCCGAGCGCCGTGCGGAAGGCGAAGCCCACCGGCTTGCCGTGCGCCGACATGGACACCGCGGCCTCGACGTCCGCTAGGCGCACGCGTTGCGCGCGATCCCACGTGTGCGCGAGCACTTCCGCCCCCTCGGCCTCGAGCTGCGCCGCGTGCGCGAGCGCCTCGCGGATGGACGACGCGAAGAGGAGGTGGCGTTCGCCGAAGCGCGGCATGGCCTCGAACCACGAGCCAAGCGACGCGTCCGCCGCCACGTCGCCGATGACGATCACGGCGGGCGATCCGATGCCCCGCCGCTCGGCCTCCGGAGCCAGTGTGGCGAGCGTCGCGCGCAGGGACCGCTGCTTCGCGCGCGAGCCCCACGCCACGATGGCGGCCGGTGTGTCGCGCGAGACGCCCCGGGCCTGCAGTTCCTCCGCGATGCGCGGCAGTTCGGCGACGCCCATGAGCAGAACGAGCGTCTCGGCGCCCGCGAGGGCGTCGAGGTGCGCCCGCAGCCCGTCGCCCGCATGCCCTGTCGCCACGGCGAACGAGCGACTCACGCCGCGCAACGTCACCGGAATGCCCGCAAACGCGGGCACGGCCACGGCCGACGTGACGCCTGGCACCAGTTCGAACGGCACGCCCGCCTCGCGCAGGGCGGACGCTTCCTCCGCGCCGCGGCCAAACACGAGCGGATCGCCCCCCTTCAGGCGGACGACGAGGCCGTGATGGCGCGCCAAATCGACGAGCATCGCCTCAATCTCCCGCTGCGCGAGCGCGTGGCAGCCCGGCGCCTTGCCGGCGTACAAAAGCGCGGCGTCCGGTTTGGCGTGCATGAGCAGGCGCGGCGAGACCAACCTGTCAAAGACCACCACATCCGCCTGTTCGACGAGCGCTCGGGCGCGCTCGGTCAGAAGCCCCGGATGGCCAGGGCCGGCGCCGACGAGCGCCACGCGGCCATATGCCATGTCGCCCCCTCCTTCACATTCGTCACGAGACCGGGACGGCTTCCTTCAGCCGCTCCAGCCCGACGCGATGGCAGAAATCCCCGAACCGCTCGCCGGGCAGCCGCTCGTCGCGGTACAGCTCGAGCACCGGGCGGAGCGTCGGGACGAGATCGTCAAACGGCACCATCTCGCGAAAGCGCGCGTTCAGGCGCGTGCCGGCGACGTTGGCGCCGAGGAAGATGTCGTACTTGCCGATGACGCGGCCCACAAAGCCAATCTCCGCGATGTACGGCCGCGCGCACCCGTTGGCGCAGCCCGTCATGCGGACGGTGATGGGCTCCTCCGCGAGGCCGAGTTCCGCAAGCAGCGCCTCGAGCCGCTCGACGACCTTCGGGAACACGCGCTCGGATTCCGCAATGGCGAGCCCGCACGTCGGCATGGCCGGGCAGGCCATGGAACGCAGCTTGACGGGCGAGTACGCGTCCGGCAGGCGGATGCCCTGCGCGGCGAGATCCGCCTGGAGGGCGTCAGCCGCCTCGGGGGCGAGATCGGCCAGAATCAGGTTTTGCTGCGTCGTGAGGCGCACGGTCGGGCGGTACTTCGCGATGGCGGCCGCGAGCGCCGACTTGAGCGGAAAGCCGGGCTTATCGGCGATCCGGCCGTTTTCCACGTACAGCCCGAGGTGCACCTTGTCGCCGTCCTCGATGCGGCCGAGGTGATCGTCCGACGAGTGCCAGACGAGTTCGCGCGGCGGCGCGAGCCTGCGGCCCAGGCGGCGCTCGGTCTCCTCGCGGAACCAGTCCACGCCGCGCGACTCGACGAGGTACTTCATGCGGGCGAACTTGCGGTTCTCGCGGTTGCCGTGATCGCGCTGGATGGTGATGATGGCCTTGACCACGTCCACGAGCTCATCCGGCGTGACGAAGGCAAAGGGCTTCGCGAGCGCCGGGTGCGTCTCCTTATCGCTCGCGGTGCGCCCCATCCCACCGCCGATAAGGAGCGTGTACCCGGCCACCGCCTCGCCGTCCCGGTGAGCCACGATGCCGATGTCGTTCGAGTACACGTCCGAGCAGTTGTCACCTTCGTAGGCGAAGCCAATCTTGAACTTGCGCGGCAGGTACGTTTCGCCGTACAGCGTCTCCCGGGCGCGATCGACCTCCGGGTCCACCCGCTCGCCGTCGAGCCAGATCTCGTGGTACGCATTCGTCTTGGCGCTCGTCTCGTCCACGAGCCGGAGCAGATCCCGGCGGACCGCTTCCTCGAACGGGCCCTGGTGCGGATGCGCGCAGCCGACGGTGTTGCGGACCTGATCGCCACAGCCGCCGAGCGTCGTGATGAGCGCCTCGTTGATGCGGCGAATCGTGGACTTCAGGTTTCGCTTCAGCACGCCGTGGAGCTGAAAAGTCTGGCGCGTCGTGATGCGCATGGTGCCGTTGCCGTACTCGTCGGCCAGGCGGTCGAACACGAGGTATTGCTCCGCGCTCAGGACGCCGCCCGGGATGCGGGCGCGGATCATCATGATGTAGTGACGTTCCTTGCCCTGCTTCGTCAGTTCCCGGCGCAGGTCGCGATCGTCCTGCTGGTACGTGCCGTGGAACTTGAGCACCTGCACGGCCTCTTCGGTGAAGTGGGAGGCGTCGTTCTGGAGCTCCTCCTGAAGCGACCCGCGCAGGAAGCGGCTGTTCTTCTTGATGATCTCGACCTTCGACAGCTTCTCCTCAGACACGCTCGCACCCCCTCACTGATCGGCGTGAAGGCCGCACTCGGTCTTGTCGAAGCCGGCCCAGCGGCCGCTCCGCGGGTCTTCGCCCGGCTTCACGGGACGCGTGCAGTGCAGGCATCCGATGGACGGATAGTTGCGATCGTGCAAGGGGTTGTAGGGGACGCCGCGTTCCACGATGTAGTTCCAGACGTCCTTCTCCGTCCAGCGCACGAGCGGATTGACCTTGACGATGTTGAATTTCGCGTCCCACTCGAACACCTTGGCGTTGCGGCGCGTCGGCGCCTGTTCCCGCCGGATGCCGGTAATCCAGCCGTCGTAGCCGGCGAGAAAATCCGCGAGGGGCTCCACCTTGCGGATCTTGCAGCACAGGTTTGGGTCGCGGCTCCAGAGCGCGTCGCCGTATTGGGCCGCCTGCTCCTCGAGCGTCAGCTTCGGCAGCACCTGGTGCAGGTTCGGGATGCCGTACTTGGCGACGGCCCGTTCAATCAATTCGTACGTCTCGGGAAACAGCACGTTGGTGTCGAGATAGAATACATCGGCCTGTGGGTCGATGGACATCAGCATGTCGAGGATCACCATGTCCTCGGCGCCGAAGGAGCAGGCAAAGGTGATGTTCGGCACTCTGCGCAGCGCTTCGCGCAGGATGTCCTCCGGTCGCGCCTCTTCGTACGTCGCGGCCAACTCCTCAATCCACGCCGCCTCTTCCAGGGTCACAGCCACGGACGTTCACCCCAAATTCCAATTGGTTTATGCGATATTCTGCCGTATCTCCACGTTAATCTCGTTTGACCGTAATGTCAATCGGATTTTGGGGTGATTGGGCCGGAGCACGGTCGAGCCCCTGACGCGCCGTTTGTCCGAGGATGCAGGGAGCGAGGCAGGGTACCGTCACAACCGAGTCTCGGGCCGGTGGAGCAGAGGTGGAGCGGCGCGCAGCGCCATGCGTTTTCGGCTTGGTGAAACCAGGAGCGTGACCTATGATGGAGGGAGAAATGTGCAGAGAGCGCGCTGAATCCGCCGTGAGGGCCGTAGGCCCGTCGATGCCAAGCCCGTCGACGTCGGGCGGCGCGCCTGAAGGGAGCATACGGTGTGTCCCATTCTGCCGAACGTCCGCACCGAGGCGAAGCCGCGTCCTGGAACCGGGTCCCCGTCTGGCTGAAGCCTCGCGGCATGGCGTGCGCCGTGATCGGCGGCGGGCGCGTGGGCGCGAGGCGCGCCAGGCGGCTGGCGGAGGCTGGCGCGAAGGTCACCCTGGTGAGCCCGGCGCTTGGACCGGAGGCCGCCCTTCTCGTCGAGCGAGGCCTGGTGACGTGGATCGACCGCGCCTACCGGCCCGGCGACCTCGCCGGTTTCGCCCTCGCCGTCGCGGCGACGGACGATGCGGAGGTCAATGCGGCAGTGCGCGAGGAGGCGCGTGTGCGCGGCATCTGGTGCAACCGGGCGGACGACGCATCCGATAGCGATCTCGACTTCGCCAGCGTCGTCCAGGTCGGCGAGGTTTCGGTGTCCATCGCAACCGGCGGAGCCCACCCCGGCCTCGCGAAACGCCTTCGCGAAGCGCTGGAACATGATCTCACAACAGGCGACGACTCGTTCATTCGGCTGCTTCGGCGACAGGCCGACGGGCCCGGCGACGAGGCATGACCTCCCGAGCCATGACCACGCCCATCGCCCCGTACGCAGCGAGATTCAGGTAGACCATCCACGCGTCCTGCTGCGCGTTCACCGCGCCAAAACACACGACCCACAGGTTCCAGAACGCGCTGAACGCAAGGGCCGTGGCCACGGCGCGCCACCGCCTGTCGAGCGCGGCGAGCCATGAGACAAGGGTCACCGCGAGCACCACGTACCGCTCGTGCATCTCGGTCGCCAGCATAAAAAACGAGAAGCCGACGAACGCGGCGGCACTCGTTGCCCGGATGGGAAGGGCCCGGCGGGATCGGGCGAGATACGCGAGGGCGGCCAGACAGGCCGCGGCAAGGAGCGAGAGTCCCACCTCCTTGTAGGTGAGCCCAAGGATGGCGGGCACGCGATCCGACGCATACGGCGACGCGTCGAAGAAATCAAACCAGATGTTCATCGCGTTCATGCTGAGGTACGGGTACTCGCCGGTGGTGGCGATGTACGCAGCGCGAATCATGGGCCAAAGCCCTCCGCCCAAAAGCGGCAGAGCGACAAGCGCGAGTGGCACCAGGGCGCCACACGCGAGCTGAACGAGGCGGCGCAGGCGCGGCGGCTGCGCCCACGCGGCGGCGAGCAGCACCGGCAGCACCACGATGGTCTCGAATTTCGCCGCAAGACCCAGCCCGAACGCCACGCCCGCCACAAGCGGCCGCTTGCTCACCAGCCACACCGCCGCGACCGCGAGCGTCGCGTCGATGACGTCCACCTGCCCCCACACCGCGGTGTCGAAGATGAGGACCGGGTTCAGGCAGTACGCGGCGATGGCCCACCGGCGCTTCTCCGCTCGCATGCCCCGCGACAGCGCCCACATCGCCGGCATGAGCGCCGCGTAGATGGCGATGCCAGGCAGCTTGGCCCAGAACGTCCCCGGGCGAAGGCCCAAATGCAGCGCCGACGCAAGGCGCGCGTAGGCGTCGAGCACGTACAAGTAGAGCGGCGGATAGTCGATCCCGCCCGCCTCATACGCGCGCGACAGGCCCGCCGTGCGCACGGTCTCCGCCCAGCGGAGAAAGATGGCCTGATCCGCCACGTAGCCGCGGGTGGTGGCGGCAAGCGCCAGCTGAATCGCGAGCGACGCCGTGCAGCACGCGAGACACCACGCCCAGCCAGGGAGCTTGTGCAACATGCGTAGAGACGCCTCACTCACGCGGCGAAGCCTCCCTCCGCACGCCCACGGCGCGATCGACAATGTAGAGAGGCCGGCCGCGCACCTCGTCGAGGACGTTGCCCACGTAGAGCCCGAGAAGCCCGACCGAGACCAGCACGGCGCCCGTGCAGACCACCACGCCGGAAAGCACAAGCGCCATCACGTCCATCATCTTCCCGCTCGCGGCAAAGAGCGCCGCGAACGCCGCGAAGGCGACGAGGCCTAACAGGCCGGCGACCGCCCCCGCGTAGAGCGGCCACCCGAGCGGGCGCGTGGAAAACGACGTCACCGCGTCCAACGCCAGTCGCACCATCCTGCGAAGCGGATACTTGGATTCGCCGGCGAAGCGGGGCTGGCGGACGTACTCCACCTCGGCCTGGCGGAAGCCCATCCAGGCCACCAGCCCGCGCACGAAGCGGCGATGCTCGGGCAGCGCCCGGAGCACGTCGCACACCTTTCGGTCCATCAGCCGAAAGTCGCCCACGTCCACCGGAATCTCCACGTCCGTCAGGCGGTTCAGCACCCGGTAAAAGGCGGCCGCCGTCGCGCGCTTGAACCACGTCTCGCCAAAGCGGATGGCTCGGCGCGCCAACACAACGTCGTACCCCTCGCGCCACTTGGCGACGAGCTCGGGGATGAGGTCCGGCGGGTCCTGCAGGTCGGCGTCGATCACGACCACCGCGTCGCCCATGGCCGCGTCGATCCCGGCCGTGATCGCCAGTTGGTGGCCGAAGTTGCGCGCGAAGTGAATGACGCGCACGCGCGGATCCCCTTCTGCCAATCGGTCGAGAAGCGCCGGCGAGGCGTCGGTACTGCCATCGTCCACATAGAGGATCTCCCACGACAGCGGGAGCCCGTCGAGCACCGCCGTCAGCCGCTCGTGCGTCGTGAGGATCACGTCCTCCTCGTTGAACACCGGGACGACCACGGAGAGGAGGTTGCGGCCTTGTAGGCGCCGGCCCTCGGGCAGGTCGGCTTCGCGGAGAGGGTCTGAGAGCACCGTGTGCGCCTGCCTGAGAGGCCACTCACGCCTGGGCGTCGCCTGTGTAGACATACAGTTCAAGCCCCCCTATGCCGCCGAATCCGCCGAAGCTGGAGCGATTGGCTGACGAGCTCGACGACACACCGCCCCACGCGCTCGCCGGCACGAGTTTGCAGTGCTTCTCAATCCAGGCGACGAGCTGGCTGTTGCCTCGCCCGCCGAATCCGCCCCCGCCGAGGAGGAAGTACTTCACCTTGCCCTCCTCGCACAGCTGCTGGAGCTTTGCGACGGTCATCGCCGCGTCGGACCCCGAGAAGCCGCCCATGGCCATCACCGGCAGGCCCGTCGCGATGATGATGGGCTCGGCGGGCTGGGCGTTTAGCGTCGCCACGAGGAACGAGCCCTTGGAGGGCCGGTAGTGCGCCACCAGGTAGCGGATGAGCTTCTCATACTGTGCGACGTTGTCGTTCTCGCTCGTCCGGCCCGCAAATCCCATGCCACCGCCCGTCGATCCGGCCGGACCCGCCGCGGGCATCGAGCCGTTCACGCCGTAGAGCGCGGGCGTCAGCGACCAGTACCCCGGCACGGCGAGGAGGGACAGGAGCCCGATGACAGCGCCAGCGCGCCGCCAGCGCAAAGACAGCCGCGGAATCAACACCAGCGCCGCCGAGAGAGCCGCCAGCGCGACGGTCACCGCGATGAGCGCGCCGCGCACCGTCGGATAGCTGCGGACCATCAGGCACTCGTAGACGAGATCGAGCAAAACCGCGCCGAGCAAGTACCCCTTCCAGCGGCCACCCGCCCGGAAGTCCCGCCACATCGCCACAAGCCCCGCCCCGACCAGCGCGGCGATGGCAGGTGCCAGCGTGATGAGGTAGTACTGGTGGAAGAACCCCGCGACGCTGAAGAACGCGCCGACGGGGATGAGCCACGCGGCCCAGAAGAGGGTCGCCCGCTCGGCATCCGTCAGCTCGCGGCGCCGCTTCCAGCGCACGTTGCGAAGCAGCGGCACAAGGGCGAGGCAAGCGATGGGCAAAAGCCAGCCGATCTGCGGCCCGAGCTGCGCCTGGAAGAGGCGCAGGACGCCGCGCGTGCCGGTGTCGAACATGCCACCGCCGCCGAAACCGCCGCGGTTGAAGCCACCGCCGAAGCCGTCGCCAAAGCGATGGCCGAAGCCGCTCGTCCCGAACGCTCGGCGAAACTCGCCGCTGCCAAACGGGAACGGCGCCGCCTGACTGCCCTGGCTCCCCGGGAATCCGGCGCCCGGTCCGCCAAACGCCCGGCCTGCCCCGCCTTGCCCCTCGCCTTGACTTCCGGCCGAACCCGAACCAGGGAAGGATCCGCCAGGGAATCCCCCCGCGCCCTGGGCAAAGCGGCGTCCGAATTCGCCCGAACCGGGGAAACGGCCGAACTCCATCCTGAAATTTCGGCCGCCAACTCCCATGTTGCCGGTGAGCCTGTTCACGCCGTTGTACCCGAAGATGAGCGTGAACTCGTTGTTGTCGGTGGTGCTGCCGACGTAGGGGCGCTCGTCCGCAGGCGTCAGTTGCACGGCGGTCGCCCAACTGAACGAAATCGCGCCGAGGAGCACGGTCATGACGCCGAGGTAGGCGAGTTTCCTGCGCCAGGGAAGCTTGCACGCGACGAAGTAGCCCGCGTAGATGGCGGGCAGGATGAGGTAGGCCTCCATCATCTTCGTGTTAAACGCGAGCCCCTCCATGACGGCGACGCCTATCAGCGGGCGCAGGCGGTTCGTCTCGATGGCGCGGAACAGGAACCAGGTGGCGAGGAGCATGAGAAACACGAGCATCCCGTCCACCTGGTTGGTGCGGCTCACCGCGACGGCAATCGGCGTGAGCGCCATGGCGGCCGACGCGATGAGGCCCGCGACCTTGCCGAAGTGCCGCTTGACCAGCGTGAACATCAACAGGACGGAGCCCACGTCGGCCAGCGCCTGGGGCAGGATGAGCGCCCAGCCGTGAAAGCCGAACACGTACGCGAAAGCCGCCTGAATCCAGAAGTCCAGAGGAGGCTTGTCGATGGTGATGAAGCCGCCGGGATCGAACGAGGCGAAGAAGAAGTTGTGCCAGCTCTCCAGCATGCTGCGCACAGCCGCAGCGTAGTACTCGTTCGCGTAGCCCTCTTTGTTGAGCGCGTACAGATTGAGGAACAGGGCGACGGCCGCGATGAGCGCGAGCACGCTCCTGTCCCAGGTCCATCGGCGCTTGGTCTCCAATGCCACTCCACTCCCCATCTGTGCTCGTGTCGTTGCGGGGACATGATGCGCGAACAACCTGAATCGCGTTTGAGCGCAAGCTGAAAGGATCCTGAGCGCGAGGCTGAAGGCGGCGCTAAACAGCGTGTCAGCCTCGGTTCAGGCACGTTTCAGGTGCGGAGCGCAAGATGGAGGTGGTGGCAGGGGCTCGGATGAGCGCCGCCCGGCCATGAGCCGGGCGTCCGCTTGATGGGGCGCACGTCCGCTATGCCTCGGGCCTGGGTCGGAGCGTTCTGCGGACGACGGCCACCTTACGGCGCGAACCTTCGGCCACCGCGGGCGGCGCCGCCTCCGTGGGCGCTTGTGCAGACGCGCCCGCCCGTTTCACGTTGCGCAAGAAGAGGGATAGCACGAGCGCGACGAGCGCAATCCCAGCTGCAACCAGAAAGCTGTCGTCGATGCCCTCCACGGTGGAGAGAAGTTGCGCCTGGCCATAGAGCAGGTATGTCACGAGGGCGTTCGCCTGTTGTGCAGTCATCGGCGCCATCGCGGCGAGCGCGTGCGCGAACTGAGACAGCGTGATGTTCAGAAACGGGTTGTTCATCTGCACCGAATCGACGAGCTGCTGGTAGTGCATGTTGGACCGATCCGTCATGATGGTGATGAGAAGCGACGTGCCGAGCGACGCCGCAATGGTGCGCACCGTGTTGGCCGCCGCCGTGCCGTGGCTGTTATACTGCCGCGGCAGGTGGTTCAGGCCCGCCGTCATGATGGTCATCATGATGAAGCTGAGTCCAAACATGCGAACCGTGTAGATCCACATGATGTCGCCAAGCGGCGTCTGCAGGTCGACGCGCCCCAACTCCCACGTCGTGATGACCGTGATGACAAGCCCCACGATGGCGAGCGGCCGAATCCCGATTTTATCGAGCAACGCGCCGGAGATGGGCGACATGATGCCCATCAGGATGGCTCCAGGCAGCAGGATCAAACCGGAATCCAGCGCCGAATAGCCGCGGACGTCCTGCACGTAGATGGGCGTGAGGAGCGATCCGCCAAACATCGCCATGTTCGCCACACAGCTCACGACCGCGGCGATGGTGAATCCGCCGTATCGAAACACCCGCAGGTTCAAGAGCGGATGAGCCGACGTCAGTTCTCGCACGACAAACAGAATCAGAAACACCACGCCGAGCACAATGCTCACCAGGACCTCCGTAGCGCCCCATCCTTTGTTGCCCGCCTCGCTGAAGCCATACAGAAGCGAACCCAGCCCAATGGTGGACGCCACGAAGCTCCAAAACTCGAACTTTGGAAACGTGCGCTCCGTGACGTTTTTGAGGAAGATGGAGGCCACGACGAGATCGATCACGGCCACGGGCAGCACGATGTAAAACAGCACCCGCCACGAGTAGTTCTGCACAATCCAGCCAGACAGCGTCGGGCCGACCGCGGGGGCAAAGAACATTGCGATGCCGATGGTGCCCATGGCGCGGCCGCGCGTCTCGGGGGGATACAGGTTGAGGATCACGGTCATCATGAGCGGCATCATGATTCCCGCGCCGGCCGCCTGGACAATCCGCCCGATGAGCATCACCGGGAAATCGGGTGCCAGCGCGCACAGGAGCGTTCCCACGCCAAACAGGAACATGGCCCCGAGAAACAACTGGCGCGTGGTGAACGTGCCAATGAGATACGCCGTCAGCGGGATGACGATGCCGTTCGTCAACAGGTAGGCCGTCGACAGCCACTGAACCGTGCTCGCGGATACGTTGAAATCGACCATGAGCTTCGGCACAGCCACATTCAGCAGCGTCTGATTCAGAATGGCCGCAAACGCCCCCAGGATGAGCGAGAAGAGGATGGGCCCCTTGTGTACCACCGGCTCATCCGTGGGCCCGCCGGGGCCTGGTGCAGGCGGGCGGCCGACGATGGTCTCTCCACCGTTCATGCGCCCGCCCCCTCACTTGTGAATCCGAACCGTCGCGCTCATCCCAGGCACGAGTTGCCCTGTGTAGGTCTGAAGCCGGATGCGCACTGGGATGACCTGCGTCACCTTGGTGAAGTTCGCGTTGTTGTTGGTCTGCGGGAGCAGCGAGAACGTCGCCGCCGTGGCGAGGCCAATCTGCTGCACGACGCCCTGGAACGACGTCCCCGGGAACGCGTCCACATAGACGTCCACGTTCTGGCCAACGTGCACGTCGTTGATGTCCGTCTCCTTGACGTTCGCCGTCACCCAGAGATCGTTCAGGTTGTACGCATACGCGAGGGGCGTGCCCGCCACGACGAACTGATGGTTCACGGCCTGATTCTGCACAATCGTAGAGGTCTCCGGCGCGATCACGCTGACCGTCGCGCCCTTCGCACCAGGCACGCTGATGGTGCCAATCACGTCGCCTGCCGAAAACTGCGCGCCTTCAGTCCCGTTCCACGACGTGAGCTCGCCGGAGGCCGGCGCCGTGATGACAATCTGCCGCCCAGTGACCTGCGCGTCGTCCGTCTTCAGATACAGCGTCGACTGATGGTAAAAATAGTACCCCACAAATCCGGCCGCGAGGATGACCACGAGGATGATCACCTGGATGAGCAGAAGCCGCCTTGCATTCATCAGGACACCTCCGCCAAAACTTCGTCAAGTGAAGTGTCCCACGGACGCAAGGCTTCATGCTCACCGTCACTTTCCATCTATATCCACACCTTTACGGGCTTTGCTCTGGAATTTGATATGCGGGAGACGACTTCCAGTTCGCCGGGATGGAGGTGTCGGTCCACCCGCTCTTCGGCATGAACGGCGCGTGATGCTCGTTGAAGTACGCGTCCAGCATCTGCCGCGCGATCACAGCCGAAAACTGCGCGCCATAGCCACCTCCGGGTGCCATCACGGCCACCGCGACCTGCGGATGGTCAGCCGGCGCATAACAAATGAAGACCGAGTTATCGGTTGGCTTGCCGCCGAGCATGATCTGCGCCGTCCCCGTCTTGCCCGCGACCTGATACGGCGCCCCCGCAAACGCGGCGTACGCCGTGCCATTGGGACTCGACGTCACGCCGATCATGCCGTGCTGAACCAGGTTCCACTGCCAATCCGGCGCGTCCACCCGACCGGCCACCTTCGGTTTCACCGTGGAGACGGGTTTCGCCCCATTCGTCGGCGTCCCGTTCGGCCCGTAGACCGCCTGCAACACGTGCGGCGTCACCCGGACCCCTCGATTCGCGAGGGTGAGCGCGTATTCCGCGAGCTGAAGCGGCGTGAACATCTGCGACTGGCCGATCGCGGCATCCGCCAAACTCGCCGGCGATCCATAGTTCACGTACTCCCCTGTCTTCGCGATGGACCGCTCGCTGGCCTTCAGGTCATACGGAACCTGCCGATTGCCCTGGCGCGAGTCGAGGATATAAAACGCGCCGTCGTTCTCGTACGGCAAGTCGATCCCCGTCTTGTAGCCGAGGCCGAAGTCGGCTTCGCCCTGAAACAGCGCGTTTATCCCCTTTGCGAGGTCGGTGTTCAGGTAATGCTGATACGATCCGTCCTGCGCTGGCCAAGACCCGCCCTGCGTCGCGCTCGATCCGAACCATTTGCCGAGCCACAACCCGACCTCGTAGAAGAACACGTCGCTTGACACGGTGATGGCTTCGACGGGATCCACGGCGCCGAACGCGAACCCTTCGTCCTCGTTCTTGCGCGACTTGCCGATGTAGATGTACCCGTCATCCTGGATGGTGGTCTGCGGATTCACCAGCCCCGCCTTCATCGCGGTGATGAGGTTGGCCGGCTTGACCGTCGATCCCGGGTAATTCACCATAGCAATGGCGTTGTTCACCTGGGCGCCCGAGTTCGACACGTAGTGCGCGTGTTGCTCCAGCGCGCCCAGGGTGAACCAGTTCGGATCCAGGTACGGATAGCTCACCATGGCAATGACGCCGCCCGTCTTGACGTTGAGCATCACGGCGGCGGCGTTCTCGACCGCGTTTTTGTCGCTCGCCTTCTGGATCATGTTCTGCATGATCATCTGCGCGCACGCCTGCTCGTGCCCGTCGAGGGTGAGCTGCAGGTTGTCGCCGTTCTGCGGCGGGATCTCGCCCGCCTCCGCGATGGCATTGCCGGCGCTGTTGATGGTCACGAGCTCATACCCGGGTTTGCCCTGCAAAAGCGGCTCGTATTGCTCTTCGACCCCCGTCTCTCCGACTTTCTGGCTGTACAGATACCCTTGGTATCGGCTCACGTTCTCCGCCGTGATGGCGCCGACGTAGCCCAGCACCTGGCCGGCGAGATCGCCGTACGGATACTCGCGGATGTAGTCCTGAATCACCTGCACGCCGGGAAGCTCGGACTGGTGCTCCACCACATACGCGACCTGGGCGAGCGAGACGTTTTTGGCGAGCGTCACCTGAATCGTGCCGGAGTCGGATTTCATGAGGCGATAGAGCGCCTGCGGCGTCTGATGAAGAACGGGCGCCAACGCGCTCGCAAGATGGCGATAGGTCGCGTCCGACGTGGTGGAATACCGGTTCATCACGATGGACAACGACGGTTTGTCCCACGCGAGTACCTGGCCGTTGGCATCGTAGATCCAGCCGCGCTGCGGCAGGACGGGGATCCGCGCCTTGGGAATGCTGAGTTCGGCCTGCCGATACGCTTTTCCATTCGAGATCTGCACGTACGCGGCGCGCAACAGAAGGCTCGTGAAGGACAAAAAGATCATGGCGTAGATCACGTGCGTGCGAAACTGGCGCTTGCGCCAGCGGCGCTCCTCTTCGGTGAGTTCTTCGCGTTTCCAAAATCGCATACGATAACCTCGTCCTTTGCGATATCGAGCGGTCGCGCCGTGCGGGCGCGGCGAGATCGGCGTACAATGAGGTGGGCAGGCAGGATTTGTTGGACTGTGCCCCACGCCTAGATTACCATAAAGTTGTGGACCCCCGCGGCGCGAAAAGGGGGAATGATCCGATGTTCTCCAGCTTCGTGTGGTCCTGGCTTTCGCACGCGCTCCCGCGGGCGGCTTGGCTGCCCGTCCTGTGCGCGGTGGTGTGGACAGCCATCTTTCTCCGCACCATCCCGGACCTCATGCGAACGCCGCGCCTTCGGCCACGGGAGGCGGCGAGAGCGAGCCCAGAGTCGTATGGCCGCGTCAGCGTCGTCGTGGCAGCGCGCGACGAACGAGAGCATATCGAGACCACGCTCGAGTCGCTGCTGCGCCAGACGTATCCCGATCTCGAAATCGTCGCGGTTGACGATCGGTCGACGGACGGGACGGGCGACGTGATTGACCGGATGGCGGCCAGCGATTCGCGCATTGTGCCGGTGCACATCCGGGAGCTGCCGCGCGGATGGCTGGGCAAGAACCACGCCCTGTATGCAGGCGCTATGCGCGCGACGGGCGATTGGCTGCTGTTTGCGGACGCGGACGTGCGGTTTTACCCGGACGCGGTGGAACGGGCCATGGCCTACGTGCACGCGCATCGGCTGCATCACCTGACCGTGGCGCCGAGGCTCATCGCATCCGGCTACGCGCTGAAGCTGTTGACGGCCATGTACATCTTCAACTATGTGCTGTTCAAGCGGCCCCAGAGCGCGTACCGCAGGCGCGCCCGCGCGCACGCCGGCATTGGCGCGTTCAACCTCGTCAGCCGGGAGGCGTACGAGCGCATTGGCACGCACCGGGCCATCAGCTTGCGTCCCGACGACGACCTCCACCTCGGCAAGCTCATCAAGCGGCATGGATTTCGGCAGCGATTCGTCGTGGCGCAGGACATGATTGAGATCGAGTGGTACCCGAGCTTCCGCGCGATGGTTGTTGGCATGGAGAAGGCGCCGTTGCCGGCGTTTCACTACTCCGCGGTGCTTTTGACGGCGGCCATGATGCTGATGATGGCGCTGTACACGACGCCCTTCGCAGGGGCCATCTTCGGGCCGGGCTGGTATCGGTTGGTGTATCTGTATTGTCTCGTCCTCATGGGCATCTTATATGAACTTCATGCCGTGTTTTTGAGGCTGCCCAAGCACCAGTTCCTCATCCTGCCGCTCGGCATGTTGCTGTACAGCTACGCCTTTATTCGTTCGGCCGTGCTGGCCGTTCGCCGAGGAGGGCTCGTGTGGAGGGACACGTTTTACACGCTGCGGGAACTCCGCCGAGGGCTGTGACCTGGCCCTCCTATCCCCGTGGCGCTCGACGATCCCGGCAGAACCGCGACAACGCCTGCACGCAGCCACAAGAAAGGCGTCCGCTCCCCCACGCGGGATGGCGGACGCCTTTCGCTTGTGGAATAGCCATGTTCCGGCCAGGCGGACGTTTGAAGTTCAACCGCTCGTCGTGATGAACCGGCGCGCGCCCAGGTACTTGGGTCCCCAGTACGAGTTGAACACGCTGTCGATGGAGACGCCCATGTCCTGCGCGTCGATCATCAGGCCGTTGCCGATATAGATGCCGACGTGGGTCGCGCCGGGAGCGTACGTGCTGAAGAAGACGAGATCCCCCGGCTGAAGGTCGTTTTGGCTGACCGGAACGCCGACGGCAAACTGCTCTTCGGACGTCCGCGGGATTTGAATCCCGAAGTGCGAAAACACGTACTGCGTGAAGCCCGAGCAATCGAAGCCGCTCGGCGATTCGCCGCCCCACACGTAGGGCGTTCCCAAGAATTGCTCCGCGTAGCCGATGATGCTGTTGGGATCAGCCGGAACGAGCGCGGCCTGCTGTTGAGCCACGTACTGCGCGTTCGATTCCTTCTGCTCGGCTGCCGCCGTCGCCGCTTCGATGGCCTGGATGTCCGACTGCGTGAGTTGAATCTGACTCTCGAGCATGCCCTGCTGCTGCTTGCCCTGCTCGATGTCCTGCAAAACAGCGTTCAATTTGACCTGCTGCGCCTGCTTGAGGGATTCGTCCATGGCTTCGAGCTGGCTCAGCTGTTGGCCCACTTGCTCCGCCTGCTGCTCGGCTGCCTGAACCTCATGCTGCTTCTCCACGATGGAGGCCTGCAGCGCCTTGACGGACTGCACGACTTGGTCCTGCGTCTTCGAGACAATGGCGAGATCATACAGCCGCGAGAGGAAATCCGTGAAGCTGGTGGCGTTGAACAGCACCTCGAGATACGACACATTGCCGTCCTCGTACTCGCCGCGCACAATCTGCGCGAGCTCCTCCTCGGCCTGGTTGAGCTGCGCCTCGTTCTGCTTCAACTGGATGCCGAGATCGTGCTCCTGCTGGCGCAGGGCCGCCATGCGGGCCTGATTCGCCTGGATCTGCGCCTGGACGTTCTCGATGGAGACCTGGTACGCGCGAATGGCGTTTTTCAGCGTCTCCTCTTTCACGGCATCCTCGGAAAGCCGATTTTCCACGGCGCGCTTCTGACTCTGCAGCTGCGCCAACTGCTGCTGCGCCTGCGAAAGCGTTTCCGCGCTGGCGGGTCTGGGACACAAGGCGAACGACAGGGCAACGACGACCGATGCTCCAGTCAACCACTTGGATTGGATCCGCATAATCGCTCCCCACAACCCCAAGTTTCGCGCGTTTGCGACAGGCTGGGCCCCGCAACGCGCTTTCTCGCTACGAAGCACGGATATTCGACAGGAAGTGAAGAATTCCTGCTTGATGGATTCGTTTTTTGCGAGAAAGCGCTGCATGGCGCCACGTGTCAAATCGCATCCCAGTTCCTTGCGAAGCGAGCACAGCGTCGGCTCGGCTCCTTTTGAACTTTTTTTGATAAAACGTCCTCAGAGCGCCGGATTTCAACCGGAATTCAAGCTTGGCCCCGTATGCTCGAGCCAAACCTGCGACACGCGCTTGGCGGAGGGGATGGGCAATGGATTCGCGATGGACAGAGGTGCTGAACCAACCCGAGCGGCCCGAAAAGCCGAGAGAAATCGGCCTGACCGTCGTGATCGACAACGGGGTCCCTGTTGGGTGGTTTCGAGACGCCATGGAGTCGAACGGGGCGTGGATCGACTGCGTGAAATTCGGCTGGGGAACGGCCATGGTCACCCCGAGGCTAGAGGAGAAAATTGAAGTCCTCAATCGGCTCGGCATTCGTTACTTCTTCGGCGGCACGCTGTTTGAAAAGTTTCTCATCCAGGGGCGGCTGGACGACTACGAGGCGATGTGCCTGCATTACGGCTGCCGGGATGTCGAGATCTCGAACGGAACCGTGCCGCTCGCCAATGCGGAGAAGGCCCGGTTCATCGAGCGGTTTGCTCGCCGCTTCCGGGTGTTGAGCGAGGTGGGCTACAAGGACGTGAAGCAGTCGCTGCTCCTACCGCCGCACCGCTGGATTCAGTTCATCCGGGAGGACTTTTCCGCAGGCGCCTCGTATGTGATCACGGAGGCGCGCGAATCGGGCACGAGCGGCATCTGCCGCGAAAACGGGGAACTGCGCTTCGGGCTCATCGAGGAGATCCTCGAGGCTTCCCTCGACACGAATCGCCTCATCTTCGAAGCGCCCAACAAGACCCTGCAAAAGTACTTCATCGACAAGCTCGGGCCAAACGTGAACCTCGGCAACGTGGCCATCGGCGACGCCATCCCCCTGGAGACCTTGCGCAGAGGCCTGAGGTCCGACACGCTGCTCCAGTTTGAGACGGGCGATCTTTCGCTGGCGGACGCCGAGCCCGCGCTGTGGCATTCGTAAGGAGGCTGACATCTATGCGAAATCCGAACGACGTCTTTCACCTGGCCATTCCTGCGCGCGATCTCGACGAGGCGTACGACTTCTACGTCACGAAGCTCGGCTGCAAGCTGGCGCGCCGGTATCCAGACCGGATCACGCTCGATTTCTTTGGCGATCAGCTCGTGTGCCACTTGTCGGATCGCTGGGACCGCGAAGTGAGCATGTATCCCCGCCACTTTGGCATCACGTTCCGGGACAAAAAGCACTTCGACAATTTGTACAAGCTCGCCAAACAGCGCGGCATCCCGTTCTACCACGACCTGTCCCGCCGCTTTGAGGGCCTCATCGAGGAACACGAGACCTTTTTCCTGATCGATCCGTCCAATAACCTGCTGGAGTTCAAGTACTACTTCGACGACCGCATGATGTATTGATTACGGCGCGCGCTGAGGCTTCGGCTGGCGCGCGCTCGGCTTGGGCCCCAACAGGGCCACTGCGATGGCGCCGAGCGCCGGAATCCCGAGCCACAGGGCCATGACGACGAGCGGCCAGACGTCGTCGACGGCCACCACCTCCGTCGACGTGTGAAACAGCCATAGGCTCACGACGAGGGCGAGCGAGCCGAGCGAAGGCGCCACCTGCGCCGCCTGCAGCTGCGGGATGACTTGCCGCATGCAGGCGATGGTGAAATACAGGTTCAGCGCAATCTTGATCACGATGGTCGGCAGCCAAATGCCGACAATGAGGATGTCGAACCGATCCAGAAAATCGGTCACGCGCACCTCGCGCACCGCTTCGTACGCGGGATACATGAGATGACCCGCGAGCGGGCTGCCGAGATTCAACTGGCAGATGACCAGGACAAACTCGAGAAACAGGGACGAAACGGCCAACGAGATCCAGGCCTGGCGAAACGAGAACCGCTCGTGCGAAAAGAGCATGGGCAGGATCGTGATGCTGCCGATGGCATTGAGCGCATACCACACCCCAACGGCCGGGCGTTCCATGCCGTACTCGAAGAACGGCTGCAGATACTGCCAACTGAGATCCGGAATGAGCAGCGCGCCGCAGAACACGGAAAAGAGAAGAAACACGGGCAGATACAGTTCCGTCATCCGCGCGATGACCTCAATCCCGCCCCGCACCATGAACACGCACGTGGCCATGATGAGCGCCCCGACCACGACCGCCGGCGTCACCGGCAAAAAGACCACGCTGACGAAGTCGACCCCGAGCCGCACGTCTTTCGCCATAATCACGAGCGAAAACAGGACGTAGACCAACAGCACCGCCTTGCCCAGCCAACCGAACTTCTCGACGAACAACGTCAACAGGTCTTTTCCCGGGTTTCGCGCCAGCGCGCGATCCGTCAGCCACAGCACCACGAGCACCGCGAGGCTGCACAGCGGCACCCCCACCCAGGCGTCCTGCTTGGCGGATCGCAGGATCTGCCCGGGCCAGGTCACGAGCGTCGCGGAGAAGACGTAACAAAAGCCCATCAGCACCACTTGCCGGGACGACACCTGATTCATCCGCGATTCACCTCACGTGAAAGGGCTTAGGCAGCCACGCGAAGGACGTGTGCCAGTTCGGAAATACGTTTGAAACCACCCAGGCTCCCGCGGTCATCGTCATCATGGCCGCCATGGCGACCTTCGTCGGCCGGTTGGCCTGGCGCCACTCCTTCCACTGCAACGCGCACAACGCGGCGATAAACGCCGCCGCCTCAATGAAGTTGACGATCACGCCTTCAAATCCTCCTCTGGAATCGCCACCGGAGACGTCGCGTTGCCGCTGTTGCGAAGATCGAGCTCGACGTGCACGTCAACCGGGATGTGGGCGTAGAGCGATTCGCGCCAGTCTTGCTTCTTTGCGTGCCAGAGCGCGGGATAGAGCCGATACACGCGGTTGCACAGCCCCACCGGATCCGCGCGCATGGCCTGTAGCGCCTTCATCCCCGACGCAATCTCGTCCGCAATCTCGAGGGACGCCTCATGTTCGAGGCGCGGCAAGTTCTGGGTGACCTCGTACATATACGGGGACGTGTTTTCGGCGAGCGTCCCCATCGCCTTCACCGTGATGCGGCAGGAGACGCTCTCGCCATCCCGGTGCATGGCGACGCGCGTCCGGTACCTCGTGACGATGACCGAAATGTGGCCCGTGCCGTGCGGGGCCGGCACCGTCACGGTCGGCCGCTTGATCTCGCCGAGGGCCCACAGCACGCCGTCGGCCTCGCGGCCCTTGAGCACCCCGACCATCCGCGGGCCGCGAAAGATGGCGAGCCCGGTGACCTTCACATACGTCTGGCGGCGTGCCTCGTCGCCGGGCGTGGTCTCAATCACGGAGACAAGCGGCATATACGGGTCCTGGCCTTCGGCCAACAGGGCCTCGGTGACTCGCTTGACCGTTCGCGGATGCCGCTCGGACTGGCTCGCGAGCTCGCGCAGAAACTCGGCCGGCGTCTTTTCCATGCTCGACTCGGTGTTCAGTACGTCCGCGCCAGGCCCCTCGCTCACCACCAGGTACGTCGTCATCCGGTTCTGGGGCACGCGCGCCATGACGTCGATGGCCTGCGCAATGTTGTCTCGCGCGAGCGCCTCGCCAAATACAAACACGCGCATGTGCGCAAAGTAGAGCTGGCGAGACATCGCCTTTTGCTGATCCGCGTTCGCCTCCCGAAACGTGTCGCCCACCGTCGAGTCGATGAAATACGCCTTCGTTCCGCTCGATCCGCCGCCCCCACCGAGGTTGCCCACGGACGAGATCTTGCCCGGGAGCGGCACCTCCACCGTCACACGGTACTTGCCGTCCTCCGTGCGATCCGCCGCGCAGGCCGTGACAAACGCCATGTCGTTGATCTCTCGGCGGTCCCAGCAGCCCGAGACGAAAGGCACGAGCGCGAGGGCCAGCATGCTCACGGCCCACTTTCGCGTCTTCACGCGCATGGTCTCACCCCATCATTGCGGATTGCCTTCCGGGCGAGGCATCATCTGCTTGTTCATGCGCTTGCGGTTCTGGTGGGCGTACGAAGAAGGTCGATACACCATCTCCCACCAGGGCGGCCGGACGAACAAATCCTTGACCTCCTGGCGCTTGTAGGGGGCGAAACCAGAGAGATACGGGACGCCAAACGAGCGCAGCTTGCACAGGTGCACGGTGACCCACATGACGCCGATGACCAGGCCGAACATGCCGAGCACGGCGCCGAGGAGCATCATGGGAAAGCGCAGCAGGCGAATGGCAATGGCGGCGTTGTACCTCGGCACCGTGAACGAAGCGATGCCGGTCAAGGCCACGATGATGACCATTGGCGCCGAGACGATGCCGGCTTCCACTGCCGCCTCCCCGATGACGAGTGCGCCCAGGATGCTCACGGCGTGCCCCACAGCACGCGGGAGGCGGATGCCCGCCTCGCGGAGCGCCTCGAACGTGAGTTCCATGATCAGCGCCTCGATGATGGCCGGAAACGGAATGCTCTCCCGGGCCGCCGCGATGCTGATGACGAGATTGGTGGGCAGCATGTCCTGGTGATACGTGGTCACCGCGATGTACATGGCCGGGAGAAACAGGGCGATGAACAGGGAGACATAGCGCAGCACGCGCACCAGATACACCAGAAAGAAGCGCTCATAGTAGTCCTCGCTCGCCTGCAGGAACTGCCACCACGTGACCGGAGCCACCAGCGCAAACGGCGTCCCGTTCGTGAGGATGGCAAACCGGCCCTCAAGAAGTTGCGCCGCGACCGTGTCCGGCCGCTCCGAGTACTGAAACTGGGGAAACGGCGACAGCGGCTGATCCTCGATGAGCTCTTCCAAATATCCGCTCTCGAGAACGCCATCAATCTCGATTCCCTCAATCCGGCGCTTGGCCTCCGCGATGACCTGCTCGTCAGCCAAGCCCTCGATATACACCAGTCGGACCTCCGTCTTGGTGTAGGTGCCCACGTAGTAGGGGATGGACTTCAGCTTCGGCGTGCGCAGTTTCTGACGCAACAGCGACATATTCACGGTGATGTCCTCGGTGAACCCCTCGCGCGGCCCGCGGACCACCGACTCGGTTTCCGGCTCCGAGATGGCGCGCCGCGGAGGCGAAGTGGTGGTAAGCGACACGGCGGCGTCGAACCCGTCAATGAACAGCACGGCCCGCCCCAGGACAATGGCGTCCACCACGTCGTCGATGGTCCTCACCACGTCCGCCTGGGCCACCGGCAGTAACCGCCCGGCCAACTGCTTCGGATCGTAGTCGCCGACGGTGTGAGGGTGAAACGCTGTCAAAAGCGGCTCCAGCGCCTCATCGCTCAGCTCGTCGAGCGCCACCATGCCTGTGAAATAGACGAGCGCGGCGTGGCGCGAGGCCTCAAGCTCGAGATGGCGGAACTGGACATCCGAGCAGCCGTGGAATAGCTCGTGCAGCACCGCGAGGTTGTCTTCGAGACCGCGGTGAAGCCGCTGTTGGGACGCGTGACCGCCTGGCTCCGACTGCGCCGGCGGAGCGCCCGCGGATGTCTCCCCTGCGCCACGGCCCTGACCCCGGCGATCCGCCGACGCCCTGGTCCGGCGCTTCGCCCGTAGAGACGCTTCCGGCGCTCCGGCGCCGCGCGCACCGCTCTCCTGTTCGCCGCCCGATTGCGCCTCTCTACCCTGTTCGGCGCCCGGCTGGACGTGATTTTCCTGTTCGGCGCCCAGCTGGGCTGCGCTCCCTTGCGGCCGGCGCCTCGGGCGAATGCGCACACCACTTTTCACCTTCATCACCTCCCGAAATATTTTATGGAATAATACACCATATCATGCCACAAAAAAAGAGTGGTCGGAGCTGCCCGACCACGTCCTCGTCTTAGTACCCAAACGGGTTTGTCGAATTGAACGGATTTGGGAAGATGCTTCCTCCCCCCGAGCCGAACGGGTTCTGCGACGACTGGTTCGACGAATTGCCGCTCTCCGTGGTGTTCGGCGACTGTTCCTCGCCAATCTTGATCTGAAGGGTCAACTTCCTATTGCCGCGGTACACCACGATGGGCACGGTCTGACCGGGCTTCAGCGTGAACAGTTCCGTCCGAAGATCCGCGATGGACTGCACCGTCTTGCCGTTGAGGGCGATGATCACGTCTCCCTGCTGCAGACCTGCGCGCTTGGCGTTGGCCGAATCCACCGACTCAATGTACACGCCGTAGTCCACAGGGATGTTGTCCGGCAGGTATCCGCTCGGGATGCTGGACAGGTCGATGCCTTCGATGCCGAGCGCCGGGTGGACCGCGTGACCCGTCTTGATGATCTGGAACGCGATGTTCAGCACTTCGTTCGACGGAATCGCAAAGCCCATGCCTTCGAAGTTGGGCGCCACGATCTTGCTACAGTTGATGCCGACGACCTGCCCCGCCGCGTTCAACAGGGGCCCGCCGCTGTTGCCGGGGTTGATGGCCGCGTCCGTCTGGATGACGGGCTGATAGTCGAGCACCGCGTCCGACGTCGGGTCCTCGACCGGCATCATCCGCTGATCGCCGCTGATGATCCCGGCCGTCACCGTGTCAGCAAAGTCCAGTCCCATCGGCGTGCCGATGGCAATCGCGGGCTCGCCCACCTGGATGTCGTCCGAATTCGCAAATTGGGCCGGTTGAATGCCCGGGAACGTGGAGGCAGGCACGCGCAGGACCGCGAGGTCCGTGTACGGATCCGTCCCCACCACCGTCGCGTTGACCCGCTTGTTCGTCATGAGGACAATTTGCACCTTCGATCCGCCCTGCACCACGTGGTTGTTGGTGACGATGTACGCATTGTCCCCGTTCCTGTAAAAGTAAACGCCCGAGCCGATGTCCGACTCCTGGGTCTGCGACTGCTGCGTGAAGAAGTTGCTGGTGGTGGTGTAGTTCACCACCGCCACGACGTCAGGCTCGACCTTCTTCACGACCTGTGTGATGTCGTCGTTGATGTTCACATTCACCGACATGGGCTTGGTAGTCGAAGCCGGCGACGTGGCGTTGCTGGTGGTATTGAGCGACAGGCTCCCGTTGCGCGTCGCAGCAATCACGCCGAGCGTCGTGCCCGCGCCGACGAGCGCCGACACCACCACGGTCACAATCCAACGCAACGTCCCACCAGGTTCGTAGAAGAAACCGCTGTCCGAGCGCGGACGATAGAAGCGCATGTACGATCACCCTTTATCCAGGTCTTGACCTTTTCTGCGCTTAGTATGCTTCTCCAACCTTGAAACCGCATCGAAAGCCCGAACAGCGCAGGTTCCCGCGTTCCGACCGCCGCGTTGTGCCCTTCGTGCTCACGCCAATCCGTCCTCGCGGGCAGCCGCGGCCGCCATTTCGCCGCTCCGAACGGCCCCCTCCAGGCAGGCCGGCCAGCCCGTGTCGACCCAGTCGCCGGCGAGGTACAAGCCCCTGAGGCGGGAGCGCACACCCGGGCGCCTGAGCCCCAACCCCGGCTCCGCGAGAAACGTCGCCTTCGGCTGCCAGACCACCTTGCGCCAGCGTGCACCCACTTCCCTCGCGGCGGGAAACATCTCGGCCACCGCCGCCTCCACTTCGCGGGCGATCTCGTCCGCGGCCCAGGAGCGGTACGCGTCCGCGGCCGAGATGGAGATGGACAAAAGGCGCCCGTCGAGTTCGGCGTTGCCCAAGAGCCGGCCGCGGTTGAAGACGAACATGCCGCCCATCGCGTACGAGGCCGCGACGTCCGCCTCCATCACCGCGTGCGGATACTCGAGGTACACGTTCAAAATCGGGCTGTAGCGCGCACGCGCGAGCCACGCCGCCCGGTCGATGACGCCGTCGGGAAGGACCGATCGCGCCTGATCGTGCGGGACGGCGAGGATGACGCAACGCGCTGAAAGCGACGATCCGTCCGCCAGCCGCACGCTCGTCACGCCGGTTTCGTCCGCGACGACCCGGACCGCGCGGCCGCGCCGCAGCTCGACTCCGCGCGCTTGGAGGGACGCCACGGCTTCCGCGGCGAGATCGCCAAGCGGCCGCGTGAAAAGGCCGAGCCGGCTTGGTTCGGGGCCACGCAAAAAGCCTATCTGGAACGATTCGACGGCGAGCCCGGCGGAGATGTCGCCGGCGTGGCCGTTCAAAATGGCAGTGCCGACGAGATCCCAGACGAGGCGGATGACCTCGTCCGTCTGGCCGTGGCGCTCGAGAAAGGCGCGGAACGAGTGCGCGTCGAGATGATCGGGGCGGGCGGCGAGCATGGCGAACGCGGCCTGAGCGATGCGCAGGCGCCCGTCGAGCGAGACGTGCGCGTACCGGAGGAGCGAGGGCACGAGGTGAAGCGGTCCGGGCAGCCTGCGGCTTTCGATGGAACAAAAGCGCCCGTTGGCATACACCGGGATGGACAGAAGCGGCTGAAAGCGGACGCCCGGATGGCGGGTCAATTCGTGCAAGAGGCGCGTAAAGGCCGTGCAGCACCCGAGGAGCACGTGCTGGCCATTGTCCAACACGTGACCCGACTCCCGGTCGACAAAGGAAAAGGCGCGGCCGCCCACGTGCGGCGCGCGCTCCAAGAGCAGGACGCGTTCCCCAGGCACACCGGCGCCAAGCAAGTGGTGGACCGCGCTCACGCCCGCAAACCCCGCACCTACGACGATGATCCGATCGCGCGCTTGTTCCATAGGACCCCCCACACCAGCCTCAATTTCTGCGATCCACTGAGCGAGATGCGCTCATCGAAGACCCGAAAGCCGCGCGCCTCAATCTTGTCCAAGAGGCGCCGATACATGACGTACAGCATGCTCAGGCAGCGGAGGCTGTCGGGTTCCACGAGCGAAAACAACTCCGCGGCACGCGCGTAGTACGCCTTCGCGCGCTCGGCCTGTGCCCGCATGACGGCGAAAAAGGCGGGCGTCATGCGCCGCTCGGAGAGATCGGCCAGGGAATAGCCGAAGCGCTCCATTTCCTCTTCCGGCAGATACACGCGGTCGCGCGCGAGGTCTTCGGCGAGATCGCGCAGGATGTTGGTGATTTGCAGCGCACGGCCCATGTCCCGGGCGAGGTCGAGCGCGCGCGGGTCGCGAAAGCCGAAGATGTGCACGCACATGAGTCCGACGGTGCCGGCCACGTCGTCGCAGTAGGCGTCGAGATCGGCCTGGGACTTGAGACGCACAGGCGCCATGTCGACCCGCATGCCGCGGATGAGATGGGCGAACGGCTCCTGCGGGATGCTGTAGCGCCGCACGGCGTCTCCCAGCGCCACGACGACGGGATGGGACGACGCGAGGTAGTCGTCGGCGTAGGCGGCCTGGTAGATGCGCTCGGCGGTGGCGAGGTGGGAGGCGGCATCGGCGCCGGTGTGATCGTCTACGGCGTCGTCGCAGAGACGGCTCCACGCGTAGATGGCGTACATGGCGCGGCGCTTGGCGGGCGGCAGCATGCGCATCCCGTAATAAAATGAGCTGCCGGCTTCGCGCGTGCGCCGCGCGCAGTATTCGTAGGCCGAAGCCAGATTCATGCCGACCCTCCTTCGCCGTTTGCGCCGCCAGCGAGCACCGAGAGCGCGATGCGGAGCTTCTGCCTGCCTGAGACCACGGGCCTGCCGGCAAACGGGTTGTAGCCCTGGCGGCGAATGGCCGCGAGGATGGCCTCGCCGCCGAGGCGGTACAGCTTCAGCTGCCGAGCCAGGCGCGGCGGCACGAGGGATTCGAGCCTGCGGCCCTCGTCGAACAGCGCCTGGGCGCGATCCACCTCGAGCGCGATGCAGCGGCGCACGCCCTCCGTCGCCCGCCGGGCGCGAATGTCGTCCAGCGTCGCGCCGAACCGCTCGAGGTCCGCGCGCGGGACGTAGATGCGGCCGAGGGCGAGATCCCGGTCGATGTCCTGCATGTGGTTGGCCACCTGCAGCGCCGTGCACGTGGCGTCGGACAGGCGCGCGCGCTCGTCGTCCAGGCAGCCGAAGATGCCGAGCACGAGCCGGCCGACGGGATCGGCCGAATAGCGGCAGTAGTCGCGAAGGTCCTCCCAGGTGTCGTACGTGTGCTTGCGCTGATCGCGCCGGTTGGCCTCGATGAGCCGAAGAAACGGCTCCATGGGCAGGTTGCAGGTGGCGATGGTGAACTGAAGCGCGCGGAACGCGGGCATGGTGGCCTCGCCCGCAAACGCGCGCCGCAGTTCCTCCTCGTAGGCGTCGAGGGCCGCCATACGGTCTCCCGCATATTCGTCGCCGAGATCGTCCACGCCGCGACAAAAGGCATAAACCGAATAAAAGTGCGGACGAAGATGGCGCGGCACGAACAGCGACACCACCGAGAAGTTTTCGTAGTGGCTCCGCGTGAGCCGTCGGCAGACCTCGAAATCGCCTCGGAGTTCGACTGGCACAGATTCCATCGCAACCCTCACCTGCGCTCGATGGCTTGCTTGTAGCGGCCGAGCGCGAGCGTCGGAAACACGTGGCGGTACATGGTGTAGCCGAGATAGAAATCCCCTGGGAAGCCCGTGCCGGTGTAGTATGGCTCATCCCAGCCGCCGTCCGGGCGCTGCGTCTCCACGAGGTATTGTACGCCGCGGCGCGCGGCCTCGGAATCCGCCCTGCCGCCCGCGATGAGCGCCATCAGCGCCCACGCCGTCTGCGATGGGGTGCTCGCGCCCTTGCCCGCGTACGCCGGGTCCTCGTACGAGCGGCAGTCCTCGCCCCAGCCGCCGTCCGGGTTCTGATGTTGCTCCACCCAGTCGAGCGCCTTTTGAATGTACGGCTCGCGCATGTCGATCCCGACCGCCTTCAGCGCCGACACCACGGCGCCCGTGCCGTACAGGTAGTTCACGCCCCAGCGACCGAACCAGCTGCCGTCCGGCTTCTGCTCCCGCTTGAGGTAGGCCACCGCGCGCTGGATCACCTTCCAGGCGTCATCGTACCCAAAGCTGCCGAAACACTCGAGCACGTGGGCGGTGACGTCCTCTGAAGGCGGATCGGTCACTTCGCCGAAGTCGCAGAACGGGATGTGGTTCGGGAGGTCGCTCGTGTTGTCGACGTCGTAAGCGCCCCAACCGCCGTTCGAGCTCTGCATGCCGACAATCCAGCGGAATCCCTTCGTCATGGCGTCCCGCCTGCGGCGCTCGTCCGGCAGGCGCAGGGTGTTGAGCGCCCAAACCACGACGGCCGTGTCGTCCACGTCCGGGTAGTACACGTTGTCGAACTGGAACGCGAACCCGCCCGGCTTGAGATTCGGACGCTTTACCGCCCAGTCGCCCGGGACGGTGATCTGCCGGTCCAACAGCCACTCGCCCGCCTTGACCAAGCGGTCGTGATCGGCCGGAAGCCCGGCAGCGCGCAGCGCGAGCACGGCGAGACCCGTGTCCCAGACGGGCGAGATGGAAGCCTGAAACATCCATCCGCCGTAATCCAGTTCCACGCCGTACAGCTCGAGACCTTCCCAGCCCTTGATGAACGCCGGATGCTGCGTCATGTCGAGAATCTTAAGCGCAATGAGCGCGTAAAACCAAGGCGGCTGAATCCCGCCCCAACTGCCGTCGCCGGCCTGGCGCTCGAGCAGCCAGTCCAGGGCGCGAATCTCGGCCGCGCGGCGGAACGGGTGCACGGACAGCTTCTGATACCAGTGCAACGCGGCGTCGAGCGCGTCGAAAATCCGCCCGCCGCCTCCCTTGGCCCCGCGCCGGCGCGGCGGCACATTGGTCTCGTACAGTTCGGGCACGCGCGCGTGCTCGGGCAGCGGGAATACCGGCTGGCGGCTCATCACAATCGAGAGCGCCACGACCGTGGCCCGGGCCCACGACCCAAACTCGTAGATGTTGAGCGGCATGCGCTTGCCGAGGAACATGATTTCCGGGGGAACCATGGGGACCTTCTCCCACGGATATTCGCCCACGAGCGCCAGCCACATCCGCGTGAAGACGCGCGACGACTCGATCCCCCCCTGGCTCTGGATGAACCGCAGCGCCTTCTGCATCGGCTCTTCGTCGCGCGACATGCCGATGTACTTGAGCGCGACGTACGCCTCGATGGTCGTGTCGAGGTCCGGCGGCCCACCCGGGTAGAGGGCCCACGTGCCGTCCTCGCGCTGCTCGTGCAACAGGTAACGCCGGATCTTCTCCATGCGGTCGCGATCGACGCGATCGAGAATGTGGCACAAGAGGACGTACTCCGCTTCCATCGTGACATTGCTCAGAAGCGGCCCCCACCAGTAGCCTTCGTCCTTCTGGCAGGAGAGGAGATATTCCACCGCGCGATCCAGCGTCCGCGCGTAGGCCGGCGCTTCCACCAACTGCTCAGCCATCCGACCTCCCCCTTTCACGTGATGATGGTCGATCCCGTCACGCCATCTTGGCGCTCCGAAACCATTCGATGGCGCGAAGCAAGGCATCCTCCACCGGCGACTGCGGCAGCCCGAGCTCCCGCACCGCCTTGGACGCGTCGAAGTACATCGGCTCTCTCGCAAGCCGCACGCCGGCCACCGGCGCCCGCGCCGGCCGCTTCAAAAGCGGCGCCAGGACCCGCTCGTCGATCACGGCGTACGCCATGGCCGCGAAAAAGGGAATCCTCAACCGCGGGGGTTTCCGTCCAGCGAGCTCCGCAATGAGCCGCACCAACTCGCCGAAGTGCATGTTCCGGTTGCCGAGAATGTACCGTTCGCCCGCGCGTCCTCGCTCGTACGCGAGCAGGTGGCCGATGGCCACGTCCTCCACCGCCACGAGGTTCAGCCCCGTTTCCACGTAGCCAGGCATCCTGCCGAGCATGGTATCGAGCACAATGCGGCCCGTCGGCGTCGGCTTCACATCGTACGGGCCAACCGGCGTGGAAGGATTCACGACGACCACGTCCATGCCCTCCGCGGCAGCCTGCATCACCAGGCGCTCGGCGAGCACCTTGGTCCGCTTGTACGTGCTCACGACGCGGTCGGGATCGTTGAAGCCGTCCGCCTCGGTCGAAGGCTGGCCGTCGTGTCTCAGCTTGACCGCCGCCGTGGAACTCGTGTAGACGAGCCGCGGGCCGCCGGCCTCGCGGACCGCCTCAAGCACGCGGCGCGTCCCCTCCACGTTGGCCGCGTACATCAGCGCGTCGTCGCGCGGATCGAGCGAGTAGTGCGCCGCCACGTGAAACACGGCGTCACAGCCGTCGATCCCGGCCCGCAACCCCTCGCCGGTGGCGAGATCGCCCTGAATCATGTCCACGCCGAGCGCCTTGAGATGTGGGGCGCGGCCGGGATCGCGCACCAACGCGCGCACGCGGTGGCCGTGTTCGACCAGCACCCGGGCGACGTGATAGCCCACAAAGCCTGATCCCCCGGTCACGAACGCCAGCATGGCCATTCCCTCCCGAAAGCGCGAAGCGTGCGGCGCGCCCGGAGTGCGCGTGCGGGCAAACGCAGCGCGCTTCGCCACGCCGACGGCCGCCAGGAGGCGAGGGGTTCGCCGGCCTCGTCCAGCACCACGCGCACGGCGACAAACGGAATGCCTGCCTCGCGGGCCACGCCCGCCCACGCGAACGTCTCCTGATCGACCGCCGACGCCTCGAACCGGCGGGCCAGTTCGCGCTTGTCCGCCGGCGTCGAGGCGATGCGCTCGACCGACACGATGCGCCCGCCGATCTGCGCCGATCCGCCGTGGGCCTTGGAGAAGCGCCGGGCGAGTTCGCACAGCCGCTCGTCGAGGGCGAGCGGCGCGCACGAGCCCTCCGGCGTCACCGCCTCCGCCGGCAGGACGAGATCGCCAAGGCGCAGGCCGGGGTCCAGCGCGCCGCACACCCCTGCGCCGACGACGAGCGCGGGCCGCTCCGCCCGAATGAGCCGCGCGAGCCCATCCGCCGCCCGCGCAGGCCCCACGCCCGTCGAAGCGACGCACCACCCAGGGCGGTGCGCCAGATGACGGAACGCCGCGCGCTCAAAGCCGAGCGCCGTGACGACAAGCGTCGTCACGAGGCGAAGAACCACCGAACCAGGCGCCAGGTGTCGCGGGGCGTCAGGGCCTTGAGAGCCGCCATCTCGTAGCCGGAGTGCATCATGCAGCTCGCGCACCGGGGATTCTCGCCGTAGCCGAACTCCTCCCAGTTGGTCTTCTCCATCATCTCCTGGAACGTCTCGTAGTGTTCGTCCGTCAGCAGGTAGCAGGGGCCTTTCCAGCCCTTCGGATTGCGATTCGGCATGGCCCAAGGCGTGCAGCGCAGCTCGCGCTTGCCCTGCAGGAAGTCGAAGTAGATGGGCGTGTCGTAGAACCGGATGCGATCCCCGCAGCGCGCCATGATGTCCCGCACGAGCTGGTGCACTTCCTTGCGGTGCAGGAAGATGTCGCTGTGGGACGGATCGACCTCTTCATACGTGAACGCCGGCGACACGATGCAGTTGTCCACGCCCATGTCCATGAGCTCCAGCAACAGCTCGGCCGTATCCTCCGCGCTCGCGCCCTTGTACAGCGTGGTGTTGGTTGCGACGCGGAATCCGCGTTCCTTCGCCGCCTTGATGCCCTTCATCACGATGTCGAAGACGCCCTTGCGCTCCACCATCTTGTCGTGGTGCTCGCGCTTGCCGTCGAGGTGGAACACAAAGGTGAAGTTCGGGTGAGGCTTCAGCTTGTCGAGGACCCGGTGCAGCAAGATCCCGTTGGTGCACAGCATCACGAGCTTCCGCCGCTCCAGCATGCCATTGACAATCTCGACAATCTCCGGGTGCACAAGCGGCTCTCCGCCCGCGATGGACACGGCGGGCGCACCGCACTCGTCGATGGCCTTGAAGCAGTCCTCTGCGGTCATCCGCATCTTGAGGACGTCCGGGCTCTGCCGGATCTTCCCGCAGCCTGTGCACGTCAGGTTGCACAGTTCCGTCGGCTCGAGCATGAGGACCATCGGGTACCGCTTGATACCCTTGATGCGGTTTTTCGCCAGGTACTTCACCATGTCGACCGTTGCGGAGAATGACTGTCGCGCCATGCCAATCCCTCCTCCTCAATCCGATTCGACGCATGAATACGTAGAAAAAAGGCCATCTGAAGGAAAGGATATCTCTGGTTTACCACAATCGCAAATGGCGTCTCCGGGGCTCACGCGCCGAAGGGAGCCCGCCCCCGCGCGTCTATCCACCCCTTCAATCCACGCGCCTCGAGCCATTCCCGGAGCCAGCCCAGGATGACGACCGGCTTGCCGCGCAAGTCGGAGAAATTGCGGCAGCCGGTGAGCACCAACAGGGCGCGGAGCCCGAAGTGAAGGTCCTCGATAAAACGATTTAGCTGCTCTTCCCCGTTCGGCTGCGTCACGAGTCGGACAAGCGGTCCCGCGATGCCCACTGCGCTCGCGCCAAGCGCCATCGCCTTCGCGACGTCGAGCGCCGTGCGAATGCCCCCGGACGCAATCACGTCAGCGCGCTCCCCGACCGCCGCCGCGACTTCGCACAGCGATGCGGCCGTCGGCAGCCCCCAACGGTTCCAAAATTCGTCGATCTCGGCACCCCGGCGCCAGGCTTCGACCGCGATGAAGTTCGTCCCGCCAAGGCCGCCCACGTCGATGGCCCGCACGCCAGCATCGGCGAATCGGATGGCATCCTCCGCCGAAATCCCTTGCCCAACCTCCTTCGCCACCACCGGGACCCCCACGCCGCGCGCGACTTCCGCAAGCGCGTCGAGCGCACCGCGAAAGTCGCGGTCTCCCTCCGCCATGAACAGTTCCTGCGCGGCGTTGAAGTGAACCTGAAGCAGATCCGCCCGTACCAGCTCCACGGCCTTTCGCGCGCGCTCCAACCCGGTGCCCATGCCCACGTTGGCGATGACCACGCCGTCCTGATGGATCTCACGCACGACGCGGTACGTGTAGGCCACCTCGGGAGAGGCGAGGCCGGCCGAAGCGGACCCGAGCGCCATGGCCAGGCCGAAGCGGCGCGCGACCTGCGCGAGCTTTCGATTGATGTCGTACACTTCGTCCGCGCCGCCCGTCATCGCGTTGATGAGAATCGGCGATTCCAGGCGGATGCCGCAGAGTTCGGTGGCCAGGGACACGTCGTCCCAGGCCACCTCCGGCGCAGAGCAAGGCACGAGTGAGACGCACTCGAACCCGTTCGAGACGCCCGTCGGATCGCCGAGCGCTTGAACGGCATGCACGTGCTCGACCTTGCGCCGCTGCCGGACGTCTCGCGTCAACGTCATACGGCCTCCCTCTTTCCGTCCGCCAGACCGCGTGTCGTCACGTGCCAACCCGATTCAGGGCGTGCGGCACCTGACCGGCTTGGCGCATCAGTTCCAGCGCGTCCGCCACGATGCCGTCGGCATCGAGGCCGAGCCGATGCAGGACCTCGTCGCGGCCGCCGTGTTCCACGAAGTGATCCGGCACGCCCTTGCGGCGCATCGGCACCATGACGCCGCGATCCAGAAGAAGCTCGGCAACGGCCGATCCCATCCCACCCGCGAGCGACGCCTCCTCTACGGTGAGGATGGGCCTGCCCGTCTTCGCCAGGCTGAGCAACAGCTCCTCGTCGAGCGGCTTCACGAAGCGCAGATTCACGACCGTCGCCTCAATCTGGTGCTTCGCGGCGAGTCGCTCCGCGGCTTTCATCGCCTCGGGCACCATGGGCCCCAGCGCCACGATGGTGAGATGCCGCCCTTCGCGCAGCACCTCGGCTTTCCCCCAGGGCAGCGCGTGCAGCGGTTCGTCCATCGGCACGCCCACGCCGTCCGCACGCGGATACCGCACGGCCACAGGTCCGTCGTGCTGCATCGCCGTGAACAGCATGTGCCGAAGTTCGTTCTCGTCCTTCGGCATCATGATGGACATGTTCGGTACGGTGCGCAGGTAGGCGATGTCGAAGACGCCTTGGTGCGTCTCCCCGTCCGGCCCGACGATCCCGGCGCGATCGACCGCGAGGACCACCGGGAGGTTCTGAATGCAGATGTCGTGGATGGTCTGATCGTATGCGCGCTGCAGGAACGTGGAGTAGACGGCGAAGATCGGCCGTTTCCCTGCTGCGGCGAGCCCGGCGCAGAACGTCGCCGCGTGTTGCTCGGCGATGCCGACGTCGAACGTGCGCGTCGGAAACTCCTTCTGAAATTTCACCAGCCCGCTGCCCGACAGCATGGCGGGCGTGACCACGACAATCCGCTCGTCCTTTCTCGCCATCTCCGCGACGGTCTGCGCGAACACGCTCGTGTACGACGGCGCTTGGTTGGGCTTGGCCGCGCTGGGCCACGCGTGCCACTTGTCCTCCGAATTCTCCGCTTGCGGATACCCCTTGCCCTTCTGCGTCAGCACGTGGAGCAGGATGGGCCCCTTGAGTTCCTTCACGCGCTCCAAGACCGGGATGAGCTGGCGGAGGTCATGGCCGTCGATGGGGCCGATGTACTTGAAGCCGAAGCCCTCAAACGGCGTGATGGGCAAGATCATGTGGCGCGCCGCCTCCATGGCGCGATCCAACACCTTCGTCACCTTCTGGCCCACGTTGCTCAGGTGGCGCAGGAGGTGATCGATGTCCTGCTTGGCGCGCGCGTAATTCGGATCGGACCGAAGCCGCGTGAGGTACTTCGAGACCGCGCCGACGTTATTCGAAATGGACATCTCGTTGTCGTTCAAAATGACGATGAGATCGGTGCCGAGATCGCCCGCGTGGTTCATGGCCTCCATCGCCATGCCCCCCGTGAGCGCCCCGTCACCGATCACGGCGATGACGTGGTAATCTTCGTTGCGCAGATCGCGCGCGACGGCCATGCCAAGGGCGGCCGAAATGCTCGTGGACGAGTGGCCCGCCCCAAACGCATCGTGCTCGCTCTCGGACCGCTTCAAAAATCCGGCCAGCCCGCCCAGTTTGCGGAGCGTCGGGAACATGTCCTTGCGGCCCGTGAGGATCTTGTGCACGTACCCCTGGTGGCCGACGTCCCAGATGATCTTGTCTCGAGGGCTGTCAAACACCCGGTGCAGCGCGATGGTCAGTTCCACGACGCCCATGTTGGCGCCGAAATGCCCGCCGGTCCTCGAAATGGACGTGACGAGAAAGTCGCGAATTTCCTGAGCCAACGTCACCAACTGCGACTCACTGAGCTTTTTCAGGTCTTTTGGGTCGTGAATGGAATCGAGTAACGTAGTCAACACCTCGATTACACCAGAGTGTGAAACTGACGCCTCCGCCTCAGGACGTTTTGCACAGGCAAATCCGCGCGCTCACACCTCCCTGCTGGACAGGTATTCCGCATCATGAATCGATAAAGCCTAGTCTTATCTGAAAGCGTACCAAAGTCAGGTGTCGCCCTGCAATTGCGCTGCAGAACTTTTCGTGGTACCAAACAAGCAATTCGAAACGCGTGGCTCCTTCCATGTGCCTGTGTGAGGCGGCGCGCACACCCAGTGCGGAAGCCCTCGCTGTTGTATATGCGAGCGAGGACGAGCGTATGCGCCGCCTCCCGTTCTCAGGGGTGAAACAGCCGCAGCAGCGCAAATCCGCCGTACGCGATGACAAACGCCGAACCCACCATGCCCGCGACGACCGCTGCAAGCACCCGAAGCGGATTCCACCTAAGGATGCTGCCGATGGCCAGACAGGCATACGCCCCAAGCAGCGGGCACAGGGGCGCAAGAACCCAGACCCCGTACTTCCCGTATTTGCGTGACAGCGCCTCCGCCTTCGCCAGCCACCTACGCACGAAGCGAAATCGCTGGATGGCCTGCCGCAACCCCACCATCAGGATGGGCACCGCGATCATGTTGGCGAGGATGGAAATTCCGGCTCCTGTGGGCGGATCGAACCCGAGCGGAATGCTCGCAGCGGCGGCGGGCTGGGCTTCCAGCACGATGGACGTGCCGATGAGGGACAAAGTCGGCCAGAGGCGGCCTTGACTCAATCCCAATGCGAGACTCCCGGCAAAAAAGAGGAAGGATGCGGCCGCACCGTACAGCATCAGTCGCCAGAACGGGAGCCGAGCCACGATGAGGGTCCACGAACGCGTCAAGCTTCACACCTCCCGGGCGTGAGGGCGAGGGATGAGCGATTGAGACATGCGCCTGGGACAGAAATGCGACATGGGGTGAACGTCACGCGGGGAAACGGAGGCACCTTTTGCATGCATTGTACCTCAAGCGCACGGGAAGCGATCCGGGCTTGTTCCATTGCAAGTGTACGGGGCGCGCTTCGAATCCATGCGCGTAAAAAGCGGCGGCCGCGCCTGAACAGAAGTCACGTGAGATCTCAAAATTTGATGAAATTTTGAGCGCACGACCCGTATGTTGAAGTCGCAGGAGGTCGGGATACTGAGCCTCGGCTCCTGCACCCCATGAGACGCTAGGTGATGACCACGTGTGGACGGTCAAGAAAGCGCTTGTCTCGCCGGGCGCAAAGTTTCCCGAGAAACCTGCCCCCTTGCGCGGCGCGATGGGGACGGCTGCATGCACCGCAATGGCGCTGGCTGCATCAGGGTGCGTGTGGACCGCCGCTTTCCATTCGGCCGAATCGCCTCGCACGCCCGCCCTCCATGTCAAGGCTGCACCGGTCAATCCCGCCCTAGAAGGCGCATCGCCGCGAGGCATGGATGGTGCGCTGTCCATCTCCGACCTCGGGTGGGCCACCCTCAACTGGTCGGGCTACGCACTCACAGGAGGCCGGTACTGGGATATCTCGGGCAACTGGGTGGTCCCCGCCGTCAGCCCATCGCGAGGCAACTCGTATTCCTCCACCTGGATTGGCATCGACGGATTCAGCAACGACGACTTGATTCAGATTGGGACCGAAGAGAACTACGTGGATGGGCGACCTCAGTACTTCGCCTGGTGGGAAATCCGGCCGGTTCACCCGACGGAGGTGGTCATTCCCTCCATGGCGGTGGCGCCGGGTGACGCGATGGAGGCCCGCATCTACCGCGACGGACATGGCACGTGGACGCTTACGCTCGACGACCTCACGCAGAACGAGCAGTTCACCATCACGCAGCCGTATTCGGGTCCCGGGGCGTCCGCCGAGTGGATTCAGGAGGCGCCCGAAATTCGCGGTCACGTATCCACGCTGGCCGATTACGGGACGCTCACCTTTGTGCCTGGAACGGTCAACGGTCGCCCGCCACACCTCACGCCGTCGGACGGCGGATATATGATGGACGACCACCTCATCTTGTCCGTCCCGTCCGGGCCAAACCCCGCGACCGGGGGGTTTGACGTGTTTTACGTCGCGCCCACCTCCCACCGGGAGCAAACCTTGCTGGACGCGCCCGGCGTGTGGCCTCCACCCGCACCTCGCCTGGAGCCGTGAGGTCTCAGCACGCTAGGCGCCCCGCCCAGGGCAACCAGCAGGGTGAACCTTCGCGCGCCTGCCTCCAGCTTTCGAAACAAGTTCGAGGCGGATCGGATACAATGTGGTGAGTTGCGAGAGAGACAAGGGGGCAAGGTGCTCGTGGGGAAACGATACCTGGACGAGATCGACTTGATGCGGGCGTTTGTCATTCTCGGCGTGCTCACCGTGCACACGTTGTCCTTTTTTAATGTGCTCAACAACGACGGCACACCTGGCTTTTATGCCCTCGGCGCGCTCATCACCGCGACGCACTTCACCCGCGAGACGTTCATGTTTGTCACGGGCCTTGTGCTCTTCACCACGTATCTTCAGCAGGATCCGTTTCACCCGCTTCCCTTCTGGCGCAAGCGATTCCAGCTCATCGTGATTCCATACGTGGTCTGGACGCTGGCCTATATCGCGTTCGTGGCGCTATTGACGCCAGGCTTCTCGTGGACATGGTCCAACCTGGTGCCTGCCATCATCCACAACCTTCTCACCGGAAACATGTTCTTTCTGTACTTTCTTGTGGTGTCCATGCAGCTTTATCTCATCTTCCCGCTCCTCCTTCACGGCGTCCGGAAGGCGGCCAAGTATCACGTCCACATTTTGGTGGCAAGCTTTGTGCTCGAGATGTGCTTGATGTGGCTCAACCAAAACGTCCTCGACAGCCTCACGCCCACCGGCTGGCCCAAATGGCTTTATGATCTGTACACGTATCGAGATCGAAATCTCCTGATGTACCAGTTTTGGTTTATCGCCGGCGGCGTCTTGGCGTGCCACTACGATCAGGTGGCGGCATGGATGGAGCGCCACCGCAAGGCGCTCTTCGTCGCGCTAGTCACCTCCCTCGGCATCCTATTCGGGCACTATTTCCTCGAGCGGCTGGTTCTGCACGACGGCGAGGACGACGCGGAACTCGTCCTGCAGCCCATCATGGTGCCGTACAGCCTGGTCGTGACGTGCGCCTTTTGGTACGCAGGCCTGGCGTGGTCCAAGCGCAAGGATCTGCCTGGATGGCGAGCCTTCTCGCGCTTCGTGCGCGTGGCCTCCCAGACCTCGTTCGGCATCTATCTCATCCAACCGTTTCCGCTGTACGCGATGGAAGTCGTGATGGACAATCTCGACGGCCGCGGCATCCCCGTGTGGCTTCACTACGCGCTGTTGCCAGCCGCCATCTTGTTCAGCTACTTCTCTTCGATGTTGGCTGCGTACATCCTGATGAAGATCCCGGTGGTGTCTTATGTAGTGGGCCGAAAGGCCAGACTCCGCCGCGCTAGGGGCGAACCCGTCCGGCGGGCCGCGTGATGGCGTGACGTAGGGCGGCGCGTCAGGCGCGCCCCTTCTCCACCATCGCCTTCAGGGTCACGTAGTCGGTCTTCCCGCTGCCAAGCAGCGGAAATTCGTCAATCACGCGGATCTCCGCCGGCACGTGCATGCGCGAGTAGCCCAGCCGATCGACGAGATCGCGCATGGGCGCAAGCGTCAGTCCTTTTTGGGTCGTGACAAGCACAATGCGCTCGCCGCGCGCCGGGTCCGGGATGGAGACGGCTGCAAAGGCCGGATGACCGTACGCGCGCGCCGCCAGTTGCTCCACCAGGTTGAGCGAGATCATCTCGCCCGCGATTTTCGCAAACCGCTTGAGCCGGCCCACAATGGTCACGAAGCCGTCCTCGTCCACGTCGACGACGTCGCCTGTGTTGTACCAGCCCGTCTGTTCCACGAAGCCCTCCCCGTGAACCAAATAGCCCTTCATCACGTTGGGCCCCTGCACGTGCAGCAGTCCCCCTTGCTCGATCCCGTCGACAGGCTCCAGCCGATAGCGAATGCCCGGCAAGAACCGCCCCACCGAGCCCTGCTTGTGGTTGATGGGGGTGTCCAGGGACATGATGGGCGAGGTCTCGGTGGCGCCGTAGCCCTGCATGATCTGAAGCCCAAACTTCTGGAGCCACGCCTGCTCCACCTCCGGCTTGAGCCGCTCTGCGCCAGCCACGGCGTAGCGGAGATGCGCAAACTGCTCGGGCGTCGCGTTCTGCCCGTATTTCTCGAGGAACGACGACGTGCCAAACAGGATGGTCGACTGCTCCTGGCCGCAGATCTCGGGGATGCGCTTATAGTGAAGCGGCGACGGATACAGATAGACCTGGATGCCTGCGATGAGTGGCAGCAGTGCCCCCGCCGTCAGCCCGAACGAGTGAAACATCGGCATCGCGTTCAGCATGCGATCCTCGGTGCCAAAATCGATCACGGACCTCGTCTGCTGGACGTTGGCGTAGATGTTCCCGTGCGAGAGCACCACCCCGCGCGGGCGATACTCGCTTCCCGAAGTGAAAAGGATGATCTCGTTCGATCCGGGATGCGCTGGGCGCTTGCGGCGGAACGCCCACAAACCGGCGAGCTTCGCGCCAAGCCCAATCTGCTTGCGCACGTCCTCCATGTAATGGAGCTTGTACCTCGCCGTGAGCGCCTGCTCCAGCTCCTGCAGTTGCCCCTTCTCGATGAACTCGCGGGACGTCAGGATGGTATCAACCCCCGCGGTCTCACACGCGTCGACGACCGTCTGCACCCCGCTTGAGTAGTTGAGCATCACCGGGGTGAGCCCAGCGTAAAACATCGCGAACAACACCACCACGTGGCCCACCGAATTCGGCAGCATCACCCCGACGCGTTGGCGCTGAATCATCCGGCGAAGCGCGGTGCCAAGCACGTAGCTTTGAAGCAGCACGTCGCGGTAGCGCGCGCTGCCCGTCATGTCCTTGACGATGACGCGGTCTTCGCCGTAATACCGCGCGGACTGCACGAGCTCGTCGAACAGGTTGACCGACGCCACCGTGCGCGGTCCCATGTAACTTTGGAGCAAGAACTCCTGTAGGGTGTCGAGCGCCGAGCGCGGGTCGCCGAAAGGAAGCGGGTGTTCCTCGTCGATGACAAGCGAATGACCATACACAGGAATGACCGGGATCCGGCGCTCGGTGGCATAGCGGGCGACGGCCTGGAAGCCCCGCTGATCCGTGTCCAGCGCAACGAGCACCGCGCCCGTGGACAGCGCCTCCATGAGCGGCTTGAGGGTGATGGGCCGCTCCGCGTCCATCACGCCCACCCGCCGCGCCCCGAGCGCTGTCCCATACCGCTCCTGCACCTTCGCATTCACGAATACCGGCACGTGCGCCGGAAAGAGCGCAAGCGCCTCGTGGAACCGCGTGTAGAGAGTGACGTTCAGAAGATAGATAGCGGGCGTCTTCCATCGATCATCAGAAGATAACGCTTTCATAGCCATCTCCTATCACATCGCAAATCGGGCACTTGTGGCACCAGTGTAGCACGGCCCGCGCGATTCGGATACGCCCATTTATGGTATGCTTGAGCGGACGAACATTTCTGACGAGTGGGAGAGGTCTTCCATGAAGTTCTCCGAGATGAAGTATCAGCGGCCGGATTTGGCGGCGCTGAAACACGACGTCCTGCGGCTCATCGACGAATTCGAGGCTTCCACCACCCCGGAGGCCGCCCTCGACGCCCTGCAGGAAGTGAACCGGCTGCGCATGGATTTCCAGACCATGTTTGAACTCGCGTACATCCGCAATTCCGTGGACACGCGGGACGAGTTTTACCGGGCGGAGAAAGCGTTTTTCGACGAGGCAGCGCCGGAGATGGAAGCGCTCGAGACTCGGCTGCGCCAGGCGCTCATCGCCTCGCCCCACCGCAAGGCGCTCGAGGAGCGCTTCGGCCGTCAGTGGTTCCGGCTCGCGGAGGTGCAGACGAGATCGTTCAGCGACGCGATTGTGGAAGACATGCAGAAGATCAATGCCCGCGTAACGGACTACAACCAACTCGTGGCGAGCGCCCGCATTCCATTCGGCGGCGAGACGTACAACCTGAGCCAGATGGCGAAGTTCACCGAATCGCCCGACCGCGAGACCCGGCAAAACGCCGTTCGCGCCATGTTCGGCTTTTTCGCGGAGCACGGCGACGCATTCGACCAAATCTACGACGATCTCGTCCGCATGCGCACGGCCATGGCACAGAAACTCGGGTACGAAAACTTCGTGCAGATGGGCTACGACCGCATGAACCGAACGGACTACGGCCCGAGGGAGACCGCTGCGTTTCGCGAGGCCATCCGAAAGCACATCGTGCCCCTCGCTGCCGAAATTCGCGACAAACAGCGGGAGCGCCTCGGTCTATCGTCCCTGCGCATCCATGACATCAACCTCTGGTATCGAGATGGCAACGCCCACCCGAAAGGCGATCCGGCCTTCATCCTGGAGAACGGCAGGCGCATGTACAAGGAGTTGTCCCCGGAGACGGACGCGTTCTTTCAGTACATGCTGGACCACGAACTCATGGATCTATTGAGCCGCGAGGGCAAACGAGTCGGCGGCTATTGCACCTTCATCCCGAATTTCAAAGCGCCGTTCATTTTCGCCAATTTCAACGGCACGCTGGGCGACGTCACCGTCCTCACGCACGAGGCCGGGCACGCGTTTCAGGTGTACCAGTCGCGCGACATGAAGCTGCCCGAGTATTTCTTCCCCACAGCGGAGGCAGCCGAGATCGACTCGATGAGCATGGAGTTCTTCACTTGGAAGTGGATGCCGCTCTTCTTCCAGGAGGACGCGGACAAGTTCTTTTACACGCACCTGGCGGATTCCGTGGTGTCCATCGCGTACATGGCCGCGGTCGACGAGTTTCAGCACGCCGTGTACGAGCGCCCCGAGATGACGCCTGCCGAGCGCAAGGCCGAGTGGCGAGAACTGGAGCGCATCTACATGAACCGGGGCGACGAATTTTACGAGGGAATGCCGTACCTCGAGGAAGGCGGCCTGTGGCAGCGCCAGCTCCATATCTACAACTACCCGTTTTACTACATCGACTACGCGCTCGCGCAGGTGTGCGCGCTGCAGTATTTCCTCTGGAGGCAGGACAATCCGTCGGAGGCCTGGGAGTCGTATCTGCGCCTTTGCGGACTGGGGGGCAGCCGCTCGTTCCTGGAACTGGTCAGCGAAGCCGGCCTGCGTTCCCCCTTCGACGAATCGACGCTGGCGGACGTCGTTCCACGCATCCGGGATGTGCTGAGTCAGCTGGAAGCCAAACTGCCGTCCTGAGCGAATTTCGCGACCACGTCGCCGGAAGTGGCCCGCCGGAGCGGACTCTCACCGCCTGGCCACCGCTGTGCCGGGCACGGCGGCACGCCCCAGCCGCTGAGGGCTGGGGCGTTCTCACCGCCTGCGGGCCAGCCACCACACCAGCGCGACGATGGCAATGACGAGAATGAGCGTGAACGGGATGTGGCGCGCAATGCCGTAGCCGATGCCAAAGCCGAGCCCGTGCACCAGCCCGTTCACAAACATGTGACCCAGGCCATAACCTCCATAACCGTAGCCATAGCTATGAGAAAAGAAACCTCTCGAAAACGCGTGCGACGCTCCAAATCCTCGGAGCCCCCACATGTTCCGTCCCCCTCAATTTTTACGTGGCTTTCACAAAAACGGGGCCTTTTCTTCATATGCAGGCTTCATCATACCCTCAGAGACCTGCGAGGGGAGGCCCATTACTTGCGAAACAGACGCCTGCGTCGAGCCGTTTGGGCAGCCATGTGGGGCTTTGGGGCCGTGTCCCTGGCTGGCATCGGAGAGGCCGCGCTGCATCGCGCCGACGCGCAGATTGCAAACGGAGCCGCTTCGATGGCCATGCAGAACGCAACGAGCGACGACGGACCGCCGCCCCCGCCCCCGCCCGTTCTGACGAATGCCCAAATCCTACAAGAAGACCGGGACGCTGTCAACCTGATGAACGAGGTCGCGCTCACCCCGCGCATCCTGCCCGGCGGCGTCAAGCAATTCACGCTCACCACATCCAAGTTCGGTTGGAACTTTTACCGAAACGTGAACCTGTGGGCCTGGGGCTACAACGGGCAAGTCCCCGGGCCGCTCATCCGCGTCCGCGTCGGCGATCGCGTCGAGATCGTCGTACACAACGATCTCCCCGAACCGACCACCGTCCATTGGCACGGAATGGCGGTCCCAAACGACATGGACGGGGTTCCAGGCTTTCCCGAGCCCGCGATTCAGCCGGGCGGCACCTTTGTCTACCGGTTCACCGTGACAAGTCAGATGATCGGCACGCACTGGTATCACAGCCACTACGACGACGATTATCAGGTGGACGCTGGATTGAACGGCGTGATCATCGTCGACCCCAAAACACCCTCGCCGTCCATGCGCCACGTGCGCGACGTCCTGTTTGTGCTCGGCGCGGGTAAGCAGGACGGATCGGACAACGAGAACACGTTTCTCATCAACGGCAAGGCGTATCCGGACACGCCGCAGCTGACGGTGAAACGCGGCACGACGGTGTACATGCGCATCGTCAACGCGTGCGCGGAGACGTTCCACGCGATGACCATCGATGGGTATGATGTGAAGATTGTGGCGCAGGACGGTCAGCCGCAGCCGGATCCGCAGACGGTCAGCATCGTGTCCATCGCACCGAGCGAAACGGTGGATGTGGAGTTCACCGCGGATCAAACCGGCACCTTCCCGTTTTACGACACCGTGGCGAGCTCGCTCATCAATCCGAATGACACCATGGACCCCGTGGGTGGCATGATGACGCTCATCCACGTGATCCCGTGAGGAGGTGGACCATGCGCCGAACCGTCCCAGCTCTGGTTGCAGCACTCGGCGCCTGCGCGTCGCTCGCCCTCGCCTGGGTCCACGCGTCGCCCGTCCTGCGCGCGGGCGCCAAGGCGGCGTCCACGAGCATGTCCATGGCGCCGACGAGCACCATGGGATCGCTCCCCGTGCCGGAAGGCGTTCCCGACGCGGGCCCGCTGTCCATCACCCCGGCGCTCATTCGCGAACAAAACGCAGACGCCGACCGGGTCATGGACGAGCAGGGCATGACTCCGCAAATGCTGCCCGGAGGCATCAAGCGGTTCACGCTCGTCGCGAGCGAGGTAAACTGGTACCTATATCCGGGCAAGTCGGTCGTCGCTTGCGGATACAACGGGCAGGTGCCGGGCCCTGTCATCCGCGTGCGCGTCGGCGATCGCGTCCAAATCCTGCTGAAGAACGAGCTGAATGAACCCACCACCCTGAACTTCCCGGGTCTCCCGCTGCCGGCGTCCCAACTCGGCGTCGGCGGCGTGACCGAGCGGCCCGTCCCGCCGGGCGGCGAGCGGTTGTACAGCTTCACGGTGACGCCGGACATGGTCGGCACGCACCTGTACGAGAGCGGCACCGACATGGCGAGCGAGATTGATCAGGGCCTGCACGGGGTGCTTCTGGTCGATCCGGCGCGCGGACCCCTCTACCCTTTCGCCAAGGTAGACGCGCTGTACGAGATCGACGCGTGGATGGTGGACGGATCGACCACCGAGAACGCATTCGGCCTGGACGGGAAACCGTATCCCAACGCGCCCCAACTGACCGTGCCGTACGGGAGCCGCGTCGTGCTGCGCATCGTGAACGCGAGCAGCATGTGTTATCACGCCATGCACGTGCACGAGACGACCTTTTGGCTCCTGGCGGAAGATGGGCACCCGCTGCCCGTTCCGCGCCCGATGAACGTGCTCGCCATCGCGCCGGGCGAGACGGCCGATATCGAATTTCCCGCCGACGTGCGCGGAGACTGGATGTTTCACTGTCACATTCTCGACCACATGATGAATCCGGACGACGAGGTCGACATGATGGGGGGATTGGTTACGTTCATTCACGTGAAATGAGGGCGGCGCGATGGCGCCGGGCGCGCTCGTTGTCGGCTATCGTCGCATGGAAAAAGGCCGAGCGCGGCGACTGCCCCTCGGCCTTCTGCCTGGTCTCTGTCTGTCAGTGCGGAATCTCGCCGAGCATCGTCACGCCCGACTGAATCTGCACCTGATGCTCCACAAGGTTCGAGGTGTTCTGAATCTGCGGCGGCTGGTCTGCCGTGATGCTGACGTCGTTCAGCGCGATGTTCGAGATGGGTGCGTTCGGCAGGCCATTCATGTAGATGGACTGGCCCGCGTACTCGCAGCTCACGTTCGAAATGGTCATGTTCTCAAACTGCGGCACGTACGAGTCTGGCCCGGGCGCCTGAAGCGAAGACGTGTCCGCCCCGTTGTCCACATAGCCGTCGTCGAAGGTGATGGCGGCTCCACTGATGTCCCGCATGACGATGTGATCCATGTAGATGTCCTCCACCAGCCCACCCTTGCCCACGCCGCTCTTGAAGCGCAGGCCTGACTCCGTGCCGTCGTACACGTCGCCCGTGACCCAGACGTCCCGGATGCCGCCGTCCGTGTAACTGCCGACGGCGAAGCCGCTGTGGCCGTTGTGCACGATGCAGTCCGCCACGACGACGTCCTGCTCGTTGAACACCCCCGCAGCGTCATTCCCGCTCGACTCCAATGCGATGCCGTCGTCCCCCGTGTCGATCACGTCGCGATACAAGACGACCTTGTCATCGGCCGAGACGTCGATTCCGTCCGTGTTCTGCCCGTACCACGGGTTGCGGATGTTCACATCGTCGATGACGACATCCTTCGAGGTGTTCACCTTCACAGTCGCAAACGGCGAATTTTCAAAGGTGACGCCCTGGAGCCACACGCCTTGGCACCCCTGGAAGTACACCATGTACGGCCGCAGGTAGTCCTTCACCTGCAGGTAGTCCTGATAGGTCATGTTCGGATGCGCCTTGATATACGCCTGGGCGTTTGCACCCTGCGCCGTCGGCCACCAGGTGCTTCCGTCTGGCGTCACGACGCCACCCGACGCCACGAGCGCATTCCACTGTTCCGCCGAGAGCTTCGACTTCTCCACCGGCCGCCACGTGTTTCCAGCCCCGTCGATCACGCCGTGACCGGTGATGGCGACATCCACCGCGTCCGTCGCGCTGATGGGCGATTGAACGATGTAGGAGCTCCCGCTCGGGACGAGCGGATACAGGTCGTGATCGCCCGAAAACTGGAGCTGGGCGCCGGACTCCACGTTGAGATCGACGTGACTCTTGAGCACGATGGGGCCCGTGACCCAGTACCCCGGCGGAATGTCGACGATGCCGCCGCCGTGTTGGCTGGCTGCGTCGATGGCCGCTTGAATGGCCTGGGTGTTGACCTGCCCGATGCCCGGCTTCGCGCCGTATTCGGTGATGTCGTAGACGCGGGGCACGATGTTCGGCAACGGCGGGACGGGCATGGCGAACGGCGCGCCGTGCAGGACCTGGGCGAGAGAAGCGTCGAGATCGCCCGTCTGCGCGACGAGGTCGGCCACGTTGTCGGCCTGGGCGAAGCGCGCGTGAGCGGTCCAACCGGTGGCGGCGGCCGCGACCAGGGCGAGGCTCGCGCCTGCCGAGAGACTCCGTTTCCACCTAGGCACGCATGTCACCTCCTTTCGCGGTCATCCGCGCAGGCCCGTGGTGGCGATGCCGCGGACGACGTACTTCTGCAGGAAGAAAAAGATGAGGAAGAGCGGAATGAGCGACACGGTGGACATGGCGAACAGCGGCCCCCACTCCTCCTGCGCGACGGCGTTCGCGAGCGACTCCAGCCCGAGCGGCACCGTGAACTTCTGCGCCGAATTCAAGTAGATGAGTTGAGAGAAAAAGTCGTCCCAGCACCAGATGAAGCTGAAGATGGCCGTGGTGATGAGCGCCGGCACGATGAGCGGCAGGATGACGCGCACAAACAGCGTGAAGGCATTGCAGCCGTCGATCTTCGCCGCCTCGTCCAATTCTTTGGGCAGCCCCCGGATAAATTGCACGATGAGAAAGATGAAGAACGGGCTACCAAAGAACGCGGGCACGATGAGCGGATAATACGTATTGATCCAGCCCAGATAGTGAAACATCGCGTACTGGGGAATGAGCGTGACCTGCGTCGGCAGCATCATCGTGATCATCATGATGCCAAACAGAATAGATTTCCCTCGAAACGTGAAGCGCGCGAACCCGAACGCGACGATGGCGGACGAGATGACCGTGCCGAGAGACACCAGACAGGACACCAACAGCGAATGTAGGATGAACGTGCCAAACGGTAGGCCAGGAATCGCGTTCCAACCTTGCGGGTAATTTGCGAGCGTCCAGTGCTTGGGCCAAAAGGAAGCACTGGAGAAGATCTCGTTGGTCGGCTTGAACGAGCCAAACACCATCCAGAGCACGGGATAGATGAGGAAGAACCCGATGACCACGAGCACGGCGTGGGCGAGAACGATTCCGCGCCTCGTGCGAATGGTTCCCGTCACAGCCCTCTCCTCCTTTCCCTCAGGACTCGTAGTACACGTAGCGGCTTCCGAACCTGAACACCAAGAACGTCAGCACGCCCACCAACACCAGGAGGAACCAGGCCAGCGCCGACGCGTAGCCCATGTTCTGGAAGTTAAAGGCCTCCTCGTACAGGTAGAGCGCGAAAAACAGCGTCGCGTTCAGCGGTCCGCCGTCCGTGACGATGTATCCCTGCGTGAACTGGGTGAACCCATTGATGATCGACATAATCAAGTTGAAGAAAATGACCGGCGACAACATGGGAATGGTGATGCGAAAGAACCGATACAGGCGGCCCGCGCCGTCCACGATGGCGGCCTCATACAGCGACTCGGGAATCTGCTTCAGTCCTGCCACGAAGATCATCATCGCCGAACCGAACTGCCAAGCCTGCAGCATGGCGAGCGTGAACAGGGCCGTGCGTGGTTCGGCGAGCCAATTGGGCCCATGAATGCCGACGAGCGCCAGGCCTTTGTTGATGAGACCGTCGGGCCCAAACATCTGTTGCCACAGGTAGGCGACGGCGACGCTCGTGCCGATGAGCGACGGAACGTAGTACACGGTCCGGTACACGCCGATGCCTTTGACCTCGAGACTGAGGAGCAGAGCGATGGCGAGGGCGACCACCATCTTGATCGGCACGGAGATCAAGATGTACTCCAGCGTGTCCACGAGCGAAGTGGCAAACAACTGGCTCTGCGTGAACATGTGCACATAATTCTCGAGACCTATCCACCTGGGTGGCTGTAGGAGATTGTAGTTGGTAAACGAAAGGTAGAGCGAGACCAGGATGGGCCCGAGCGAAAAGACCACCAGGCCGAACATCCATGGGCTCAGAAACAGATAGGCGACCTTCTCGTTGCGCGGCCGCACGGCCTTCGCGGCCTCGCCGTTCGCTTGGACATTGGCTTTGGTCGAGGTTGCCACAGCCACGCGATCACCCCGCTTTCCGGAATGGCCCGGCGTTGCGCCGGGCCCCGTCCTCGGAGACGTCATTCACCGCCGTTCTGCAGGAGATCGTTCGCCTCCTGCATAAACTGTTCGGCGCCTTGCTGAGCCGTCTCTTTGCCGTATTGCACAGCCTGGACCATGTTCGCGAAATCCTGGTCGATCTCCTTGTCCTGCTGCGGCGGCGGAGGATCGATCGGCGTGGCGACCTTGAGTGCTTCGTTCACCAACTGGAATTCTGCTTTTTCAGGTGCCGAGATGCCGGATGCCATCAACTGACTGCGCACCGAAGACGACACGGGAATGCCGCGCACGAGACCGAGTGCCTTGCCTGCCTGTACGTTGTTCAGTAAGAAGTTGACAAAGAGCTCGGCCTGCTGCGGATACTTGGTCTTCGAGTAGATGCTCCAGAACTGGCTCGGCTTGATGTACAAGCCCTCATCTCCCCCCGGCTGTGTCGGTGGAAGGGCCAGCGCCAAGCTTCGCGTCATCTCACTCTGCAGGCTGACGACGTAGTTGACCCAGGTGAGTTCCGCATCCGATTTGCCTTGCACCATCGGATCCGTCGGATCGGCCGTCTGCTTGATGAGCGATGTCACGGTCCCAGGCGGAACCACGCCCTCCTTGCGCAAATTCGCCCAATAGTTCAAATAGGAGACGAGCGTGCTCTCGGTAAATCCGAGCTTGGTCCCGGAAGCGTTGTACAAGTGTTGTCCGTGCTGACGCGCCCAGTATCCAAAGGTCTGCCAGCTCTCGTCGTCGTTCTCGGCCCACTTGCCTGTCGCCTTATGGACCTTTTCGAGGATACTCGCCCACTGTTGCCACGAAACCCGCTGACCGTGATAGCCCGCCTTGGCAAACGCGGCCGCGTCGTAGATCACCGCGTAGTTGTTCAGCGCGTTCGGAATGCCATACAACCCGCCGTCGATGTAGCCGCTCTTCAGGACGCTCGGGCTGATGGTGGAGAGATTGATGCCCTTGGCGCCCTTCAGGTTGAGCAACTGGCCTTCCTTGGCGTAGGCGTCAATGTATTCGTAGTCCATCTGCATAATGTCCGGCGCGTTGCCGCCCGCGACCTCGGTGGACAGCTTCGTGAAGTACTGATTGAACGGTCCTCCGAATTCGGTCTGGATGTGAATGTTCGGATACGCCTTCTCAAACGCTTTCACCGCGGCCAGCGTCACTGCCTCTTCCTTCGCATCGCCCCAGAAGCCGAAGGTAAGCGTGACGACCGGCTTCGAGTCCGCGCTGCCCACCGCCTGCTCCGGATGCGACGGGCTCGCCCCGCCTTGCGCCGCCGCAGTTCCACATCCCGCCAACACCAGCGCAGCCGCGGCGCTCGCCGTCCACGTCCATCTCTTTTTGCGCATGCGGATTCCTCCTCGTTTCACGTTGTCACACGCTTGAGACCGACACCCATCAACTGCCACAAAACCTCCGGATACGGCTCATGACCCCCCGGTTGTGCAAGAAACACCGCCCCATTTGTCACACCCAAGGCCTCGTACGCCGCTTTGACGGCCGCAAACGCTGCACGCGCACCTTCGAACGGAAACACGCCGTCGCGTTCGCCATGCACAATGGTCAGGCGCCGCGGCGCCACGAGTGCCGCCACATCCCCCCAATCGCCGAAGTTGAGAAGACCCGGTACGTAGTTACACAGGCAGTGCCGCGTGGCAAGGAGCGAATAGCGTGCGGTGCACATCGCCGACAGGAGGATCAGGTGGCGGACCCGCGAATCACACGCCGCGTGAAACAGCGCGGCCGTCCCGCCGCCTGAAAATCCCGCCGTGACAAGGCTCTCCATGTCGAAGCGCCCGTCCATCTCCATCGCGTCCAGGAGCTCTATCAGGTCCCGGACGCGGTCGCCGAGGAGCGTCCGGCCGACGAGCAATCGCTGCCGCGCGAACCGCTCACAACTGTGCTCCAGGCCCAGGGCGCGATCCGCCGGATCCATCGTGGCGCCAAACCCGCGCAAGGACGGGAGCACGACCGCAAAGCCCGCGTCCCGCAGCAGTTCCGCAACGGGTGCGCCCTTGACGTACACCTCGTTCGCGCTGCGGAAGTAATCGTAGCCGAGCGGCGAATGGCCATGGATCAACACGGCGGTGGGATAGCCGCCCGCGGGCGCCGTGCCCTCCGGAAGGAGCACGTGGACTTCGCGATCCGCCACGAGTTCGCTCAACGTCCTCGGCTTCTCCGACCGCTCCAGGCCGAGCAGCCGAGCGAGGGCCTCGACTCGTTCGCTTGCCGCCCCCCGCGACACCAGGCTTCCCTCCCTCATCACCGGACGCCGACCGGCGCGCTTTCGCCCAACAGATCCGCGATGCGCACGAACTGCCCAGTGGCCATCGAGAGATTCGCCGCCACGCCGATCAGGATGGACATGGCCCCCGCGCGCGATCCGGCCACGTGGCCGTAGGGATCGCTCTCGACGCCGCGGAACAGGTGGTCCTTGAGGCGCCTGTCGCCGCCGCCGTGGCCCTCGCGCACATGCGGCACGCGGAACACCTGGACGCCGCCAAAGAGGGGATAGAAGCGGATTTCCAGCTCGCGCACCTCTTCGGCGGACGACGGATCGCCAAACCGCCAGTCCACCGTGCGGCGAACGTCCTTCGAGCTCCTCCGCGCGAAGTCCGTCGCGTCCTCCTCGGTGATGAAGAACTCGGGCTCGAACGCCTCCAGCCGACCCTTGCTGCCGTTGAACGCCACTTGCCAGCCCTCAAATGGGGTGGCCGCAGTGAGCATGTACGTCGCCTGCACGCCATTCGGATAGCGGATGAGCGCCCCCATCGTATCCTCAATGTCGATGCGCTCGGAGAACACGCACTGATCGCGGTGGTACCCGTCATAGGCCTCCGCCTGCTTGTAGAGCGCGTTCAGGGTGTCGTCGCGGCCGAGATCGAGGTAGAACGGACAGCGATCCGTCACCTTGCACGTGGCGCAGCGCTCGCCGTGGCCCGGCATGCGATCCGGCACGTAGTAATGGCGCGATCCCATGGCGACAACCTCCTGGGGCTCGAGGCCCAGCCACCAGTTGATGAGGTCGAAGTGGTGCGTCGCCTTGTGAACAAACAGGCCGCCGGAGTTCTTCTTCTCCGCGTGCCAGCGCCGGAAGTAGTCCGCGCCGTGCACGGTGTCGAGGTACCAGCGAAACTCCACCGAGTGGACTTCGCCGATGATGCCCTCCTGCAACAGCCGCTTGATCTCGGTCTTATATGGCGCGTATCGATAGTTGAACGTGACGCGGACCGTCTTGCCGCTGCGCCGCTCGGCATCCAGGATCCTGCGGCACCGCTCCGCATCGATGGTCATGGGCTTTTCGGTGATCACGTCCTTGCCTCGCTCAAGCGCTTTCACGATAAAATGGTCGTGCGTCGCATCCATCGTCGTAACGATGACGCAGTCGCATTCGACGTTGTCCAGCATCTCGTCGAAATCCGTGAAGCCCGGAATGTCCTTGCCCAGGACTTCCTGCGCATACCGGACGCGGCCCTCGTTGCGGTCGCAAAGCCCCGTGACCCGCGCGACGTCCCGGTAATGCGTGACGAGATCGCGCCCGAACATCGAGATGCCGCGCGATCCGAGCCCGACAATGCAATAGTTGGTCATGGCCGTCCGTCACCCCTCGTATTAACCACGTTGTTAGTTGACCTCATCTCGTTGTTGCTAAAAGGTAGCACAGTTCTTCATGGATATCAATAACCACGTTTTCATTTCTTCTTGACTTTTTTGGACACGATCATGGCGAAAACGCTCGAAATCGCTCAACGTGCGTCTCCAATCGCCGAATCGTTTCACATTCTCTTTAATAACGTTGTTATTTGTGTTAAAATGTCGAGGAAATCACAGACCTGTTGGCTTTGCGGCACGCGCAAGACGCCGCGAGGCCCATGGACTTTGGACAGAGGGAGACCCGCCATGGTGAGCATTAAGGATATCGCGGAACGCGCGGGCGTCAGCTACAGCACGGTTTCGAAGGCGCTCAACGACAGCCCGCTGGTCAAGGAGGAGACCAAGCGGCGCATCCTGGAAATCGCGCGCAGCATGGGCTATCAGCGAAACCTGCTCGCACGCCACCTCGTGTCGGGCCGCACGCGGCTCATTGGCTTCGGGCTCGTGAACCTGGGAAACCCCATCTTCGCCAACCTCACCATTCAGCTGCACCGGGCCCTGGCCGCGCTCGACTACCGGATGGTGATTGCGATTTCGCCGGACGAGATCGACCTGTTGAATCAGATGCGCGCCGATGGCCTCGTGATTTGGGCCGATCTCGTCTCGCGCCACCCGCACCTGATGGAGGAGCTGGGGCGCTGGCAGGCGAAAACACTCGTCATCGGGACGGACGAGCCCGTGCCGCTGCCGCACGTGCGATTTGACCGCCGCGCCGGAATTGCGGAAGCCGTCCGATACCTGCGCTCGTTTGGGCACCGGAGGATTGGATTCATCGGCAGCTCCCAGGAGATCAAGGTGCGGGCCTTTTTGGAGGCGGTGGAACAAGCGGGGCTTCAGCCGTCCCCGGACTGGCTGTATCCGGCGGAACCGACCTTTGAGGGAGGTTACCGGGCGATTCGATACGCGAGGCCAGACATTCCCATGCCGACGGCCTTCATCGGGCTGAACAACTTGATCACGAAGGGGGCGCTTCGCGCGCTGCTTGAACTCGGCTACCGGGTGCCTCAGGACGTGAGCCTCATTGGATACGATAACTTGCCCGACATGCAGTTTGCGGAGGTGCCCATCACGACGGTCGGCCCGTCGCTCGAAGAAGTGGCGGACTTTGCGGCGCACCGCGTCGTCGACATGATCAACGGGAAACCCGGGCCGGACGCGCACGTGATTCAACCCATCCTCATTCCGCGCGCGTCCGTCGAACGAGCGCCCGACAGGGACGTGGATTGAGCTCGGGCGCCGTCGGCGCCCGCCGGGCTCAACCCCCGTAGAAAAGCCCCGTCTCGGCGAGCGTAAGCGGCTTGCCGTCGCGATGCACCCCGGCGTCCACGACCTCGCCTACAATGAGCGTGTGATCGCCCCGGTCGACCACGTCTGTCACGCGGCACTCAAACCAGGACAGCGCGTCGCGCAGGATGGGGCTTCCGGTCGTCGAGGTGTAGAACTCGACGTCCTCAAACTTGTTCCCCACGCGCTTCAGGGGCTTGAAGAACTTGAAGGCGAGGTCCTTCTGCCCACTCTCCAGAACGTTCACCGAGAACACGCGGCTCTCGAGGATGCCGTCGCACGACGTGGTGCCCTTCTTGACGCCAATCGCCACGAGCGGCGGCTGGAAGGAAACCTGCGTCACCCAGTTGCCGGTGAACGCGTTGACATCATCCTCTCCGATTTTGGTGCCAATCACGTAGAGTCCGTACGTGATGTGGCGGAGCGCCGTCTTCTTCGCTTGCTCGTCCATCCTCGCACCTCCTGATGCCGAAAGGCGTTTCCCATTTGAGTATACCGCTTCCCTGCCGTTCCATCACCCGGTGGCGCGGGCGCTCACCCAGTCGATCACGTCCTTCACGGTCTGCAGCCCGAGGCGCCCGCACAGCTCCATTTCCTTGCGCCAGACGGCCGCGGTCATGCGCACGTCCGCATCCGCCTGGTGGCGGCCGACCACCGGAATTCCGAGCCATTCGCAGGCCTCGTCGAGCGTCAGGGGCCTCGCGGCCCGCGCCAGCACCTGGGCCACGACCGCCGTGTCCATCGCGATGGGCCGCAGCCGGAGCCGCCACAGCGCGTCCGTCGCGCGCTGCAGAAAGCCGAGATCGTGCCGGACGTGGTGGGCCACCCAGACGCGGCCTGCGCCGAGCTCCAGCGCGCGGCGAAGCGCCGCCTCAAGGGGCTCGCCGCCCCGCACGGCCTGTGGCGTGAGGCCGGTCAGCTCCCAAATGTGCGGGGGGACGTCCGCGACGTCGTCATGGCGCACGATGGCGTAGAAGCTCTCGTCAGGCTCACTTCGCCACCCGGAAAACGTGGCGCAGGCGACCGAGAGGATCTTGTCGCGCACAGGAGAAAAGCCAGACGTCTCGAGGTCGAGCACAAAGTAGGGCGCTTCGCCGAGGGGCCGCTCCCAGACCGGCACAGGTTCAGGAGTCAAGGGCGCGTCTCTCCGGAGGGAGAAAAACCACCTCATCTGGATCCCCTCGGTTTCGGAAATCGTCGACACACCAGGCGCTCGAGGGCTTGGGCCGTGCGCAAATGCTCGTGAAGCGCTTCCTGCCAGGCGGGAGACAAACTCGACCGAGGGACGAGATCGACGCTGTCTCGCTGGCCCCGGAGCCAGCATTCCGCGTGGTGGCGCGCCCGCAGCCTCCATCCAAACCAGAGCGCTTGCACAATCGCCTCCGGCTGCAAGTCTCCGAGGGCGCCGAGGCGGCCGAGTGATGCGGCGCGATCGACCGAGCCGAGCGCGTCGACCCCATGATGCAGACTGAGCAAGCGAAGCGCGTGGACCATAGGCGCGAGGAACCTGTCCTTGATATGAAAGACCATATCCGCGCCGCTCGCTTCCCAGCGCACGCCGCGCAGGGCGCGAAATCCGACGGTCCCGCGAATGCCGAGATGCGCCATCTGCCACTTCATGAATGCCGATCCCGCGATGACATCGCGCACCCGCGCCGCAACGGGCGCCCAGTCCGGCGCGTCCTCAAGAGGAAGCGCGTCCACCGTCATGTACAGGTAGCGGACGTTGGCCCAGTCCGGAAACTCCGCATACGACTGAATGCGCGCCGTCCATGCGCCTGCAGGGCCGAACCAGCGCGGATTGGCACCCATCACGTTGCCCATGCAGGGCGCAAAGCCCATGGGGCCCATCCAGCGCACGAACCGCTCAATGTCCGGGACTGCGTCGGCGAGCCGAAGGTCCGCAGTCGTGACGAGCGCAAAGTCGAGATCGCTCTGCGGCAGATCCTCTCCGCGCGCGAGCGACCCAAGCGCGACGAGACGCGCTCGGCGCCGGACGTCCGGCGACACAGTTTCCGCCCAGCCCGCGAGCACGAAGGCCCGGCGTTGAACCTGATAGCCTTCGAACCAGCGCCGAAACGCCGCAGTGTCGTCCGGCGGACCGTCGTCCTGGAGCACGGATTCGCACCACGCGCGCTGCAACTCCTCTCCGCGCTCCCGAATGTCGCCTGCGTTCGTCACGCATCCCGGCACCATCACGGCTATCCCTCCGCCCTAACCCTTGTTCATGCGATGATTGCTAGATTTTCGAGATTTCGTGCTTTATGATCAATCCAGAATCTCGTCCGGGTGGTGGCTCATCATGTCAAGTATTGCTTCACTGCTTCGCCAGCTCGAGGCCGAGCGCATCGACACCGTGCAGCTCCAGTTCACCGACCTGATGGGCGCGGTGAAAGTGGTCTCCATCCCCTCAAGTCGACTACCAGACGTCCTCGGCCGGGGCGTGGGCTTTGACGGATCGTCCGTCGAAGGGTTTGCGCGGGAGGAAGAGTCCGACATGCGCCTCGTGCCCGACCTCGCGACGGCCTGCACATGGCCCTCCGACTTCAGTGAACGCGCACTGCGCATCATCTGCGACGTCGTGCTCCCTGACGGCGTGCCCTTCGCAGGTGACCCGCGCCGCATCTTGGCCCGCGCGGCGGAGCGGGCCAGGGCAGCCGGCGCGCCGGAGATGGCGGTGTCTGCCGAACTGGAGTTCTTTTTGCTCCCGCAGGACGAGCGCTTGGAAGACGCGCATCTCGGCGATCCCGCCCGCTACTTTGACGCGCCCTCCTCCGACATCGCCGCGCGCTGTCTGCGATCGATGGCCGGAGGACTCACCGAGGCGGGCGTTCCCGTGACCCAAATCCACCACGAGGCAGCCCCGCACCAATATGAGATCAATCTCGCCGCGCTGCCGCCACTATGCGCCGCGGACGCCCTGGTCACGGCGAAACTCGTCATCCGCCGCGAAGCCGCGCGGTTCGGGTTCACGGCGTCCTTCATGCCGAAGCCGTTCACGGACCATCCCGGCTCCGGCCTGCACCTCACCTTCGCCCCTGCCGGCGAGACGGCCGATGTAGCGCGCTGTGCTGCATTTGCCGCAGGCATTCTAGCACACGCGCGCGGGCTCTCTGCCATCGCCAATCCGACGGTGAACAGCTACAAGCGCCTCGGCGGAAGCGAAGCGCCCGGATTCGTCGGCTGGTCCGACCACCATCCGGCCCCTTACTTGCGCGCCGTCGCCAGCGCGTGGGAATGGCGAGCGCCCGACGCGTCTGCGAATCCATACCTCGCCATCGCCTGTGCGCTCGCTGCAGGAGCGGACGGGATCGAACAGGCGATGCCCCTGCCGGACCGGCTGGACGAACGACCGGAAATGTGGTCGGAAGAACAGCGGTTTCTGCGGCACGTCGCCGCGCTCCCCGAAACGCTGCGGGATGCGCTCGATGCACTCGAACAAGACGACTGCCTCCAGGTGGCGCTCGGCGATCACGCCATGCACCACTTCCTGGAGGCCAAGCGACTCGAATGGGCTGCCTATGCGAGGACCGTCCATGTGTGGGAACGGGAGCAGTACCTCACGCTTTAGTTCTGAGTTCCGTGCTCAAGGGGTGACTCCTTGAGAAGCGGCGTCACGTTGGCGCCGAAATACTTCGGCAGTTCCGAAGCCGTGAGCGTCTCTGGATACGCGGATTCCGCGTGCAGGGCGAGATCGAGCCCCATGATCTCCTCTTCCTTCGTCACGCGCAGCCCCATGACCTTGTCGACGATCCAGAGCAAGACGAGGCTGCCGACACCTGAGAACGCCCACGTGCTCGCCACGCCGATGAGCTGGAGCAGCACCTGATGCGGATTGCCGTGCACAAGGCCGTTGGCTCCCGACGGGTTGACCGCAGTGGATGCGAATAGACCGGTGGCGATGGCGCCCCACGTTCCGCCGATGCCGTGACCGCCGAACGCATCGAGTGCGTCGTCGTACCCGAGCTTCGCCTTCATGAAGGTCGACGCAAAGTAGCAGAACGCGCCACCAAGCAAACCGAGAACGATAGAGTAGCCCGGCGAGACGAAGCCGGCCGCCGGCGTGATAGCCACCAACCCCGCAACAGCACCGGCGCAGGCGCCGACCAGCGTGACATGCCCCGTCCGGAGCTTCTCCACGATCATCCAACCCACTGCAGCAGCCGCCGTTGCCGTGTTCGTGGCAAGGAACGCCTCCGCGGAAAGAAAGTTGGCCGCAACCGCGCTGCCCGCGTTGAACCCGAACCAGCCGAACCACAAAAGCGCCGTGCCTAGGAGGACGAACGGCACGTTGTGCGCCTTGATCTCACCGGTGCCATGCTCCGCGCGGCGCCCGAGATAGAGCGCAGCCATGAGACCAGCCACACCGGACGAGATGTGCACCACGGTGCCCCCCGCGAAGTCGAGCACGCCGAGGTTGTGGAGCCAACCGCCTGCACCCCACACCCAGTGCGCTAGAGGATCATAGATAAAGGTCGCCCACAGGACAATGAACACCACGAACGAAGCGAAGCGGACGCGCTCCGCAAGCCCTCCCACGATCAGTGCCGGCGTGATGATGGCAAACATCATTTGGAAGATGGCGTACAGCAGGTTCGGAATGGTCGGCGCGTAGTCCGAGTCCGGCTCAGCGCCCACGCCGCGCATCATGAACCAGTTCAGGTTGCCGATGATGTGATGAAAGTCAGGTCCAAAGGCCAGGCTGTACCCGACAATGACCCATTGCAGCGAGACCACCAGGATGACAGCCACCACCTGCAGCATGGTGGTGATCACGTTCTTCGTGCGCACCAAACCACCGTAAAAGAAGGCGAGTCCTGGTGTCATGAGAAGTACAAGGGCCGAGGAAGCGAGAATCCAGGCCTCGTCGCCAGAGTTGACCGGGGGTGCCGTGGTCGCAGCAAAGCAAGTCGCAGGAATCATAGCGGCACCGAGCCCAGCCATTGCGGACAGAAGCCACTTCCACCGTGTTCTGAGCATCTTCTCTGCCCACTCCTTTGCGTGAATTTTTTTATAACGATACACGCGGACATCGGAGACGTCAACGAAAAATGTTAGATATTCTAACGTACAAAAAGATAACATACTGACACAGGTGCATTGAAAAGCGCTTTCAGTCAATAATGTTATGTTGATTAACGCAAACGCTTCCACGAACGACATGGCGCCTGCCGTGGACACACCTGCTTCAACGTTCCATCTCGTGCTATACTCCAAGCGACGACAGCCATCGGGAGGTCTATATGAGAGCGGTGATCTTCGACTTCGACGGGACGCTCGTCGACACCGAGCGAGCGTGGTATGAAGCGTATGTGGGACTGTACCGCCAACACGGACGGGAGTTCCCGTTTCACCTGTACGCCAAAACCGTCGGGACCAGCGCCGACGCGTTCGATCCCGTCCGGCACCTGTGCGATTCGGACACGTCCATCCGACCGGAGGACGCGGAGCGTGTGGTGGAGCGTGAACACCGAAAGCTGCTCGATGAAGAGCCTCTTCGCCCGGGTGTGCGGTCGTCTCTACAGGATCTCCGGCGGCTTGGAGTGTCCCTTGGTCTCGCCACGAGTTCGCGGCGCGCGTACGTCGAACCTTTTCTAGTGAAGTATGGAATTCAATCCTACTTTGACGCGATGGCCACCGCCGACGATGTCAGCCAGGTGAAGCCCCATCCCGAGTTGTATCAGTTGGCGTGTCGGCGGCTCGGTGTGGCGCCTGCGGAAGCACTCGCCATCGAAGACTCGCCCAACGGCGCGCGAGCCGCAATCGCCGCAGGCCTTCAGGTGCTGTGTGTGCCGAACGCCATCACGGAGCACATGCCGTTTCCGGAAGGATGTCGATTTCGAAGCAGTTTGGAAGGGATGGATTGGCGCTCGTTTCTCACGACGATAGCGGAGCGTCCAGAAGAAAAGCGAGCATGAGGCGGCAGGGAGAGCGGGCCTTGCGGACGCTCTCCCCTGGCGTGAATCGTCAGGTGGCCAGATGGCATGCCACGGCGTGGTTTGGCCCGATGTTCCGGCGTTCCGGCTTGGTCGTCCGGCACCGCTCGACGGCCATCGGGCACCTGGGGTGGAAGGGACAGCCCTTCGGCGGGTCGAACGGCGACGGGATCTCGCCCTGAATCGGCGTGAGCGCTTGGCGCTCCTCCAAGCTCCGCGGCATTTTCAGGATGGACTGGATCAGCACCTGGGTGTACGGGTGCGTCGGGCGCGAGAACAGCTCCTCCGCGGGCGCCTGTTCCACCACCTCGCCGAGGTACAACACCGCCACGACGTCGCTCAAGTACTCGACGACAGCCAGGTTGTGCGAGATGAAGATGTACGTCAGGTCGTAATCCTGCTGAAGTTCGCGCAGGAGTTGAATCACCTGCACCTGAATCGAGACGTCAAGTGCCGAGATGGGCTCGTCGCAGATGACGAGTTTCGGTTGGAGCGACAACGCGCGCGCGATGCCGACGCGCTGAAGTTGACCGCCCGACAGCTCGTGCGGATACGCCCACTTCACTTCCCGAGGAAGGCCCACGCGCTCGAGCAGTTCATCGACCCGCTTCTGCCGCTCCTCCTTGGTCCCCATTTTGTGAATGATCATCGCATCCTCGATGGCCATGCCGATGGTCATTCGCGGACTCATGCTCGCCATGGGGTCCTGGAAGATGATCTGCATCTCCCGCCGAAGCGGTCGCATCTGCTTCTGCGTAAAGCGGGTGATGTCCTTCCCCTGGTAGACGATCCGGCCCTCCGTCGCCTCGAGAAGTTTGAGCACCAGCCGCCCCAACGTGGACTTTCCGGACCCGCTCTCGCCGACGAGCCCGAACGTCTGCCCGCGCTGAAGTTGAAACGAAACCTTCTCCACCGCATGGAGATCGCGGCCTTGCACGCGAAACCGCTTCGACACCTCGTGCGCTTCGAGCAGCACCTCAGATGACATCCTCAAGCACCTCCTCCGCCCGATGACACGCCACCCAATGGCCCGGCCCGATCTCCCGAAGCTTCGGCAACTCGTTCCGGCACCGATCCGTAGCGAGTGGACACCGCGGCGCAAACGAGCAACTCCGGGGCATCTCCGTGACCGTGGGCGCCATGCCAGGAATGGGCTTCAGCGGTTTCGAGCGATGGCCAATCTCGATGATGGAATGCTTCAATCCGACGGTGTACGGATGCACCGACTCGCGGATGAACGTGGCTGTATCCGCAACCTCCATGATCTGACCCGCGTACAAGACGATGATCCGATCGCAGAAGTTGGTCGCAACGCCAAAGTCGTGCGTGATGATGGCAACGGCCATATTCCGCTTGCGCCGCTGCTCCTGAAGCAACGCGAGGATCTGCATCTGCACCGTCACGTCGAGCGCGGTCGTCGGCTCGTCCGCAATGAGCAGTTGCGGCTCACAGGCCAGGGCGATGGCGATCATGATGCGCTGGCGCATGCCGCCTGAAAACTCGTGCGGATAGTTTCGAAAACGCGCCTTCGGCTCGGGAATGCCCATCTCATGCAAAAGCTGCAGCGTGCGCTCAAACGCCTCGCGGTGACTGCAGAAATGGTGCGCGAGCATCGCCTCCATGATCTGATCCCCAATCCGCATGACCGGATTGAGGCTCGTCATCGGATCCTGGAACACCACGCCGATCTCGCGGCCGCGGACATCCTCGAGCTGTCGCTCCGATAGCTTCAAGAGGTCCGTTCCCTGAAACACCGCCCGGCCCGAGCGGATGCGCCCGTTTTCCCGAATCAAGCCGATGGCCGACATCAGCGTGACCGACTTGCCGGAGCCACTTTCGCCGACAATGCCGAGCGTTTCCCCTTCCGCAATGGAGAAGCTCACGCCGTTGACGGCGTAGACTGTGTCCTCGCCGCGATCGAACTCGACGCGCAGATCTTCGATGGACAAGAGCGGCTGTGACACCATCACACGCCTCCCTTCGGATTGAACGCTTCCTGCAGGCCGTCGGCCACGAATAGAAACGACAACAAAGTGATGGCGAACACGCCGGCCGGAAAATAAAGAAGCCAAGGGAAGCCGAGGATGTTGGCCCCCGCCTGCGCGAGCATGTTGCCAAACGACGGCATCGGCGGATTGAGGCCCATCCCCACGATGCTGAGCCCGGCTTGCGCGGTGAGATCGTACGGAATGCCGAAGGCGAGCGAGACCACCATGCTGCCCACGACGTTCGGAAACATGTACTTGCGCGCGATGTGCCACTGAGACGCCCCAAGTGCCCTTGCGGCTTCGACCATCTCGCCGTTGCGCATGGCGAGCACGAGCGAGCGGATGAGGCGCGCGTAGCCCGCCCACCCCGGAACGCCGATGGCCAAGATCATGGGGAAGATGCCCTTCCCAAGGAGCACCATGAGGATCAGGGCGAAGAAGAACGAAGGAAGCGCGAACATGAAGTCCACGGCGCGCATGACGATGATGTCGATGATGCCGCCGGCAAGCCCGGCCCATAGCCCTAGGATGACACCAATCAAAAAGCTGACGCACGTGGCGCCGAGCGCAATCTCCAGCGCGTACCGAATGCTGTAAAGAATTTGGCTGAAGACGTCGTATCCGACCGTATCCGTGCCGAACCAATGCTGCCAAGAAGGACCCGAGTGCATATGGAGGAAGTCCGCGTACGTGTAGCTGTACGGCGCAATCCACGGGCCGATGATGCCGATGATAAAAAAGATGATGACCCAAACAAGCCCTGCCACGGCAAACCAATTCTTTCGATAGCGCTGCCAGGCGCGATACATGGGTGAGTTGCGCCTCGCGCGCTGTGCCGCCGCCTGAGGCTGGGTTACTGCGATGGCCACGATCATCCCTCCCGTCCGTCTACTGCAAGTGGCGACTCACTGGAGCTTCACGCGCGGATCCATCCACGAGTAGATGAGATCGACGACCAGGTTCGTCAGCATGATGGTCGCGCCGAGAATGAAGACCGCCGTGATGGCCATGGGGAAGTCGAAGTTGGTAAAAGCTGTCGAGATGACCTTGCCCAGCCCGGGAATGGCGAAGATGTTCTCGACCCAGACGGTGCCGACGACGGTAAACGCAAATTGGGGCCCGATCACGGTGATGAGCGCGGTGAGCGAGTTGCGAACGCCGTGCCGAAGCACCAGAGCCCAGTACTTGACGCCTTTCGCTTTGGCGGTCCGGATGAAGTCTTGTCTCATGGTCTCAATCAGGCTGCCTCGCATGTATCGGGCGACCACGCCGATGTTCCCTGCGGCCAGCGACAGGATGGGCAAAACCGCATCTGCAGGCGTTCCCCACCCCGTGACGGGCAGGACGTTCTGCCACACGACGCCGAAAATGAGAACAAAAAGGACAGCCAGCACAAAGGAAGGGATGGCCTGGCCGAACATCGACAGGGTCGTCACAAGATAATCGACCCACGAGTTCCGCTTGAGCGCCGCGATGACGCCCATGGGAATGCCGATGACGACCGACACCACGACGGAACCAAACGCGAGAAACACGCTGATGGGCAGCGCGCCCTTGAGTTGCGACATGATGCTCAACGTGGGGTTCTGCATCGAGTTGCCGAAATTGAATGTGAAGGTGTGCCATTCATAGAGCAGCACCTGTTTCCACAGAGGCAGATTCAGGCCGTACCGGCTCTGAAATTGCTCCATGAGCTTCTGGTACGCAGCGGGATCCTGAGCGGCGAGCGGCGCTAGTGCCGAGGCGAGCTGCGTCGTGTTCATGAAGCCCCCTGGCGAGTAGTACATCATGACGTACGAAATAGCGATGACAGCCGCCAGCGTGATGATGATGGCCACGAAGCGCTTGGCGAGGAATTTGACGTAAAACATCGCAGGCCTCCCTTCAACGCGCCCGCGGGCTCCCGCCCGCGGGCATGCTGCGCTGCTGTCACTTGGTGGACAGATACTGGAACTGATAGAAGTTGCCCCACGCCCACGGGTTGGGCTGCGCGCCGGTCACCCACGGCTTCTCCAGGTAGAACGTCTCGTTGTAGTAAAGCGGGATGACCCAGGCCTGCTGCTCAAGCGACGTGACGAGTTTGCCGGCCCACACCGCCGCCTGAGACGAGGTCATGCTGTTTTGCTCGTAGGCCTGCCACATCCGCCACTCGCGCTCCTGCTCGGACTCGTTCGTGTCCCACCAGGCTTGCACGTCGAGCGCGCCCGTGTTCGTGCCGCCGAGCGTCGTCGTCGCAGACTCCGGCGCGACGAACTCCCACGCGAGAACGAACGCGGCATGTTTCGCGCTCGCCGTCTTGGCGCTCTTCCACTGCTGCACAATCTGGTTCCACTGCTGCTGGAGCGACGGCGTCCCCGGCGGGCTCAGGATGGCCTGCCACTGCGCAGGCTGCTCCTTTGTCCACTTGGTGATGATAGCGATGTCCTTTTGCACTTCCTTCTGCAGCGGGATCCAGTCGTTCCAGCTCACGCCGGTGTTCGGATTCTGCGGGTTGCCGTACTTGGCGACAGACGCCGGATCATACGGCGTGTTGTACCACGGGAGCACGTGCTGCACCTGTTGCGGTGTCCAACCGTAATCGCCCGGGAAGTAGATGCCCTGGCTCGCCTGGATGTCCATGTTGGCCGGCTCGAACCAGTTGACAGCGCCCGCCGCGACGACGAATCCGGGTTGGATGCCCTTGAGCGGCCCCTCCCAGACGAGCGCGCTGTAGTCCGTCTGATTTTCCTGGACAATCTTGGTCTGGATGCCGAGGTTCTGCTGCAGCTCCTGGGAAATGGCCTCGGCGACCGGCACGCCCTGTTGGTTCACGTCTGGCACCGGCGCGTACAAGTACAGAACCGGCAGCCCCTTGCCGTTTGGATAACCGGCTTCCGCCAAGAGCTTCTTGGCTTCGGCTACGTTCTCAGGCAACCCCTTCTCGTACTTGGCGGCCGGCCAGCCTGGCGTCGAGAACGTGTTGGTTACGCCGCCCATCCCGTCCAACACGTCCTGCACAATGGGCTGGCGTTCGATGGCCATGGCGATGGCCTGTCGCACCTTCGTGTTGTAATACGGCGACGGAATAGCGGAATGGTCCCACTCGAGGTATTCGATGCTGTAATCCGGTGCGACGTGGAGCTGGCTGTTCAAGTTGTGCGTCTTGATGTACTGCAGATCCGACGGCGATCCGACGAGCGCGACGTCCAACTTGCCCGCCATGTAGTCCTCCACGGCGACCGTGGTGCCCGGCACCAGGTTGATGACCTTCGCGTTCCCGTGGTTGACCTCACCAGGATGGCCCACGTATTTCGGGTTGGGCACCAGCGTGATGGTCCCGTTCGGCGTAAACGATTTCACAATGTACGGCCCGTCGCCCACGAAGTACTGCGGCAGATACCAGTTCGTCGGGTGCGCATTGACCACCTTGGGATCCAGCGGCATCGACGCGGACACCGCCAACTCGCCCAGGATGTAGTGCGGCGTCGTGGTCGTGATCTGCAACTCATAATTATTGATGACCTTGATGCCCACTTGGCTCGCCGGCACGGCGCCCGAGTGATACTGATAAGCGTTCTTCACGTTGTTGAGCACGCTCGCCCACAGCTGAGCCTGCGAGTTGGCCGGGTTCAGCTGGCGCATCCATGCGTAATAGAAGTCTTGCGCCGTAACCGGATCCCCGTTAGACCAGCGCGCGTCGTGGCGCAGGTAGATGGTCCAGGTGAGTCCGTCCTTAGAAAGAGAATAGCCCGAAGCGATTTTCGGCACAATCTGATTTTGTTGATTGTATCCGTAGAGTCCTTCCAGAATCGTGCCCTGGTCCACCAGGATCTGCGCCGCCCACTGCGACGGGTCAAGCGATGAGATGCCCGGCGGAGAAGGATACGTGATGGTCACGGTTCCATTGGCCCCAGCCGCCCGCACGGGAACCGCCGAAGCTGCGCCGCTGTTGGACGTCGTGCTGTGATTCTGGGCCGAGGTGGCGCATCCCACCAGACCTCCGCTTGCCACAAGCACAGCGACCGGCACATGCCACTTTCTGAGTTTCCGCTTGGCCACGTTGCTCACTCCTTCTTCCTGTGTCTTGGCGTTTTCGCCCGTCGAGAACGCTTTCAACGACCCCCATCATGCCTCATGCGATTCATGCACCGCCCAGGCCTGGACGCGTACACCACCCCCTGATCCCCTTCCAGCGGAGTGGAATCAAGGCGCACAAATCGATTTGCCTTTAGACAAAACGATTTGGCTGATGTCTCAAACATAAAATTGAGACATGCCAAAATCAATAGTCTTATTGGGCGATCCTTGTCTTTTTAAGCTTGTGCTCGTGAGGCCATCCTTCACCTCTCGCGCGCTTCAAGCAAACCCGCGATGACAAACACGGCAGGTGAATTCCAATAGACGGCGACCTCGTTGGTCGAGTAGCTGTCCTGATGATCGAGGTACGCCTCCATCGCGGGCCTCCCCGAAAGTCGCGCGCGGGCGATCTCGTCCTGCAGGTTCCGGTTTGGGCCTCCCACCACCATGCCTGGAACGGGATCGTCCACATCGTCCGCAGCCGAGGGGCGATGATGGGGATGACGCACGGGGCGTTGGCCAAAGCCCGTGACGTAGCACTGACCGAGCGGATTGGCGCCAAGCAGGTAGTCTGCCGAGCGCTGGGCCACCGTTCGCGCCGCGGGATGAGGGATCCCGACGCCTTCGGCCAACAAAAACGCCATGGCGCGGTTCAAGAGCACCATATTGCTGCCCCAAATGAAATCCTCGTCCCGCATGGGAATGCCGAAGGGATGCGATTCGGCCATGGCGCCGAGCGCGTCGAGTTCTCGGAGAAGCCGACCTTTCACCCAGCTTCGCACGTCTTCCGACACGGCGGCGCTGGGCGCGCGCAGGTATTCCATGACGCCGTAGAGCGCCACGTCCGCCCATCCCAGCTCCCAGGGGAGGTCGAGATCGAGCAGGGGCTCGCACACGCGTGCCCACCCGGGATCACCGGTCATGCGAAGCATGGCGCTGGACGCCCACAACAACTCGTCGCGGAGTTCGCTGTCGCCGTATTCGCCTGTGAGGATTCCCGCGGGATTGCGAAACGGCCGCATTTCGTGTTCGCTGAGCCACGCATACGCGCGTTGCGCAGCGTCTGCGCAGCGCGAGGCGAGAGCCGGATCGTGGGCGCGGTACACCAGGGCGGCGTGCGCCATGGCGGCGCAAAATGTGGCCGTTGCCGCGTAAGAGACAGGGCTGAGGACGAGCGGGGCAGTGTCGTCTTCGGGGCGGGTGTCGAGCGGCGGAAAGGAAGGCGTGGTGACTTTGTGGTATACGCCGCCTGTCGCCGGATCCTGCATGGTGAGCAGCCAGACAATCTCCTCGCGCGCCACCTCGAGCGCCGGCGGCAGGTGAGGTTCCCGGTGCACCGAGCGCATGGGGCGGACGTGCGCAAGCGCCCCCGGGAAGTACTCGTGAGCAAGAAGAAGATCCGCGACGGCCTTGGCGGCGGGGACCGTGTATTTGCCGTAATCGCCAGCGTCGTGCCAACCGCCCGGGCAGGCCACGGCGCGCTCCGCGCCCAACACCCTGGCGTCGCTCGTATGGCACGGACCATGCGCCCATGGACCTGCTTCCTCTTCTGGCAGCGCGACGCCGCAGAGCTGATAGTCGAAGAATCGCACCATGGCTTCGAGCACGTCGCGATACGCCCGGCGATGCACATGGATTCGCGCCTCGAGAGGCCCCACCGTCAGGAGGTAGGTTCCCGGCACGCGAAGCGCGGTAAAATCGCCAACGTACCAATCCCCACCCACGGGCTTCGTCATCCCCGCGAACACGGCCTGCCCCTCCGGCGTGCGCAGCGCGAACGGCTGAGCCTCGCGAGCCCGAATCCAAAAGCGCTTGTCACCACCGGTCAGATACCCAACTTGATTACAAAAAATCGATTTGGACACGCGAGACGGCATATCGAATCCCCTCCCACCGGCTTGCAGGAGAGAGGATTCGACGCCTCGCGTGGCGATACCTGCCTCGGCCTCTTCAGCCGATGGCCACCATCCGCTCGATGGCAACCCGCGCGCGCTCCGCCACGTCAGCCGGCACGGAGATGACCGTCTCGAGCCGGGCGAGCGCGTCCCGCACCTTCTCGAGCGTGATCATCTTCATGAACGGGCAGACCGCAGCGCGGTTCGCCGGGATGAAGGTCTTATCCGGGTTCTGGCGCTCCATCTGGTACAGGATGCCGACCTCCGTCGCCACGATGAACGCGCGCTTGTCGGATTCGCGAGCGCGCTCAAGCATGCCGCTGGTCGACAGAACGTGCGTGCGATCCGCCGGCAACTGCCCCTCGGCGAGCAGGTACATGTTGGACGTCGAGCAACCGCACTCTGGGTGAATCAGGAGTTCCGCATCGGGATGAGCCGAGAGCGTCGCCTCGATGTCGTGCGGCCGGATGCCCGCGTGGACGTGGCACTCGCCCATCCAGATGTGCAAGTTCTCTCGCCCGGTCACCCGCTTCACGTACGAGCCGAGAAACATGTCAGGCAGAAACAGGATCTCTCGGTCTTCAGGAATGCTCTGGACCACCTGCACGGCGTTCGAAGACGTGCAACAGTAGTCGCTCTCCGCCTTCACGTCCGCCGACGTGTTGACGTAGGAGACCACTACGGCGCCCGGGTGCTCCGCTTTCCACGCGCGCAGCTCATCCGCCGTGATGGAATCCGCCAGCGAACAGCCCGCGTTCGGATCAGGCAACAGCACCGTCTTGTCCGGGTTGAGGATGGCCGCCGTCTCCGCCATGAAGTGGACGCCGCAGAGCACGATCACGTCGGCATCGGCGCGCATCGCAGCGCGCGCGAGCGCGAGCGAATCCCCCAGCACGTCCGCAATGTCCTGAATTTCCGGCAGCTCATAGTTGTGCGCCAGGATCAGGGCGTTCCGCTTTTTCTTCCACGCCAGAATTTCGTCAATCAAATCTTGGCGTTCCGCCTTCGTCTCCAGCACATGCATTCCCCCTCAGGTCGTGATCGCGACAGACGTAGGAGCCCGATGCGCCTTGCACATTCGGCTTGGGCGAGCGTACGCCGGAACGGGCGCCGGCGCGTCCATTCGCACGTGACTGCCTCGACTCTCTTTTCTCCAGAGTGCCGAGCGCGCGATGAGCGACGCGGCCAGCACCGCCCCAGAGCCGGGATATCGGTCCGCCATGCCTTCAAGCTCGACAAGCGCCGCCCGCAGCCCCGACTCGTCGCGCACGAGTCCGACGGATCGCCACAGGACGGGGGCGAGTTCGGAGAGTGCCGCCTGGTCTTGCTCTGGATGAAGAAGCCACACGGGATCTTCTGGGGGGTGCATCCCAACTGGCTCCTCCCGCACGGCTTTCCCAAATTTCCGCCCCATGACGACACACTCGAGCAGCGAATTGCTCGCCAGCCGATTGGCCCCGTGCACGCCCGTGCACGCCGTTTCGCCAAGCGCAAAGAGCCCTGGCACCGAGGTGCGACCGACGAGATCGGCCTCGATCCCGCCCATGAGAAAGTGCGCGCCGGGCGTCACAGGAATGGCCTGCGAAGCGAGGTCCAGGCCGGCGCGGCGAAGCCGATCCGCGATAGACGGGAAGCGCGCCGCGACATCCGGAACCCGAGTCGCGTCGAGATAGACCCGATGACCTTCCGCCTCCGCTCTTGCGATGGCGAGCGCGACCACGTCCCGCGTGCGGAGGTTGTCCGCCGGATCGGCGAAAAGCGGCGCACCGCCCTCCGTGACGAGCACCGCGCCTGCGCCGCGCAGCGCCTCGGAGAGAAGCATCGCTTCGCCATCCCGCCCAAGCCACAGCGTCGGATGAAACTGCACAAACTCGAGATTCGCGAGCGTGGCGCCCGCGTGATAGGCGAGCGCGACGCCTGCGCCCACCGCGCTCGGCGGATTCGACGTGCGGCCGAAGAGGGCGCCCACCCCGCCCGTGGCGAGCCCCACGGCGCGCCGAGCCGCGACAAATCGTTGACGAGCCCCGTCCCAGGTCCACACGCCGACGGCCCGCCCCGTCGCGTCCTGCGCAAGGCCCACGCAGTGCTCCCGACGGATTTCGATCCGCGGATGGCGCGCGGCCGCCTGCCAAAGCGCTTCGGTGATGAAGTGCCCGGTGGCGTCTCCGCCCGCGTGGACGATGCGCCCTCTCGTGTGGCCGCCTTCCCGGCCCAGGGCGAACCGCCCGGACGAGTCGCGATCGAACGGAACCCCGAGCTGTGCGAGCCACGCGACGACACCCGGCGCTTCGTCGGTCAATTCGCGCACCCGCTGAGCGTCGCATAGCCCGGCACCCGCGCGCAGCGTGTCTGCAGCGTGCAGTGCCGGTTCGTCACCCTCGCTGAGCGCGGCCGCAAGCCCCCCCTGCGCCCGCGCTGAACTCGACGCGCGCGGCCCGTCCCCAGCGATGACGCACACGTCCTCGGCCTCGGCCGCGGCGAGCGCGGCGGTGAGCCCTGCGATCCCGGCTCCGACGATCACGACGCCTGCCGCTTCCATGTCGACAAGCCCCCTTTACGCGAGTTCCACGTCGATATCGAGCCCCACGTCCACGGCCTGGGCGCGCATGGTGATGTGGCTCATGGAGATGAAGTCGACGCCCGTCTCCGCCACAGCCCTCAGCCGCCCCGGGCGCATGTTGCCAGAAGCCTCCAGCGGCACGCGGCCCCCGGTGCGCCGCACCGCCTCGCGCATGATCTCGAGGTCCATGTTGTCGAGGAGCACGACGTCGGCCCCCGCCGCAATGGCCTCCTCCAGCTGATCCAGGGATTCGACCTCCACCTCGACCTTGTGGGCAAACCCAGCCCGCGCCTTGGCGCGCAACACGGCCTCGCGGACGCCGCCCGCGATGGCGATGTGGTTGTCCTTGATGAGCACCATGTCGTCGAGCGCAAACCTGTGATTCCAGGCGCCTCCAACGCGGACCGCGTACTTTTCCAGCGCCCGCCATCCGGGCGTGGTCTTCCGCGTGTCCAGGATGCGCGCCCTCGTTCCCGCGATCTCGCGGACGGCGTCGCGCGCAGCGGTGGCGATGCCCGTCAAGCGGGACAGAAAATTGAGCGCCGTGCGCTCCGCGCCGAGGATGGACCGCGCCGCACCCTCCACCCGCATCACGATTTGAGGTCCGTCGAGATCGATCCCGTCCGCGCACGCCACTGTGACCCGGAGAGTCGGATCCACCTCATGAAACACCCACGCGGCCACGTCCGTGCCGCACACCCTGGACGGCTCTTTGATCCACACGCTCGCGCGCGCTGTCGCATCGGCTGGGATGACCGCTTCGGTCGTGAGATCGCCACGGCCCAGGTCTTCCGCGAGCGCAAGGCGGACGAGATCGCGCGTCACCACGTCGAGCCACATCGCCCTCACGCCTCCTCCTGCGCGCCTCGCCACCTAGCCAGGCGCACGGCATCTGTCTAATCAACTGTATATACAGTAGCACACACAGCGTGGCGTTTCACCTGGAAATTGCGCGGGACTTGCGAAACGGGGGGAGCGGGGGTATACTGGGATCAGAACATATGTTCGGTTTTGTGCAGGTCGAGCCTAGGGGGAGTGCCAGGGTGGAGGCGCCGAAGTTTCTTCATCTCGAGGTGAAACGGGCGCTGAACCGGGTCCGAGCCTCGAACATGCCCTTTACATGGTCGCTGAATCCGTATCGAGGCTGCGGACACGGTTGCGCCTTCTGCTATGCGCGAGGCACGCACGAGTATCTCGGGTACAGCGCGGACGACACGTTTCGCTCGCGCATCCACGTGAAGCGAGATCTGCCGGCCGTTCTCGAGGCCGAACTCGAAGCGCGGCTGGCGCGAGCAGGCGGAGACCTCGAGCGGATGGCTGCCTCGCTCGGCACGGTGGCCGTCGGCACGGCGACGGACCCGTATCAGTCAGCCGAAGCGCGCTTCCACATCACGCGCCAGTGCCTCGAGATCCTCATCCGGTACGGCGTCCGGTTCAGCATCACGACGAGATCGCCACTCGTGCTGCGAGACATCGACCTTCTGCGGAGCGCCAGGCTGGAGGGCGTGCACGTGAGCCTGCACACGCTGGATGCCGAGATCTGGCGCGCATTCGAGCCAGCCACGCCACCGCCCGCCGTCCGGCTGCGCGCGATGGCGAAGCTCGCGCAGGCCGGAATTCCCGTGCGTGTCTTCGTCGCACCCGTGCTCCCCTACCTGACGGACGACGCCCACTCCATCGCCGCGGTGATGCAGGCCGCCCGGGCGGCAGGCGCTACGGATGCCATGGTGTCTCCTCTGCGGCTGGCACCCGAGGTCAAGCCGTGGTTCTTCTCCGTCCTCAAGCGCGCGTACCCGGCGATGGTTCCCCGATACGAACGGCTGTACGCGGGCCGCGCCTATCCATCGCGCGCGTACGCCGAGCGGTTGTACGCGGTTGAAACCCTCGCCAGGCGAATGGCGGGTCTTGCGCCGCGGCAGACGCCCGCGGACTCGCAGGACGCCGAGCCGGCCGCGCAGACGGCAAGACTTGCGCGCGCGGAACCAGGGAATACCGCGCCCGGTTCCCACTACATTCAGTTGACGCTGCCGCTTTAGGTATCACATGCCGATGTACTGCGCGTAAAGCGAACGGGCGCGGGCGGGATCGTCCGTACCGTGCACCAGCGCCCGGCCGTTGGGAAACACGGTGAGCGCGATGCCTTCTGTCTCGAATCGGAGCAGAGCGTCATTCGCGCGCACAGTGCCAAGCGGCCGCAGGCGCTCGGCGAGCGCTGACAGCGAGAGCGCCACGTCCTCCTGAGGCCGCACCTGAATCGTCTGGCGGCCGCAGAAGGTGATGGAAAGCGCCCGGCGGCCAGCGCGGAGGGCCACAAAGTCGCGTCGCCCGCAACACGGGCAGTCTCGCTTCGGCCCGCCCATGCGGATGAGGCGCACGTCGGTATGCCAGACGTCGGCCTGGAGGATGGCGTTCGACAGGGCGTCCTCGCGGCCCGCGAGGTACTTCAGCACCTCCGCCACCTGGTACGACGCCATCCACTGCACAATGGGCGAGATGACGCCGACGGTGTCGCACGTGTCGTGTCCCACGCGGGCGCCGTAGCCCAGCAGACACACGAGGCACGGCGTCCGGCCGGGGCGCAGAAACGCGCTCGTGCCGTGCGCCTCCACCGCGCCCGCGTAGGCCCACGGGATGTTGTGCTTGACCGCGACTTCGTTCACCAAATATCGGACCTCGAAGTTGTCGCTTCCGTCGATCACGACGTCCACGTCGGCGAGCAGGTGCTCCGCGTTCGAGGCGTCGAGATCGTCCACCACGGCTTCGATGGCGATGCCGCTGTTGGCGGCCGCAAGCGCGTTGCGCGCCGCAATGGCCTTCGGCGTGGCGTTCCGGGCGTCCTCCTCGGTGTACAGCAACTGGCGCTGCAGATTCGACGGCTCGACGACGTCCCGGTCGATGAGGCGCAGATAGCCCACGCCGGCGCGCGCGAGCTGCGCGGCGCTCGCGGTCCCGAGTGCGCCGAGCCCCACCACGGCCACGCGAACTTGCGAGATGCGCGCCTGTCCCGCCTCGCCGATGGGCCGAAAGCGAATCTGGCGCGAGTATCGGTCCTTGAAGTCGAAATCCGTCATGGCGCGGCCTTCCTTTCAACTCCGGCCAACGACGCCCGCCTCTGGGCTCGAAGGCGATGGCACGCTCGATTTCGGGATCCGACCGGCGCGCCGCGCGAGATAGCCAGCCTCGACCGCCAGCCGCATCGCCCGCGCCATCGCGACCGGATCGCCCGCCCGGGCGATGGCGGTGTTGACGAGCACGGCGTCCGCACCGGTCTCCATCGCGAGCGCGGCGTCGGACGGCGCGCCGATGCCCGCGTCCACCACCACGGGCACGCGCCCGCGGATCTCGTCGACGATGCGCGCAATCCGCTCCACCGCTTCGAGACCGCGCCCCGTGCCGATGGCGGACCCGTACGGCATCACGGCCGCGCAGCCCACCTCCAAAAGCCTCCGGGCCACGACGTGATCGTCCGTGGTGTAGGGAAGCACGACGAATCCCTCTTTGACGAGGGTCTCGGCGGCCTCCACGGTCGCGATGGGATCCGGAAGCAGGGTGCCGTCGTCCGAGATGACCTCGAGCTTCACCCAGTTCGACAGCCCCGCGGCGCGCGCCAACCGCGCCGTGCGGACGGCCTCTTCCGCCGTGTGGCATCCCGCCGTGTTGGGCAACAGGGTGTAGCGCTCGAGATCGATGTAGGACAGGATGGACGTCTCGCGCGCATCGAGATTCACCCGGCGCACCGCGACCGTGACGATCTCGGCGCCCGAAGCGTCGAGCGCTTCGCGCATGACCTCGAGAGATTCGTACTTGCCCGTGCCCACCATGAGCCGGGAGTTGAACGAGCGACCTGCAATCACCAAAGGTTCCACGGGAAACATGCTCCTCCCATCGTATGGATGTCTGCGACAGGGCGACCCGTCTGCGAAGCGGCCCAAATCCCCTCAACCGCCGCCGACAAATCGCACCATCTCGATGACGTCGCCCTCCTGAATCACTTCGGCTTCGAACGCCTGCCGGTCCACAATCTGGCCGTTCCGCTCGATGGCAACCGGCTCGCCGTCGAGATCGTAGTGACGGACGAGATCGCGCAGCGTCATGCCGTCCGGAAGGGAGACGTCCTTACCGTTCAATCGTATCCGCACGCACCTCACCTCCAAAGACCGAGAAGCGCGTTGGCGGCCAAAACGGCAACCACAGATCCTCGGGCGCGCGGCCGAGCGCAGCGCTCGCCACGATGCGGCCCGTGATGGGCGCGAGCAACACGCCGTTGCGAAAGTGGCCCACGGCGAGAATGAGCCCCTCCGCGCTGGGCCACGGCCCGATGACCGGATCGGCCGATTCTCCCGCGAGGCGCGGGCGAAGCCCGCTCCAGGCGCGCAGCCACTCGCCGCCGCGAAGGCCGGGCACCGCGTCGAGCGCCCTTGCCGCGAGTGCAGCGAGGCCATCCACGGTGTTGCGCTTGTCGTAACCGGCGTCCGGCTCTTCCGTCGCGCCGATCACGACTGTGCCATCCCGCTTGGGCACCAAGTACGTTCCGGCGTCGTAGACGGTGCGGCGCAGCCCAGCGCCGCGCGGAGGGCGGACGGCGAGCATCTGCCCCTTCACCGGGCGCACCTCGAGCGGAACCCCGAGCGCGCGAAGCAGAGGAGAGGCCCACGCGCCCGCCGCAACGACGACACAATCCGCCGCGTACACCTCTCGCGCGCCCCGGACGCGCCAGCGCTCACCATCGCGCTCGACGCGCAGCACCTCCTCGCCCTCGTAGACGTCGCACGCGCTGGCCACACACGCCCGCAGCGCCGCGCTGAGCCTCGGCGCGTGCACGTTCCCGTCGCGCGGCAGGTAGAGGGCGCCGAGCACATCGCCCGCCACGCCGCGCTCGAGCTCGCGCACCTCCCCGGGTTCCAGCCAAACGGCCTCATCGCCAGCCGCGCGCTGCCAGTTCATCCGCTCCTTCAGTTGCGTGGCCGCGCCCTCGGAGCGCGCGAGCTGCACAATTCCATTCTCCACCCACTCGACATCAATGCCGGTCTCCTCAAGGAGCGCCGCTGCAAACTCCAGGTACATCGCGCGGCTCTCGCGGCACAGCGCGTAAAACGCGTCTGGCGCGTGCGCCTCGAGCTGCGCGCCGAGCATCCCCGCCGCCGCGCTCGAGGCCTCGCCCCCCAGTCGGCCGCGATCGACCACGGCCACGGACAGCCCCTCGCGCGCCAGCGCCCGCGCCGACGCCATGCCAATCGCGCCGCCGCCCACCACCACGGCGTCATACGCGCGCACGCCGCATTCCCCCCTCCAGCGTCGGAAACGGGACCTTGGGCGCCACGGGCGATCTCGCCATGGCCTCTTTGAGCCTCGCCGCGGCCGCACGCGGATCCGCGGCCTCCACCACCGCGCCGATCACGGCCACGCCGCTCGCGCCGGTCGCCAACACCTCGCCCACGTTTCCCGCGTCAATGCCGCCAATCGCCACCACCGGGATGGACAGCGCCTCGACCACCCGAGCGAGCTCACGCACGCCCTTTGGCGGCAGTCCCGGGTGAGACGCGGTCGGAAAGATGTGGCCGAACGTGACGTAGTCCGCGCCCGCGGCCTCGGCGGCCTTCGCTTCCTCGAGCGAATGCACGGAACAGCCGACGACAAGCCCGCCGCCCGCCCGCTTGACCACCTCGCGCGCGACCGCCACCGGCAGCGACTTGGCCGCCAGATGCACGCCGTCCGCGCCTGCCGCCATTGCCACGTCCAGGCGGTCGTTCACCAACACGCGCGCGCTCGATCCCGCCTCGCGAATTCGCGCCAAAAGCGCACACGCGAACTCGAACACCGCGAGAGCCGGCGCCTTCTTCTCCCGGACCTGAATCACGTCGGCCCCGCCTAACGCCGCAAGCCACAGCGCGTCTTCGAGCGGAACCTTTGCGCCGCGGGCGCGATCACTCAACACATGGAGCACATGGGTCATGCTGTCATCTCCAAAAGAAAAGCCGCACCCCATCGGGCACGGCAGGTTTCCAGTCTGAACCTCGCAAACGCGCCGCCGCATCGGCAGCTATCCGAGTTTTTGTGGACTTACTTCGAGAGCGCCTCCGTCAGCACCGGCACAATCTGCTTCTTGCGGGACACGACGCCCTTCAACAAGGCCTGATGATCCTCGAGCTTCACGCCGTACGCTTCTTCGACCGCGTGCGCCGCGCTTCCAAGTGCCAGGCCGACCGAGTCGTTGTTCAAGATGTCCGTCACGACGAAGAAGAACAGATCCAGGCCCTTTTCGGCGATCTTCTTCTCGATGGCCTGCAGGATCTCGGCCTTCTTGGCGAGCACGTCGTTCACGTCGACCGCGTTGACCTGGGCGATCTCGACCTTGTGGTTCCCCATCTGGAACTCCTTCGCGTCGAGCGTCAGCAGTTCGTCGACGGTCTTCTGGCTGAGGTCCGCGCCCGCCTTGAGCATCTGAAGGCCGTACTCCTCGAGCTTCACGCCAGCCAGCTCGGCGAGCTCGCGCGCGGCCTTCACGTCCTCCTCCGTGCAGGTCGGCGATTTGAGCAGCAGCGTGTCCGAAATGATGGCGGAAAGCATGATGCCAGCCACGTGGCGCGGGATGGACACGTTCTTCTCCTTGTACAGCTTGTTGAGAATGGTGGCCGTGCACCCGACCGGCTCCGCGCGGTAGTAGAGCGGATCCGCCGTCTCGAAGTTCGCGATGCGGTGGTGATCAATGACCTCCACCACCTTCACCTGGTCGACGTCCGGCGCGCTCTGCTGGCGCTCGTTGTGATCCACCAGGATGACCTCGTCCACTTCTCCCGCCACGCTTTCGACCACGCGCGGCGCGGCCACGCCGAAATGGCTCAGGACGAACTGCGTCTCAGGGTTGGGCTCGCCGAGCGCAACGGGCTCCACGTCCTCCCCCAGTTCGCGCTTCAGGTGAGCGTATGCGATCGCGGACGTGATCGCGTCGGTATCCGGATTTCGATGGCCGAAAATCAAGCGCTTCGCCATGCAGCCGACTCCTCCAAGCGATTTTGTAAACATTCGAATCCAGTATATCAGGTCGGAGGGCCTGTTTGCACCAATCGCGGGGCATCATGCGTTCGACGCCACATCTGCCGAGGGACCACCGGCGGTGCCTTTCGGCGCGACGCGCCACCAGCCGATGGTGAGCGCGGCACAGGCGGCGGAACAGAGCCACATCCACGCCGCGACGGGGACCACGTGCAACGAAGCGCCGGCGAGCGCGGACGCAAGCGGGACGGCCACGCCCGCGAACGAGTAGATGAGGCCAAACGCGCGGCCCCGCACCTCCCCAGGAATCGCGCGCTGCATCAGGGCAAAGCCGATGGCGTTGATGATGGCGAGCGACACGCCCAGCACAACATTCATCGCGAGCGAGAGCCACACCGAGCGGGAGAAGCTGAAGATGAGCATGGCAAAGGACGTCAGGGCGCCGAAGGTGAGAAGTCCGGTGCGCGCGCTCATCCGCGCGGCGAGTCCCGCGAAGAGGCTCCCGAGCAACTGTCCGAGCGACAGCGCCGCGTTGATGGCGCCGAATTGGAGAGCGCCTCCGTGCAGCACGCGGTGCGTCCACACCGACAACAGCACGTCCACGCCTGCAAAGAAGAAGTTCAGGAGCACGATGAGGGGCAGGACGGCCACGTACCAGCGAATGCGCCCGACGGCGCGCCAGCCCTCCATCACCTGCGAGACCACAGAAGCCTTCGGCCTCGGTTCCGCCGCGCCATCCCGCCAGATCCGGCCCTCGCGCCGCCACAGGCGAATGACGTTCGCCACGGCAGCGGCACTCGCGAGAAAGCTCAGGCCGTCGATGGCCGCGATCCAAGGGATGCCGATGGCCGCGAGCGATGCGCCGCCGATGGCCGACCCGACGGACAGCGCCAATCGCGACGTCGTCATGACCAGACCATTGGCCGCCGTCAGATCCTCGTCGGGCACCAGGCGCGGCAGGATCACGTTCTCCGCCGGCCCAAAGAGACTCCCTCCGAGGCCGTGCGCGGCCAGGATGACAAGCGTGACCGCCACAAACGCGTGGGGCCAAAGGGCGTACACGAGGGCGCCGAACAGCGAGACCGAGGCGCGAGCGAGATCTGTCCAAAGCATCACGTACCGGGCGTCCCAGCGATCGACGAGGCTGCCGCCCACCGCAGACAGGAGGTTGGGAAGTGTCAGGGCCAGGCCCGCGGCGGACAACAGATACGGCGAGCGGAGCTGAACTTCCCAGTACGCCATGATGAAAAACAACTGCGTGCCGAGCTGCGACAGGACCTGCCCCAGCCAGACCGAGGTGAACGCCGGCCATCGGAATACCCGTAACATCGCGCTCTCTCCTCACTGGATTTGACGTCACTCCACCGTCTCGCCGCTCGGAGCGTTGGACCAGGCCGGCGCCCGAAAGCGAGATGTTCCAAACATCCACACCGCCACCACGGTCAGCACACATGGAACGAGATCCCAAAGGAACGCAGAGTGAATGGACTGATTCAGCGCGTCTGTGAGCTTCTGCAGCACAAAGCCGGGCATGTGCTCGCGCGTCTCAGGCGACATGATGGCGCGAGGATCCATGTGGCTGAACGCGCGCGCCTGCGGCACACCCCGAAACGCCTCTGCCACCTGGTGGGCGAACGCGTGCTTCTGAATCGCGCCGTAGATCACAATCCCGACCGTCATGCCGAGTTCGCGGACGAAGCTGTTCGTGGAACTGCCCGCGCCGCGGTTTTGTGCGTCGAGATCGCCCATCGCGGCCATGCCGGTGACGGAGAAGAACGGCCCGATGCCAAGCCCCACCACGGCCATGTCGAGGATTACACGCCACGTCGGCGTATCTGCCCCAAGCCCGAGAAGCAGCGCGATGCCGGCGCCGAAGACGATGGCGAACGGCAAGAGCACGGTGCGATAAGGCGCGCGGCTCGCGAAGCGCCCCGCCATCGCCGCGGTCACGGACGATCCGACCATCATCGGCAGGAGAAACAGCCCCGCGTCGATGGGCGATCCGCCGCGCACGCCCTGCACGTAAATCGGCACCCACACGACCGCGACGATGTACGCGCTGCCGCTCAAGATGCCCGCCACGTTCGAGACGGCGAAGGATCGCTTTCGAAAGAGGTGAAGCGAGACTACGGGCTCCTTGGCGCGCAGCTCCACGGCGAAAAAGAGCGCGAGGAGCGCCGCGGAAACGGCGAAACCAGCCAGGATGGGCGCGGAGTTCCACGGATACGTCTGTCCGCCGAATTCCAGCGCGAACGTGAGCGCCGTCACGCCGGGCACCAGCGTGAAGATGCCGAGCCAGTCAATGGCCTGCCGGCCGTGCCGCGCAGACTCGCGGTACGCGAACAGGATGAGCAGGAACGCGACAACACCAATCGGCACGTTGATGTAGAAGACGATCCGCCACGACCAGTGCTGGGTGATGTACGCGCCGAGAAGCGGGCCGAAGATGCTCGCCATGCCGAAGACCGCGCCAAAGAGCCCCGAGAACTTGCCCTGCTCCTTCGGCGGCACCACGTCGAAGATGATGGTGAACGCAATGGGCATCAGCGCACCGCCGCCAATCCCCTGAATCGCGCGGTAGATGGCGAGTTCGGTCATGTTCTGCGCCGTCCCACACAGGATGGATCCGATGAGAAACGCCGCGATGCCAAACATGAAAAACCGCTTGCGCCCGTACATGTCGGACAACTTGCCGAAGATGGGCATCCCGGCCATCTCCGTCAGCATGTACGCCGCCGTGATCCACACAATCTGCTCGAGGCCGCCCAGGTGCGCCACGATGTTGCCCGTCGCGGTGGCCACAATCGTGTTGTCCATGGCCGCGACAAAGATGCCCAAGAGCAGGGCCAGCACCACGAGCCCTTGGTTCGAAGTCCGATCTGCCTGCACACAAACCCTCCTCGCGTTATTCAGGCCTACCCGCGTCGATGACCCGCCCCACCTTGGCGTCCGGGTGCGCGTCATACGACTGACCATATTCCACGCGTTCAATCTCGCATCCTGGGCCAAGCCGCACCACCTGCGCCCGCACCACGCGGGCGCGGGTATGAACGAGGTGGACCTCGTCCGCCTCAATGACGTCCGCCTCGAGCGTCCCGTGCCTGCGCATCGACGATTTCCACAGATACCGCGGCAGCTCCACGGTGAGCCGACCCATCCCCATCTCGCGCACCCGGCACGGGCCGTGCAGCCGAAACCGGGCCTCGTCCGCGGAGAACAGGCCCTCAACGGTCAGCGCACCGCGAATGAGAGCGCGATCGGCGCCGCAGTTTCCACGGACGACGACCTCGCCCGCCGTCTTGAATACTCCCGCAGACAAGTGCCCGTCGCATTCGAGCGCCCCCATCACGTTCAGCTTGGCGGCGGTCACATCGCCTCGACACATCGCCTGTCCCATAATGGTCGCCGCCTCCGCCGACACGTCCGCCCTCGCCTCCAGCTCGCCCATCACGCGGAGGCGCTCACAGGTGAGTGGCCCCTTGACGACCGCCTGCCCCATGATCCGCACGCGCCCGAAGTCGCCACCCGCTGCGGTGGACTGGCCCATCACCGTCAGCTTCGGCTTCGCCCCGTCTCCCATCTCCGTCGCCCCCTCAGATCTGCACCGCTTCACCGACCACGGCCGAACCGCGCCGCTCGAACGACGTGCGGTATTCGACGCGATCGACCCGGCAATCGTCGCCGATGACCACCACGTCTCCCCGGATCCGGCGGGCCAGCACCGCCTCCACCTCGATGCGGTCCCCTTCAATCGTCTCCACCTCGAGCCTCGGCTTCGAGAACCATCCCCCGCTTCCAACCGCAGCTGTGAGCGACGAGCAGCCAATCTCTCGCACTTTGGACTTGCCCATCAACTCAAACTCGATCACGTCCGCGTTCATCAGCGCCCCGCAGTGCACATTGCCCGTCACGCGGACGCGCTCCGCCTCGATGGGCCCCTCCACCTTGACACGCCCGCCAATCTTCAGGACGCCCGCGCGCAGGGCACCCTGGATGCGCGCCATGCCTGAGACTTCGGCCTGCTCCGCCACCTCGCAGTTGCCGTCCACGTCGCACAGCCCGTTGATCTCGAATGCCCCCGCCCAAACGGCCCCGTCCACGGACATGCGGCCGTTTACCTCGAGTCGGCCCTCGACCCGCAGGTTGCCATCCACCTGCGCGCTCCCATTCACTTCACACGTCTCGCAAGCGATATCTCCCTGCATCTTCGCCATGCCGTTGACCTCGACCCGCCCATACGTCCCGCCGCCCACCGACGTGCGGCCGGACACCTCTAGATCCTCAGGCATACGCGATCCCCTCCCCGATTTGACCATGGTCACCTTCACATCAGCTTCAGCTTCAGCTGTTCCACAGCGCTCGCCACATCGACGGAAAACGCGACGTTGGCCTGCGGATCAAGCGCGATCTCGGCATTCGGCGCGCGCGCCAGCCAGGTCCCGACGCCGAGCTTGCGGACGAGATCGACACGCATCTGCATGTCACGAAACACTGTTACGAAACGAGGGTATGCAGCGGTGAGCTGCCGCGCCTCGTCCAGGCTGACCCGGCCGCTCTCCAGCGCCTCGTGCACGAGGTATACGCAGACGATGTCCGGAAATGCCAAGATCCGGGCGTTCGGAACCGCATCGGCGTAGAGGCGCCAGGCGAGATCGCCCACAATGCCGAGGCGCACGAGGTCTTCTCCAGCCCGCTCAATCTCGATACCCGTCGGCGAAAGGCGCTTCGCCAGTTCATCGAGCGGGACGTCTTCCTTCCATTGCTTGATCTGCTCGATGCGGCTCAGGATCTTGTCGCGGGGAAAGAAGGTCTCCTGGCCGGTGAATGTGGCCTTGCGGATGAACCACTCCTCCGGGATGAGCTTCTTACGCTTCCAGCGATACAATTGGCCGTAGGAAATCCCGGCGAGATCGAGTAACTCCTTTTTTGAGATCAGTTCCTCGTCCATTGAACATCATCTCCGACGCCGCCATCGTAACATAACAATGTTACATTTCGCAAGTGCCACTTCACCGGGGCCTGAGAAGTGAGTCGCCGGCCGCGCCAACGCGCCCCCCTGATTCAAAAAGCGCCTGCCACGAGGGCAGGCGCCTTGCATTCTTCGTTCACTTCGTCACATACCAGTACTGCATCTCGGGCAGGCCGTCTGCCGCGTTCAGGTGCTGCAACACGCCCTGCACGTGCGGAGCCACCACGACGAGCGTGGCCGGATTGACCGTCCACAGGAACGGCAGAACCTTTGCCGTGTACATCTCGTACTCGTCGAACACCTTCATGGTCTGCGCTTCGGTCGGATACGGCTGGTGCGTCGCGTTGATCAGCTGGTCTTCCTTCGGATCGCTGAAGCCTGTGCCGCTCGACGCGCCGGTGTTGAACAGTCCCTCGCCGGTCGGGTAGTAACCAGGACCGTTGTACACCCAGCCGGAGCCCAGTGCGAGATCCCAGGAGTGGTTGCTCGAGTCCGACGTGATGGAGATGAACTGCGAGAACGGCTCGCCCTTGAGCTGCACCTTCACGCCGATCTGCGCCAGGTCCTGCTGAACGAGCTCCGCCTCCTGCTGCGTCGACTCGCTGCCGGTGACGTACATCATCGTGAACTCCATCTTCTTGCCTTGCGCGTTGGTCATGACACCGTTCTTCAGGTGCCAGCCGGCGTTCTCCAGTGTCTGCTTCGCCTTCGCGAGGTTGAAGCTGTAGAGGCCGTTCACGGCCGGATCGTAGAACTTCGTCGCAGGCTGCGGCGGAATCGGCCCGTACAGGGGCACCGCGAAGCCCTTGTAGATGTCCTTCACGATGGTCTGGCGGTCAATCGCCATCTGCAGCGCCTGGCGAACCGGCAGCTGATCAAAGATGCTGGCATTCGGCGAGCCCTTGTACATGTTCATCTCAATCCAGAAGATGCCGAATGCGTATTCCGGTGTCACCGTGTCGCCCATCGAGGTGAGCGCGGACTCGGAGCCGAGCTGCGACTGATCCAGGTAACCCACATTGATCTGACCGCTGCGCAGCGCGGCGAATTCTGCCTCGTTCGAGCCCTCGTACTGGAAGACAATCTTGCTCACCTGAGGCTTGTGGCCCGCGTAGCTCGGATTCGGGACAATCACCCACTCCTGCTTATCCTTGGCTAAGAGCGGCTTGAACGGGCCGTCGACGACCTTGTCGAACATCATGTTGGTCGCATTGGCACCCAGGTACTTGATCTCGTCGACGATGTTCGACTTCACGTCCATGTAGGAAGCAGGGAGCGGCGTGAGCTGGATGATGCCGTTGTAGATGAACCACTGCTGGTTCGCCGGCTGCTTCAGGGTGATGGTGACCTCGTACGGGCCATTCGCCACCACGCTCTTCACGCCGTTCGGAATGTCGCCGGTGCCCACACCCACAAACGGCCACGGGCTCGGCGCGTTCGGCGCGGACGCCGCCTTAATCACGTTCCACGTGAACAGCACGTCCTTGGAAGTCACCGGTTGGCCGTTGGACCACTTCCACTTGGGATTCAAGAAAATGTGATAGACCGTACCTTGCTTGTTGTAGGTGATGTTCTTCGCGATGGAATCCTGCCAGTTGATGCTGTAATCGTTGTTCAGCACCAGCATCGGGATGTACATCTGATCCACAATCTGAGCGTTGTAAAGCGAATCGTTCGCCGCGTTAAAGATGGGAAGGAACCAGTTGAGGTCCGTCTGCGGAGGCAGCGCGTAATCAATCACACCAGCTGGATTGACGCTGGCCGCGCCAGCCGATGCACTAGCGGCACTCGCACCGTTCGAAGAAGGCGTGCTAGACGAAGCATTGTTGGCGGCCGTGCCGCACCCTGTGACCCCCAGCACAATGGCTGCTGCAGCTGCGCCAGAAACAAGCGCTCGTTTTCTCATTTTTCGCACCATTTGTACCTCCCTATCAACGCCTAGAGAATGCCCGCATCGAACGGTGTCGATCGATGCGGGCCAGTAGCAGGTGTAGAACCAAGGACACCCCTAGTATAGCAAGTCCAATTGCGCATTGCACGCATTTTTTAAAGAGATCTTCAATACAACTTCACACTTGCGTGCACAGCCTCACTGACCCGACACTGTCCAGTACTGCATCTCCGGAATCCCCACCGCGCCGTTGTAGTACGGCAGCACGTTGTGGACGTTCGGCGCGATGACCGCGACCGTCGCGTTGTTCACATTCCAGAGCATCGGCAACTGCTCTGCCGTGTAGTACTCGTATTGATAGAAGTGCTTCATCGTCTCGGCTGTGGAGCTGTACGGTTCGTGCGTCGCATTGATGAGCGCGTCCTCGGTCGGATTGCTGTAGCCCGTGCCACTCGGCGCACCCGTGTTAAACAGGCCATCGCCGGACGGATAATAGCCGGGGCCGCTGTAGATCCACCCGGAGCCGAGCGCGAGATCCCAGTTGGTGTCCTTCGGATTGCTCGTCAGCGAAATTAGCTGATCAAACGGCATCCCCTTCAGCGACACCTTGACACCAATCTGGGCAAGCTCCTGCTGAATCAGTTCGGCCTCTTGCACCGTCGTCTCGACGCCCGTGGCATAGATCATGGTGAAATTCATCTTCTCGTTGCCCTTGGTCATGACGCCGTTTTTCAGCTGCCATCCGTGGGCCTCAAGCAACTTCTTCGCGGCGGAAGGATTGTAAGGATACAGCTTGGCCACGGCCGGATCGTAGAACTGCGTCTTGGGTTCGGGCGGAATGGGCCCGTGAAGCGGTACCGCGTACCCCTTATAAATGTCCTGCGCAATTTCGTCGTTGTTAATGGCCTGCATCAGGGCCTGGCGGACATAGAGTTGATTGAAGATCTTCGAGTTGGGCGAGGCCGGGTACATGTTCATCTCGGTCCAAAAGACCGCAAACATGTATTCGGGCGCGACCGTGAAGCCGGATGACTTTAACTGCGGGATGGCCGCGGATTCGGACGGATCGATGTATCCGACATTGACCTGGCCGCTGCGCAGCGCTGCGAGCTCCGATTCGTTGGAACCCTCGTACAAGAAAATCAACTTCGACACTGTGCTCTTGTGGCCGGCGTACATCGGGTTCGGCTTGAGCACCCACTCCTGGCGATCCTTCGCATACACCGGTTCAAACGGCCCGTCGACGACCTTGTCAAACATCATGTTCGGCCCATTCGCCCCGAGATACTTCAGCTCGTCCGTCATGTTCTTCTTGACATCCATGTACTTCGCCGGCATCGGCGTCATCTGCATGAGACCGTTGTAAATGAACCACTGTTGGTTGGTCGGCTGTTTCAGCGTGACCGTCACTTCGTACGGGCCATTCGCCACGACGCTCTTGATCCCGTTCGGAATGTCTCCCGTGCCCACGCCGACGTACGGCCATGGGGAGGGCGCGTTTGGAGCGCAGGCCGCTTTCATGACGTTCCACGTGAAGAGCAAATCCGAGGACGTCACTGGTTGACCGTTGGACCATTTCCACTTCGGGTTCAGGTAGATGTGGTAGACCGTTCCGGAGGAATTGTAGGTGACCTTTTCAGCGATGGAATTCTTCCAGTCAATTTGATAGTTGTTGTTCAGTTGGAGCAGCGGCACGAACATCTGGTACACGAGCTGCGCATTGGCCAGCGTGTCCGTGGGCCCGGTGAAGAGCGGCAGGAACCAGTTCAGGTCTGTGGCCGGCTGGACGGCGTACTCAATCACGCCCCCGTTTGCGCTGGCGGACGCTGCACCCGCGTTTCCGCCGACCGCGTGGGAAGCGCTCTGCACCTGGGAAGAGGCACCACACCCCGTGGCCCCCAGCACGATGGCTGCCGCCATTCCTGCAGCGGCGATTCCTTTTCCGCGACGTTTCACAGTCTCTCGAACCCCCTCAATGTTCTGGAAATCTCTCATTTGAACCGAGATTTCAGAGAATCACGCCCATTGTACGACGCGTCGACGGCCGTGTAAAGGGGAAGATGTGTAACAACTGGACATCTTGCGTCCGAAAATGTTTTCCGCAAGTCAAGAAAATGGACACACCGGCCGTTCGCCGATGTGCCCGCGCATCTATCCGTCAAATGCCTAGCAGCTTCTTCACGAGCGGAATCTGCCCGCGGTGGTGCGCCGTATGCGCGATGGCGTAAGCGGCGAGTTGCCGCTTGTTCACCTCGCCGACACCGAGCTTGGCTCCCGGCTGATCCAACTCCTCAGCCGTGAGGTGATCAAACGCCTCCTTGGCCAGCCGCTCGTTTTCCGACCACATCGCCTTGATCTTCGCGACATCCCAACTCGTCGCCAAAAACGGCGCCCGCGCGTCGGTGTCTGTCGGTTCTCCCTTCAACTGCGCGAAGAAGCGGCGTTCCACGAGCAGCGTGTGTTCCAAAATGGACGCGATGTTGTTGAAGTTGTCCGCCGGCTTCTTGACCCACTGATCGTCCGTCAAGCCATCGACCATTTGATGAATCGTCGCGTGGACCTTCACGTACAAATCGTGGAGATCCTGCATCTCTTTCAACATGAGCTCATCCCTCCCTCAGGTTCGCCGAAACGTTGCGCGTTCCATCGGCGCGCCCTCCTCCATTGTAGCGCGATCCCGTCCGCCAGAATGATTTGCTACAATTCGAAATAGACCTTCCATGTACAGGGGGATATTCCCGTGCATATCTACCTGCTTGGCGGATCCGGGTTCATCGGCCACCACCTCGCGCAACAACTCGAGCGCCAGGGCCACGTCCCGATCGTCGTGCGACGCCCTTACTCCTCGCACGCCCTTCGCGAGCACTTCGCCAGGAGCATCCAGGGCGGCGAGCCGTACGCCATCTGCAACCTTGCCGGCGCCTCGCTCAACCAAAAACGATGGAGTGCGGCCTATCGGCACGAGATCGTCCAGTCGCGCGTCGACACGGTCCGGGCCGTGATCGCAGCAGTTGAAGGTTTGCCTGCGGCACCGACCGCGTACGTGCAGGCGTCCGCCGTCGGCTACTACGGCCCGTCCCTCACGGAGACGTTCACCGAAGCGTCTCCGCCTGGAAACGACTTTCTGGCGCGTGTCTGCGTAAGCTGGGAGCAAGCCGCCGAACCCCTCCGCGCCCTCACGCGCGTGGCCTTTGTTCGATTTGGCATGGTGCTGGGGCAAGACGGAGGCGCGCTGCCGCTCATGTGGCCGGTGTTTCAACTGGGGCTCGGAGGAACACTCGGGCGCGGAAATCAGTGGATTTCCTGGATCCACGTCGACGACGCCGCCCGACTCGCCGCATGGATTGTCGCAGACAGCCGCCTCGACGGCGCGTTCAACGCCACCGCGCCTCACCCTGTCCGGATGCGCGACTTCACGCGCGCGCTCGCCGAGGTGCTCCACCGCCCCCACCTCGCCCATGTCCCTGGTCCTGTGCTGCGACTTGCACTCGGACGGCGCGCCACGCTCGTCCTCGACGGCCAGCGCGTCCTACCTCAGCGCGCGCTTGATCTCGGCTTTTCCTTCGCCTTCCCCACGCTCGAGGAGGCCCTCTGGGACTTCCTGTAAGCGAGACTTGTGCCCCACCCCGTCCTGCCCTTAGAATGAAATCGATTTCCCCATCAATCTTTTGCAGGGAAAGACAAGAAAGGAGGCTGTCGAGCCATGGCCACGCGCTTTCGCTGGGTCATCATAGGTCTTTTGTTTTTCATCACAGTGGTCAACTACATCGACCGATCCGCCATTTCGTACGCCATCGGCGACATCGCGCAGGTTCTGCACCTGAACGACAGCCAGGTGGGCATGATCCTCGGCGCCTTTGGCATCGGCTACATGATCACCACGTTCTTCGGCGGCATCTGGGTCGATCACGTCGGCGCCCGATGGGCCCTGTTCTTTGCTTCGCTCTTGTGGAGCCTGTCCATCGGACTGACGGGCGTCGCTGCGTCGTTCACCGTCATCTACCTCATGCGCATCCTTCTCGGTGTGGCGGAAGGGCCGAACTTTCCAGCCGTCAACCGGGCAGTCGGCGACTGGCTGTCGCCTCGCGAACGAGCTATCGCGCTGTCGAACTCGCTCGTGGCCGTCCCACTCGCGCTCGCCATCGGCGCCCCGATTGTGACGTCCTTGATTCTCGGTGTCGGCTGGCGAGGGATGTTTATCATTCTCGGCATTGTGGGGCTTCTCTGGGTGCCCGTCTGGTTCTTCTTGTTCCGCGACTTTCCGGAGCATAGCCGCCACGTCAATGACGAGGAGTTGCGCCACATTCGCGCGTCCGAACACGTGGATCGCACGCGACCGGCGAAGGAAATGCGCTTTCGCCAGGCGCATCACGTGTCATCAGGGCGGCTGTGGAAGTACCTTTTGGTCAACCGCACGTTGATGGCGAACAACTGGTCGTTCTTCGTCTTCGGCTATTATCTCTTCTTCTTCATGACGTGGTTGCCATCCTATCTGAAGAGCGAATACCACCTAAACCTGAAGTCGGTCGGTGCTTTCTCCATCTTGCCGTGGGCGCTTGCCACGGTGCTGTTGTGGCTCGTGGGTTACCTCTCGGACTGGATCTTGCGCCAGACTGGCAGCCTGCGGCTGGCGAGATCGTATCCCATCTGGATCTCGCAACTGCTTTCCGCGCTGTGTGTCGTGCCGCTCACCTTTACGCACGACCTCACGACGGCCATCGTGTTCATCACGCTCGCAGTGGGTTTTGGAATGAGCGCCAACTCGACCTTCTACGCCATGAATGTGGATCTCATGCGAGAGCGAACGGGCACCGCGCTTGGCGTGATGGACACGTTCTTCGCAGCCGCTGGCTTCCTTGCGCCAGTCATTACCGGATGGATTGTGAACGCGACGGGAAGCTTCAAGAGCGCCTTCTGGCTCATGGCCGTGCTCGCCGCGACCTCCGTCCTCGCCGTGCTCATCTTCCATCAGCCGGATAAACAGCGGCGGATTGATACCTCTGCCAACTCTTCTCCGACGCTCACGCAATGACGCCTGAGGCCCCGCGGATCGTTCCCCGCGGGGCCCCTTTATTGCGTTCGTCGTCAACGCGGCCTGACTCTACGCCGCTACTCCGCAAAGCTCGATTGGATCGCGCCAAAGGTTCGAAAGGCGCAAGGCGGCGAGGCGAAGCTACGGGTTTTTAAGTACTCGGTAGAGTCTCCATGTGCCGAAGCTCTTCTCCAGGCGTACCCACGGCGCCCCATGGGCGTAGAGCGTCGGGTAGATCCGGTTTACGGCGTCAAACTGATATCCATTTACAGGATCTGGAACAAGTATATACTGTACGTGGTGTGTCCACGGGTAGCGCAGCGCATTGGCAAAATCGTAGTCGCTCGTAATCACGAGATGTCGCGGCTGTCGCACATGGAGAATGACATCGAAGGCAGAGTACGAATCCATGAGAACAGTCGCGCGGGGGAGATCCTGATTGATATACTGGGCAATTTGCTGTTGGATTCGGAGCTGTTGAATCACCTCGTTTTTGTCCATGTGAAGGAGACTGTATTCCTCCGGCGCAACATTCGCATTTCGCTCCATGATGATCCCCGTGAACACACCAGAGATCACAATGGACGCGGCCATCGCAACTTGCGCCAGTTCACGCCAACGTCGCTCCAATTGTCGGGCATCCGAGCGCATTTCGTACGTCCACCAGGCAACCGCAATCGGAAGCGGATAGAAGAAGAATCGCAACCACCCGTACGATGCCCCATGAAGGAGTAGCAAGAACTGTAACGATGGAATGGATGCAGCGAGCACGAGCAGTTGTAACGTTTCCCACCGGACCAGTCGACCGCGAATGAGCCTGTAGACAAGCAACATACCCACGGGAATCATAAACACCCAGATTCGTTCCCACATGAACAGGAGAACGCGAACCGGATGATGCTCGATCGCGCGATACTTGGACGCGGAAGAGAGCATGCTGGTCAGCGACAAGTTGGAATACGCGGAGTGCAGGAAGTAAAGCGGATCGTGCATAATCTCGGCATTAAGCACCATCCACACGATACCCGAATATACGGCTGGCAAGAGCAATACGAGCGCCGTGGCAGCGGCATACCACAAACGCTCCTGACGGCGGAATCGACGGTAGTCTCGGCGAGACATGAGCAAGCGCACCTGTGCATCTGCCGGGGCGCGGCGCAGCGCGTCCGACAGCACGACGGCAAATAGCCCCACGCCGAAGGCAACGGCCTCGTAGCGAGCCCAAAACGCCATGGCAAGCGCACACCCTGCCATGACCAGCCTTGAAACGGCACGGTCATCTTTCCATGACAGGTAGTTTAATAGAGAGATCACCAGAAAGCAGGCAAAGATCATCTCGCTCATGCCGTTTGCGCCGTAGAGGAACATGAAGGGGTGCAGCGCAAGGCACAAAACGACCACAATGGAAGTGGTCTTCGAAACCTCAGCCCAAAGGAGAGCTCGGTGCAGTGCGAACGCGATGGCCGCAGATGCGACGGAGGTTATGAAAACGCCAGCTAACGCATCTGAAGCGACGGGCGGAAACCAACGCCACAATGCGACCGGCGGCAACTCAAACATGCTCGGCAGTGGATTCCACACAAAGCCAATCGCACCCAGATGCGGATTCCGGCTAAACAACACGTAAAATGCGTTGGCTACGCGGCTCAGGGCATCTTCTTGAATGTCACCCTTGACTGCGTAAAGATAGCAACCGAAGATGAACTCAGCCGCAAACACAATTACAGCTAAGACCCATCCACTGCGGTCTTTTCTCCGAACGGATCCATTCTCCATGGGAAGTTCAACCCATTGTGTCACTCATGAACGCTCCTTGTGATGGGAGATGCACCTTGCTGGTCGTCAAACCATGCGGCGTCTTGTTCCAATGGAACGGCCTGCGAATGAGCTCCCATAACGCGCGATACGTGGCGACCGACATAAGGAGCCAATACAGCGGCGAGAGAATCGCCGAAAGCACCAATTGGAACGACAACAACGCAGATCCACGCCGCTGACTCTTCTCAACTTCGAGATACATTCCGACCATGTTGCTGTATACAAACAGAAAATTGCCGATGAACAACAGAACAGAGGCTAAGTAGTAAATGAAGCCGGGAAACAGTGTCGGAATCCATGGCGCATGACGCACGAACCAGAGTATCAACAACAGCCAAAAGAACGGGTTCACAAGGGGTAAAAACGGGGTTCCGAGGATCATGGCCTGAAATCCCCAGAAGCCTTTCGTGCCGAGATCCCGCCACAGTTGCACTGGATGCCTCATGTTCACGAGCCATGTGATGAGATAGCCTTTCACCCACCGGGCTCGCTGTCGAATCCAAGAACGAATGCGACTATTGGCTTCTTCCCACGTCGTGGAATCCACCAAAGCCGTCTGATATCCATGTTTGTACAGCCGCACGCCGAGATCGGCGTCCTCTGTCACATTGAACGGATCCCACGCGCCAACTTTCCTCAAGACCTCCGTTCGAAAATGGTTGGAGGTGCCGCCAAGCGGAATCGGAACATTCATGGCCATCACACCGGGAAGCAAGATGCCGAACCAGTTGCTGTACTCCTGAGCAAACCATCGGGTAAGCAAGTTCTGGTTCGCATTGTAATAGTTCAGTTTCGCCTGCACGCATGCATACTCGGCGGGGAGCTTGCGAAACGCTGCGATGACCTTTTTTAATTGATCGAGTTCCGGGCGATCTTCGGCATCATAAATCACCACAAACTCTCCGCGCGCATGGATCAAGCCGAAATTACACGCCTTGGGCTTCGTCTGTGGGTACGATTTCGGCACGACGACAAATGAGACGTAGTACGGCGGCGAGAGGGCTCGTGCCGCTTGCAGCGTCTCGAGGTCATCCTCTTCAAACAGAAGGCGAATATCCAATTTGTGTTTCGGATAGTCAAGCTGCATGAGGTGTTCCAGAAGACCAGGCAACACGTTCGCCTCGCGATAGAGCGGCACAAGAATGGTATACGTCGGCAACTCTCGTTCAGACAGGGACGCGAGGTCCTCGCCCGTAACGGAAACGAAGCCCTCCCCTTGTGCACCGCGATAGAGCATCACGACCTTCATCAACGCGAACAACGCGTAGCCAAGCTGCAACACCCAATTGATGGCGAGAGCTGTAGCCCGAGGCACCAAGGCAAAGCCTGTGCCCAGGGCAATCAGCACCAAAACACCTACCACGACTTGTGCTCGGGTCAGTAGGAAAGACGCCGAATTCTGAGGCTGTTCTTCGGCGAGCCGCTCCACGCTTTCGAACCGCATTTCATCTGCGTAAATCAGGTTCCAAAGCTGGTCAAGTTCATACCGGGTAGCAAGTTGTTGACGAATCGGCTTATCCAGATACTTAGTGAGTTCTCGCATGCGCGCTTCGTCCAGGATATCGTGAACAGCCACCCAAATCTGTGATGCATCTTCATCGATCACGACTGCCCCCAGCCTTCGCGCCACGTCTTCTGGGAGCTTACGTAGGGTTTGGAGTCGAGGAGGCCAGACCACCCTCTCGTGCTTGAGCTGTTCCGCCAGAACACGGTAGACATCGACCGGCTTCGCATAGCCTCGCGCCACGACGATGTCACCCAAGCGCCCGCCCGTGGCAGCTTGTTCGAGAAGAGCAGCTTCCAGTTGTTCAGACGTCAGAATCCCCCGTTCCACCATAAGCGTGCCCAAGGGAATTTGCCCACTTGGAAACTTCCGTGCGTTACCCATTCATCTCTCCGTCTCCCAGGTATCTTGGACCACGCCATTCAAGTCCAAGATTCATCGTCAGTCCTTCAAATCGAAATACGCATGATATACGCCATTCGGATGACCGTCAACACAGGAACATCGCAAAGGGTGAATCCGCGCGTTTGGAACACAGCCTGAGCCGTATTGAGACAAACCGCCTCAGGCATACGCTGTACACATGGGTGCGGACTCCTCGCCCACGGAAGGAGACGTTTCATGCCTTCGCTCATCGTGATTGGCACAGCCGCCGCAGATGCTGCGGTTCAAAACGCAGGCATCTTTCTCGGCGAGGGAAATGTCGGCGGATGGGACGCCAACCGGAAGATGTCCAACGCGTACAGCGGCACGTACGGCGCCTTCAACGTCCTGGCCGGCATGGTGAACGTCAATGTGGACAACTTCGAAGGGGTGGATGGGGCCATCAACGACACGGACTTCAAGCTCACCGTGGGCGCCAATGGATAACGGCATTCGAGTCGGGCAGAACGAAGGCGGAGGGTTGACATGCCAAGCGTCATCTTGCTCGGTTCGCTCCTCATGAACACGCCTCAACAAAACGCGGGTGCTTTCGTCGGCGAATACAACTTCGCAGGATGGGACGCCAACCGAAAAATGAGCCAGGCGCACGGCGGCGAATTCGGCTTTTTCAACTGGAGCCCCGGCTTCTACAATCTCAATCTCGACAGCTTCGAAGTGGTGGACGGAGCCATTAACGACGCGGACGCCAAGCCGGTCATCGGCAACAACCTATGAGCACGGCACCTCGTCCTGCTCGCACGTGTGAGGGAGGAGATGGCCATTCCTGCGCTCGTCTTTATCGGGGCAAACAATTCCATGACGCCGCAACAGAACGCGGGCACGTTCATCGGCCAAGTCAACAACGGCGGCTGGGATGCCAACATGAAGTTTCAGGCTGGAAAGAGCGGCAACTTTGATGTGATGAGCTACAATCTGCAGATCTGGAGCCTGCTGTTCGACAGCTTCGAGTTTATCGACGGTCAGGTGAACACCCTCGGCCTGAAGCCGGACGTCGAGGGCAATGTCTAAGACACGTTCTCACGCCGAAGGAGGCGGTTCCCATTCCAGTGCTGATTCTGAGCGGTGTGCTCAACACCATGACGCCGCAACAGAACGCGGGCGTATTTCTCGGTCAAATCAACATCGGCGGCTGGGACGCCAACCAAAAGTATGGCGCCGGCAAGGCGCTCGACGCAGGCGTGTTCAACGTCCTCATTAGCGCCAACGCGCTGTTCGACAGCTTTGAAATGATGGACGGCGTGATCCACGATCAAGACCTAAAACTAAGCTACGAGTGGAACTTCTGAATGCGGAACGCTGTAGAGGAGGCTGCCATCCAAGCCAGGACTGGAGGTTGACGCGTGCCAACGGTCATTGCCTTTCAAGCCATTTTGAGCAACACGCCGCAACAGAACTCGGGAATTTTCATCGGCGAGATCAACATCGGCGGCTGGGACGCGCACGTCAAATCGAACGCCGCGCAAGCCGCTGTGCTGGGCTCTCACAATGTCCACCTGCTCACGCGCAACCTGAATGTGGATAGCTACGAACTCTTGGACGGCCTCATCTTCGACCAGGATTTCAAACCGACGTGGGGCATCCAATGTTGAATTCATGGGTCGAGAGAAGGCCGCCCGGCCGGGCGGCCTTGTTTCATCGGGCGTTCAGCAGTTTCAGAAATTCGCGCATGAAGCCAGGTAGATCTGGCCACGCGTGTCCGGACACGAGGTTTCCCTCCACATACAGCGTCTCCGAGGCGTACTTTGCGCCCATGCCCTCGACGCTCGGCTTGCAGGCGATGTACGCCGTCATGGTGCGCCCCTGCAGCTTGTCGCGCACCACCTCAAGAACCTGCGCCGCATGACAAATCGCCCCAACAGGCTTATTGGCATCGAAGAAATGACCCACGATGCGCGGCACATGCTCGTTGAGCCGGATGTACTCTGGCGCCCGGCCGCCAGGCAGGATGAGGCCGTCGAATTCCTCCGGCCGAATGTCGGCGAAAGCCGCGTGCGCCTGAATGAGGTATCCCGGTTTCTCCGTATAGGTCTCCCAGCCCGTGAAATCGTGGACGACGGTGTTCAGTGTCTTCTTGGTCGGCGCTGCGATGACGGCGTCGATCCCTTCCTCGAGGAGCCGATAGTAAGGATAGTAGATTTCCAGGGCTTCGACCGCGTCTCCCGCTAAGATGAGCACCTTCTTGGCCATCTGAACATCCCTCTCCTCGTTCCGATTGAACGCCTCGCAGGGCGTCCATCTCCATTGTATGGGACTTCAGCCATCTCGTCCACGCCGGCCTTTCGACACGGTTCGACCGCCTGGGTTATCCGCCGGCGTCCGCCCGAGCCGTCTGCTCGGCGAACGCGACGAGATCGACCGCAACCTGGCTGACCTCCTGCATGGCCGACGCCAAGGCTTCCATGGCGGACCGCTGCGCTTCCGCTTCCCGGTCCACCCGCTCGATGGCCTCGTTCAGCGCCTCGAGCATCTCCACCATCCGGCGCGTGTTCTGCGCAATCACGTCTGTCTGTTCCCTGGCCCCTTCCGCCAACCGCCGAATCTCGCGGGCGATCACGGCAAACCCGCGCCCGCTCTCCCCTGCGCGCGACGCCTCAATCGAGGCGTTCAACCCGAGAATGCGGCTCGTGTCGGCAATCTCCCGGACCTCGTCCGAGATGGACCGCACGTCGCGAACCGCGGTCAGCACGGAACGGGACTCGCGCGCGATGTCGCCGAGGCTCGTGGCCAGAACCTGCATGGACGCGGCCATCTCCTGCAGCGTCGCGCTCGTCTGCTGCACGGACGACGAGAGCGTCGTCGCCAGGCCGACGAGCCGCTCCTTCGCGTCCACGCGGGTACACGCGCAGAAGGCGCCCACGGGTTCACCGCCCTCCGCGGCGATAGGCACCGCCTTGATGACCACCGGCAGGCCCAACACGGAGGCATCCAGGCGCACTTCGCGCACCCGCCCTTCGCGCACGGCCTCATACAGCCCGTCGCCCGGCCGGAGCTCATAGCCTTCCGTTACCGCGAGCGCGAACGTCCGCGCGGGGACCACCGCCCGAATTCGCGTCCGATCCGCCACAAGGATGGCTACATCATCCAAAAACGCTCGTTGGGCCAACCTTGCAAAACGATGCGCATCGTTGAGCGCCGGATGCATGGCCTGATGTTGCTCCGACGGGACAGTCGATCCGACTTCCACACACATCCTCCTCCACGGCCAGCCATCCTTCCCTTCGATACTCGGTTCCACACGCGCCAGGCATCCTCCTGCTCAGGGAACGAAGTCAAATCGAAGGGGCGCCAGCAACCTGGCGCCCCTTCTGGAATCCGGTCCTTTTTATTCGGCGTCCGCAAGCTGCGGGTTTTCCCCCTCGGGAAAGTTGGGCTTGGGGAATCCGCTGCGCACGCCCCAAAGGTAGAAGACAAGCGCGGACACGGCGACTACCACCATATCCCACCCGTAGGGCAGGACGCCGATGCCGCCGAACTTGCCGCTGCCAAGGAACGAGACGAGCGCCATCCACAACAGATACACGATGAGCCAAAGCCCGCGGCGGAAGTGCTCCGAAAATCCGCGCCAGCCCGCCTTCGCGGTATAGTAGAAGTAAATCGGCAACCCGATGATGATGACGATGATGACCTCGCCCGTCAACGGCCACTGCGCCCAGTACAGGATGAGCGACGCGAAGATGAACGCGATAGGAGCAATGACGGCCATCCCCGGGACTCGCACCGGGCGCTCGACGTTTTCGCCCATCTTGCGGAACGCCATGACGGCGATGGGCCCGGTGACGTACGAGATGAGCGTCGCGACCGAAATCACCCCGGAAAGCTCGCCCCAGCCCCGGAACATCAGCATGAAGATGTACGCGATGACGAGGTTCAGCCACATCGCCGCGCGTGGCACGCCGTAGCGCGGGTGAATCCGGCCGAACACCTTCGGAAAGTAGCCGTTCGCCTCCAGGCCGTGGACCATGCGCGCGGTCGTCGCCGTGTACGTGATGCCCGTGCCGGACGGCGACACGAACGCGTCCAGAAAGAGAATGATGGCGAGCCAGTTCACGTTCAGGGCGAGGGCGAGATCGGCAAACGGCGACTTCAGGTTGATGCTTGCCCAGCCGTGGCTCAGCAGGTTCCCCGGCATTGAGCCGATGAACGCGGCCTGCAAGCAGAGGTAAATCACGCCGGCGAGCAGAACGGAGCCAATCACGGCGAGTGGCACGTTCCGGCTCGGGTTGCGCGCCTCGCCCGCCAGGTTGATGGGGCTCTGGAAGCCGTTAAACGCAAAGATGACGCCAGACGTCGCGATGGCCGTCAGCACGCTCGCCCATCCGTTGGGCGCAAACCCGCCGTACTGCGTGAAGTTGTGCGTGTCAAAGTGAGCGGCGATGAGGCCAATCACAGTGAGCGCAGGAATGATGAACTTGAACACAGTGATGAGCGTGTTGGCACGGGCGAACAGCTTCACCGTCCAGTAGTTCAGCAAAAAGTAAATGAAGACGAGGATGGCTGCCAGAAGCAAGCCGGGCGGCGTGAGCGTCTTGTTGACGTACAGGTGGTGCGTCCACTGAGCCCAGTGCCAAGGCCACGAGCTCATATACTGAATCGATGCCTCTGCCTCAATCGGGATGACGGACGCAATGGCAATCCAGTTCGCCCAGCCGGACAAAAACCCGACGAACGACCCATGCGAATAGTGCGCGTAGCGCACCATGCCGCCGGATCGCGGGAACATGGGGCCAAGTTCCGCATAGGTCAGGCCGATGAGTAAAATGACAGCCATACCCAGGATCCAGGCGACGATTGCGGCCGGACCTGCGACCTTGGCGGCCTTCCACGCGCCGAACAGCCAACCCGAGCCGATGATGGACCCGAGCCCGGTCATGGTCAGCGCGACGAGATGAATCTCTCGGCGCATGCCCTTGTCCATGAAATTCCTCCCTTGTGTGTGCGGATTCCGTGATGTGCCCTCCCGCGGCGTCGGAGCACCCGCAGTGTCTCTGCGTGATCGCTTTCATGCGCATGTATGAGGGCACAAACTGTCCACCATACGCCCCATGATGCCGCAAGGAGCTCAGCTCTGTCAACCGAGATACTTCTTGGAATTGATGGACGATTTCGATCCGCCCGAGATGGACGATCAGTTCTCAACTTTTCCATTTGCAAAACGGCCCATGTCCGAATCGTTGAACGCGCAAGAACCTTCCCGGCATGAACGGACATCCTCGTTCATATCATCGGATTGGGTCAAGAAATTGAAAGACCTACGAACCCGATTTCTAGGGTTGAATCTTCGCAAGTCTCCTAATATGATGGAGTTGAAAGCGGTTTCCAACCGTTTTCTGATCAAGTAAGGAGGGGACATGGGTGGCAGTTCAAGAAGTGAACGCGAGCGCTCTGCATCCGGATGTCGTCGAGTTTCTCAAGGGTCCCAAGGGCTTGTTTATTGACGGCGAATTCGTTCCCTCACTCTCCGGTAAAACCTTCAAGTCTATCAATCCCGCGACGGAAGAAGTCCTGGTAGAAGTCGCGGAGGCGGAAGCCCCCGATATCGACCGCGCGGTCAAAGCTGCTCGTCGCGCCTTTGAGTCCGGTCCGTGGTCGCGCATGAGCGCCGCAGAACGGTCTCGGTTGCTCTACAGACTGGCAGATCTCATGGAAGAACATAAGCTGCAGCTCGCTCAGCTGGAGACGCTCGATAACGGCAAACCCATTCGCGAGTCCCTGAACGCAGACCTTCCCCTTGCGATTGAACACATTCGCTACTACGCCGGCTGGCCCACCAAAGTCGTGGGACAGACCATCCCAGTAGCAGGAAAGTACTTCAATTACACGCGCCACGAGCCCGTTGGCGTAGTGGGCCAGATCATCCCGTGGAACTTCCCGCTCCTCATGGCGTGCTGGAAAATCGGCGCTGCGTTGGCCATGGGCTGCACGGTGGTACTCAAGCCGGCCGAGCAGACGCCGCTCTCCGCACTCTACCTGGCCAAACTGATTCAGGAAGCCGGCTTCCCACCGGGTGTCCTCAACGTCGTGCCGGGCTTTGGCGAGACCGCTGGACAGGCGCTCGTGGAGCATCCGGACGTCAACAAGATTGCGTTCACCGGATCGACGGAAGTCGGCAAGCTCATCATGCGCAACGCTGCGGCTACGCTGAAGCGCGTCACGCTTGAACTCGGCGGCAAGTCCCCGAACATCATTCTCCCCGATGCTGACATGAGCCGAGCCATCCCAGGCGCGTTCATGGGGATCATGTTCAACCAGGGCCAGGTGTGCTGCGCCGGATCGCGCCTGTTCGTGCAGAAGAAAGCGTACGACAACGTGGTGGCCGATCTCGTCTCCCTCGCAAAGAAGATCCGCCAGGGCCCGGGTCTGGACCAAAGCACGGAGATGGGACCGCTCGTGTCCGATGAACAGGAAAAGCGCGTGCTCGGCTACATCGAGAAGGGCGTGGAAGAGGGCGCCGAGGTCCTCGTGGGCGGCGGCAAGGCCACGGATCGCGGATACTTCGTGCAGCCGACCATCTTTGCCAACGTCCGGGACGACATGACCATCGCGCGTGAAGAGATCTTCGGACCGGTGGTCGCGGCGATGCCGTTTGAAGACCTGGACGAAGTCATTGCGCGGGCGAACGACACGGAGTACGGCCTGGCGGCCGGTGTGTGGACGGAGAATATCCGCAACGCCCACTATATCGCCAGCAAGCTGAAGGCCGGCACTGTTTGGGTCAACTGCTACAACGTGTTTGACGCGGCGGCTCCGTTCGGTGGATACAAGCAGTCTGGTATCGGGCGCGAAATGGGCTCGTATGCGTTGAATAACTACACGGAAGTCAAAGACGTCTGGATCAGCTTGAGCTGAATCCCGCATGCAAGTGAGGCCCGGCGCTTCGCCGGGCCTATTTTTGTCGCCCAAATTGGCAGATGTGGACGTTTGTAGACACCGGCGCTCCCATGCTCGCCTATTGTGTGCAGAAAGAGATTCTCTCGGCGAGGAGGACGCCCAGTGTCACAGCCTAACATTCCGAATATCAACCCATCCATCACGCTCACTCGGGATGACGCGGTCAACCTGCTTCTCTCGTCCATCGCGCTCGAGGAACTCGGACTTGGCCACCTCACGAACGCGGAGGCGGAAAAGATCCAATACGTCCTCGGCACGCTGACGGGCGCCACCGGAACCCAACCGTCGCTGGATGACCTACTCACGCTCAATCAATCGGTGAACGCCACGCTGGACAACATCATCCGGAAAGAGTTGATCTTGGACAGCAAGCTTAGCAACGTGATGTCGCTAGCGAATGTCGGCCCTACCGGTCCCACAGGACCTACAGGGCCTACCGGACCGACGGGGCCCACAGGGCCAACTGGACCCACAGGACCTACAGGACCGACGGGTCCGGCTGGTGGACCTACGGGACCTACGGGACCTACGGGACCTACGGGACCTACAGGACCTACAGGACCGACTGGACCGACTGGACCGACTGGACCGACTGGACCGACTGGACCGACTGGACCGACTGGACCGACTGGACCGACTGGACCGACTGGACCGACTGGACCGACTGGACCGACTGGACCGACTGGACCGACTGGACCGACTGGACCCGCGGGTTCGAGCGCCATCATTCCGTACGCATCTGGGCTGCCCGTCGCGTTGACGACCGTGGCCGGCGGTCTGGTGGGCACCACGAGCCTTGTCGGGTTCGGCAGCTCAGTGACGGGCGTCACGCTGCTCGGCTCCGGCCAGATCGATCTCACGGGCGCCGGGGGGACGCTCCTCAACTTCGCGTTCTCCATGCCGCGCGCTGGGACCATCACGTCCATCATAGCGTACTTCAGCGCCACCGCCGCCCTGAATCTGCTTGGCACGACGGTGACCATCACCGCACAGCTGTATGAGTCGACGACGCCAAACAACACGTTCTCGCCCATCCCGGGGGCGTCTGTCACGTTGACACCTCTCACCGGCACCATCGCCGTGGGGCAAATCGCTACCGGCAGCGCCACGGGGCTTTCCATCCCGGTCAGCGCTGGCACGCGGCTTTTGCTCGTCTTCTCCGCGACGGCAAGCGGCCTGTCCCTCGTGCAGACCGTCGCGGGTTACGCCTCGGCGGGCGTTGCCATCAGTTGACCAAGGCTCGGAGACGGTCGAACTCCCTCTCAAGGATTCGGCCGTCTCCTGCGCGCGCTGCGCCGAAGGCTTTGGGCCCCCTTCCGCTCGAGCGGTGTCCACAGCTGGTGGGCCGGATCGCGCTCGATGCGAGAAACGCGCGACGCCGGGCCCCGCAGGAAGGGCAAGGAATGCAAGGTCTCCGCGTTCCTCGCGGACTTGCCAAGATGGCCACACGCCTCCTCCATTCGTTCAAGAAACCCTTGTCTCGCACGTCGCCAGGCGCCGCTCAACTCCGCGATTCCTGCGTCATCCACCCGCTGATCCACGAGGTGAACCAGCCGGAGCAGCACCACGACGCCCTCCCACACGCCCTGCGAACCGCGGTTCCGCCGTCCGCCTGCCGCGTGGCCGAGAGCAACCTCGAGTGCCTCGCATTCCCAGCGAAACGCCTCCCAATGTCCCGCGTACATGGCAAGCCGCGCGTGCGCCTCCTCCTCGGCGCACGGCCAGGTGTTCTCCATTTGTCGACACAAACGCACAAGGCGCTCGCGAAGGCACTTTAGCGATTCATGATGCACGAGCGCCATGAGCCCTGTCGATCCGGCATTCGCGCGCACCGCGGCGGCCAACAGGCGCGCGGACGCCGCCTCCAACTGAGCGAGCCGCTCCAGAACCAGAACAGCCGATGGAGCCCCTGAACGCGAGGCGATGTCCCCTATTCCCCGCAACATTCCGGAGCACCCTCGCAGGGCAGCATTCTCATCACCGCGTCGAGCTTCATCTGAAGCAGCAATTCCTTGCGAATGAGTGTGCGAAGCGTTCGCTCCACGGCCTCGTTGACACACAGCAGCTCTTCCATTGACAGGTGCGGATCCGCGACCGCCTTCTGCAACTTCTCGCCCTCGGCGTTCAGAATGTGGGCCAGCCCCAGCTCCTCCATCGCGATAGAGGCGAGCAAGAGATGAACCACCTGTTCCCTCGTCAGCTCGATGTCCGGCCGAATGTCCGGAATATTGGGCATGGACACAGCGCATTCCTCCCTCCCTCCACCTGTATGCAGGCCATCGCCCAAGCGCGCCAGGCGGACGCGCGCCTTCGCGCGACGGTCGTCCGCCGCATAAGGTAAAGGTGCAATCTGGGAGGAATGCGCATGGCCACCTGGTCCCTTTGCATGATTGTCCGAAATGAGGAGGACACGCTTCCGCGCTGCCTCGCGTCCGTCGGCGATCTCGCCGACGAGATCATCGTCGTCGACACGGGTTCGACGGATCGCACATCTGAAGTGGCCCGATCTTTCGGCGCACACGTGCACCCTTTCACGTGGCGCGACGACTTCAGCGCGGCGCGCAACTACGCGTTCAGCCTCGCGACAGCCGACTACATTTTCTGGCTCGACGCGGACGACGTCATCCGCGCAGAGGATTTCTCGACATGGAAAGACTTGAAGACCTCGCTGGATCCCGGTGTCGACGCCGTCACCGCCTGGTATCACCTCGCATTTTACGGCGATACACCATCGTACAGTTCCCGACTCGTCCGCGTGGTGCGGCGAGCTGCCGGCTTTCTCTGGCGTGGCCAGGTTCACGAATACCTGGAGGTCCGGGGCAACGTGCTCCACGCCGACGCGGCCGTCTGTCACCGCCCCGTGCGACACGACGCGGACCGCAACCTGCGCATCTACGAGGCGCGCATCCGCGCGGGCGAGATGCTTGGCGCACGCGACACGCTCTACTACGCGAACGAGCTCGTCGATCACGGCCGGATTGTCGAAGCGATGACCCAATACGAGGCGTTCCTCAAGATGCCTGACATTTGGAAGGAAGATGCCATCTTCGCGTGTTATCGGCTCTCGGATTGCCACCTCCGGCTCGGTCAGCAGGAGGAGGCGCGCATGGCCGTGCTGCGATCGTTCCTGTACGACGCACCCCGTTCCGAGGCGTGTTGCCGGCTCGGACACGCGGCGCTTGAACAGGGCGATCTCGACGCGGCGCTGTCGTGGTACCGGCTAGCCATCCTCTGCCGCCGCCCTCCTGGATTCGTGGGCTTTCTCAACCGCGCCTGCGAGACCTGGCTGCCCCATATCCAACTGTGCGTGATTCTCGCGCGGCTCGGGCGCATCCGGGAGGCTTACGAACACAACGAGTGGGCAGCGAAATTCCTCGGCAGCAAAGATCCGATGATTCTCCACAACCGCACGCAGCTCGCCGCAATGCTCCAAGCATCTGAGGGCGCGTGACGGGCAGGCCCGCCGCGCGCCCAAGCCTTACTTCTGCACGGGCTGCAGGTGTTGCATGACGATGGCCGCCGACTGCGCAAGCCCTATTCTCACAACTTTCACGCGAGGTCCGTTCCGCGGAACACCGCGGTTGACAGAAGGCCTGAGCTCAGGTGTCATGGTAGCAAACGCATCGGGGAAATTCGGCGGATCGGGAGGATGCGCATGGAACTTATCCAACTCGAGTACTTTTTGGCGGTCGCAGAGCACCAGAGCTTTCGCCGCGCTGCGGACGCCATCCGCGTCTCGCAACCCGCGCTGTCGCGCGCCATCCAGAAGCTCGAGGGCGATCTCGGCGCGCCGCTTTTCGTGCGCACCGCGCAGGGCGTGCGCCTCACGCCGTGCGGCGAGGCGTTTCTGCCTCACGCCCGCCAGGCGCTCACCGAGGTGGCCGCAGGCGTTCGCAAGGTCGCCGAGCTCGCGGGCCAGGCCCGGGGCGTGCTCCACGTCGGCCTCATCTACTCGCTCGGCACGCGCTTCCTCCCCGACGTCATTCGCACGTTCACCCGCACGCACCCCGGGGTGACCGTCCGGCTGTCCGAAGCGCCGACCCAGAAGCTCTTGCAACAGCTGGATGCTGGCGAGATCGACATCGCGTTCTGCACGCCGCAGCACGCGCCCCACCTCACGCTCGTCGAAATTCTGCAGGAGGAACTCGTGGCCATCGTCCCCCTGGATCACCCGCTCGCGGCGAAGGACCAGTGTCACCTGTCCGATCTCGCCGGCGAGCCGTTCGTGGCGTACGCGCGTGAAAGCGGTATCCGCCACGTGATTGAACGCTACTGCGCGGAGGCGGGATTCACGCCGCGCGTGGCCATGGAAGGTGTCGAGGATCTGACCGTGGCAGGGCTCGTGGCTGCGGGCGTCGGCGTCGCCGTGGTGCCCCTGCACGCCCAGATCGCTCAGCTGCCCGTCCACATCCTCCGGCTGTGCGAGCCGTGCAAGCGGTCCGTCTACATGGCCTGGCACAGCCACACGCCCCTGTCACCCGTCGCCCGCGCATTCATCGCATTCGTGAAGCGCATGTGCGCACCGTAACGGCCCGGGAGGCGTCCGTTTCAGACCGCGCATGGCGTCCAGCGCGCGCACGAATCCCCGCATTTCTACCCGAGCCCGGCAACCTGCTACACTTGAGGGTGGACGTTTTCAACGACGGGAAGGGGACTTCACGTGGAAATTCGCCGCTTCGTCATCTCGCCCATCCAGTCCAACTGCTACGTGCTTGCCGAGTCGTGGGAGCGCGGCGCGAACGCCGTCGTCATTGACCCGGGCGATCTCGCCCTGGATCCCGTGTTTTCATTCATCGACGAGGTGGGCCTCAAGCTCGTCGCCAACTGGAACACGCACGGCCACTTTGATCACGTCATCGGCGCGGACCGCCTGCGCCAGCGGTACGGCGTGCCGTCATATCTCCACCGGGACGATCTCGTCACGTGGAACCGCGCCCCGCACTGGTACCGGGCGTACCTCGCGGACGATGCGCCGGATTTGCGCCAACCGGACGCTTGGCTGCAGGACGGCGATGAGCTCACGCTCGGCGACGAGACGTTCACCGTGTGGCACACGCCGGGGCATTCGCCGGGGAGCGTTTGTTTCGTCGGCAAGCGTGTGGTGTTCTCCGGGGATACGTTGTTCGCAGGCACCATCGGCCGCGTGGATCTGGAGGGATCAGATCCGGGAGCCATGCAGGCGTCGCTCAAGCGCATCCTCCAATGGCCGGATGATCTCGAGATCTACCCAGGCCACGGGCCCGCGACGCGCATGGGACACGAACGAAGACACAACCGATTTCTGCTGGAGGCCATGCAGGGTTGAGAAGCATCGAGGCGGAGCGCATGCTCCGCCTCGCCCGTGTCATTGAATGGGCACTTTGGCCGCCGAAGACGCGCCCGGCTGGGCATTCGGGGACGGGATGGGGTCGAGATCGGTCAACAGGAACGCGTAGCTGAACACGCCAATCAAGAGGATCACGGCCGCGCACAGGAACGCATCCATGAACGATCCCGTCGCCTGCACAATGAAACCGGTTACAATTGGAGCAAGAATCCCCATTGAGTTATTGCCAAACGTGAGAAACCCCATCAGGACGCCCACTGTACCCTTGGGCGCGATAAACGTCGGAATGCTGCTCGCGATGGACGAGGTGCAGACCAAGGCGCCGAGCGCGATGGAGATGAAGAACACGGCCCAGCCTGGCGAACGCGTGTACGCGGCGCCGATGACGGTGAGCCCGAGGAGCAAGCACACCACGAGCACCGTTTTGCGCACCCGAAGCGGATTCCTGCCGCGCTTCACGAGCCAGTCGATGAGAAAGCCCGCGACAAACAACTCGGACGCGAACCCGACGAGCCAAGGAATGGCCGCGAACCAACCTGTCTTCAACACGGACATGTGCATCTGGTCCTCCAGATAGCCCGGAAGCCAGGACAAGAACAGCCAGAACGAGTAGGCGTACGCCGCAAATCCGATGAACACGCCCCACACCTTGCGGTAGCGCAACAGATGGCCCAAGTTGCGCCACAGCCCGCCTTCCGCTTGACCTTCCTCCTGCGATCCGCCCTCCTCGATGTACGCCAACTCTTCCCGCGACAACCACTTGTCTTCGCGCGGATCGCGATACATGGCCCAGTAGATGAACACGTAAACGACGCTCAGAATGCCCGTTGCGATGAAGCCACCGCGCCAGCCCCACTCCGTGATGGCAAACGCCAGGAGCGGCGCGCCAATCGCGCTCGCGAGCTTGGACTCCGAGTCATACAGGGACACCGCCCGCGCGCGCTCCGCGACGGGGAACCAGTAGCCCACGGACTTCACCGCCGCCGGGAAATACGGCGCCTCGCCGATGCCAAGCAGCACGCGCCCCAGCAGGAGCAACCCCTGCCCCGTGGCCGCCGCCGTGACGAAGCAGGCGATGGACCACAGCACCATCCCCAAGCGAATGACCCATTTGACGCCAATTTTGTCGAGCAAGGCACCCACCGGAATTTGCAACAGCGCGTACGACCAACTGAAGGCCGAGAGCACGATGCCCATCTGGCCAGCCGTCAGGTGAAACGTGCCCTCAATTGGCTTCGTGGCCATCGAAGTGGCCGACCGGTCCAAGTAGTTGACAATCACGCCCACGGCGATCAACACGCCGATCCACCAACGCCGGTGTTTCACGCCATCTCCTCCTCGTCTCACGGATTACGCCGACCGCCATCTCGCCTCTTCAAGCGATTGCAGAAGCGCCGGAAAGCCTCGCCGGCCGAAGTACTCGAGCGATACGAATCCCTGATATCCGCGCGCGGCAAGTTCCCGCAGCACGCGGTCGTTGTCCACGTCCCCCGACGGATCGAACGCCGAGACGGGGACGCTCTGGTACCACGCCTCATGATTCCAATGATAGTTTTTGCAGTGCACGTGCCGAACGGCTGGATACACCTCCCGAAGCACTTCGAGCGGGTCGAGGTGATCCGGGTTGAAGTTGGCAGCATCGAAAATCAGGCCGAGATCGCCACCCGGAACCGAGTGAAGCAGGCTTCGCAGGCTGTCGAGGGAGTCCGCAAACGTCTGGTAATGGGTCTCCACCAGGAGGTCCGATCCCATGCTTTGCGCGATGAGGCGCGCTTCGACCAATGCGGCCAGCGACTCGTCCCACAGCTCGGGGCTCGCCGCGCGCGAAGGCAGGTGCCCGAAGAACGTCCGAATGGCGGCTCCGCCAAACGCGGAGGCCATCTCGGCGTAGCGGCGCACGTCCTGGAGGTCCGAGTCGCGATCGCGCGGGCTGCGGGAGAAGTAGGTGTAGCCGCTGATGACCGGCACGCTGAGACCCTCGTCGGTGAGCCTAGACGCGAGTTCCTCGAGCGCCGACCGGCCGGCCGCGGCATAGGGCTCCACATGGCCGACCCAGAGTTCCAGACCGTCCACGGGGACGCCGGACCTCCGCCAGCTGCGGACGAGCTGTAGGATGTCGTCGAGCGACCGCTCCTTCATCCCGGTGGTGCACACGCTCCACTTCACCGCGATGCACCTCCTTCGAAGGCGATGAGCGCCTTGCCTGGCTTGCCGGAAAGCGCGTGACGGTACGCCTCGGCGTATGCCTCGAGCGGCCATACGCCCGCACACAGGTTGTCGAAGGCGTGGCGCAGGTCGGGATCGCCCTTCAGTCGCGCGAGCGCGTCCTCGAAGTCGTGTCGGACGTAGATGATGGACCCGAGAAGGGACGCCTCCTTGCGGACGAACACCTGCATCGGGAGACGCGCCTCCTCCGCCAGACCCAGCGCGACGATGCAACCCCCTGGTTGCACGCACGCCACGGCCGTGGCGATGGCGTCCGGCGCACCCGCGGCCTCGATGACCACCGCGTAGCTGTCGAGCGCGAGCTCCGCGGCGAGCGCCGTCCGCACCCCGGGCACAATCCCTCGAACGAACGCCAAGCGATCCTCACGGACGTCCGCCGCCGTCACTCGGGCGCCGAGCGACTGCGCCAGCATCGCGCAGAGCGCGCCCTCCGTGCCGCTGCCCAGGACGAGCACCTCATCGCCCGCGTTAATCCGTGCCCGGTGGACAGCGTGCCACGCCACGGCAAACGGTTCCACCATCGCGGCCTCCACGTCGCTCACCTCGTCGGGCACCGGCACCGCGTACTTGGCCTCCATCAGCCAATCTTCCGCGAATCCCCCCGGCGCGTTGATGCCAATGGACGCCTTGTGCACGCACACGTTGGTCTGCCCGCGGCGGCAAGGCGCGCATTCGCCGCAATAGGTGTTGGGAATGATCACGACGCGATCGCCCGGCGCAAGGTCCACGCCTTCCCCCACTTCGACGACGCGGGCCACGAGTTCATGTCCTGGGCGGACGGGATAGCTCGCGTGGCGCAGGTGGCCGTGATACACCTTGGTATCCGAGCCACAGATGCCGCCCATGATGGTGTGAAGCCGCACCTGACCGGCTCCCGGCGATCCCGCCGCCTCTGCTTCGCACAGGTGCAAGCGCGAAGGCGCTTCCATCACCAGTTGTCGCATGGGTGTTCACCTCGAATCTCGCTCGCACTTCCCCGGCCGGGTTGATTTGAATGTACCATCCGCAGGCGCAATAGCGCCAATACCGTTCTTGCGCCCGGGCGATGCACAACGGTTATCGGCACTGCCGCGGGGATCAAAAAAAGCCCCCTGCGGCGGGGCGTGCGGAGCCGCAGGGAGGAAGTGGGAACTGGATGGGACGGTTGCGAGCATCAGTGACGAATTAGGTAGTCAAACGCGCCGAGCGCGGCGGTCGCGCCGGAGCCCATGGAGATGATAATCTGCTTGTACGGCACATTGGTGCAGTCGCCCGCCGCAAACACGCCCTCGACGCTCGTCTGGCCACGGCTATCGACGACAATCTCGCCGAACCTCGTCTTCTCGACGAAATCGCCGAGCCACTCCGTGTTCGGCACGAGGCCAATCTGCACGAACACGCCTTCGAGCTCCAGCTGGTGCTCCTCGCCCGTGGCGCGATCGGCGTAGCGGATGCCCGTCACGCGCTCCGTGCCGAGGATCTCCTTCGTCTCCACGTTCGTAAGCACCGTGACGTTGGGCAGACTGAAGAGCCGCTTTTGCAAGATCTCGTCTGCCTTCAGCTGCGGCAAAAACTCGAGCACGGTGACGTGCGACGCGAGCCCGGCGAGATCGATGGCCGCCTCGACGCCAGAGTTGCCGCCGCCGATCACGGCCACGCGCTTGCCCTGGAAGAGCGGGCCGTCGCAGTGCGGGCAGTAGGCCACGCCCTTGGTCTGCAACTCCTTCTCGCCAGGGACGCCCAGGTTGCGCCAGCGCGCACCTGTCGCGATGATGACCGTCTTCGACTTGAGCGTCGCACCGCTTTCGAGATCGACCTCGATGAGATCGCCTTTTCGCAATTGTTTCGCGCGTTGAGATTTGATAATGTCGATATTGTAATGGCGGACATGTTCCTCAAGCTGGGCGGCGAACTTCGGCCCTTCGGTGTATTTCACGCTGATGAAGTTCTCGATGCCGAGCGTGTCGTTCACCTGGCCGCCGAACCGGTCCACCACGATGCCGGTTCGAATGCCCTTGCGGGCCGCGTAAATGGCCGCACTCGCGCCCGCGGGGCCGCCGCCAATCACCAGGACGTCGTACGGATCGCGCGCATTCAGGTCGGAGACGTCCGCTTGGCTGCCGAGCTTCGCGAGAATGTCCTCCACCGACATCCGACCGCTCTCGAAGAACTCCCCGTTGAGATACACCGTCGGCACCGCCATCACGTTCTTCTCTTCGACTTCCGACTTGAACACGGCGCCGTCGATCATCGTGTGCCGGATGTTCGGATTCAGCACGCTCATCAGGTTGAGAGCCTGCACCACGTCTGGGCAGTTGTGGCAGCTTAAGCTGACGTACGTCTCGAATTCGTACGTGCCCTCGAGGCTCTGAATCTGACGAATGACCGACTCCTCCACCTTGGGCGGCCGACCGCTCACCTGCAAAAGCGCCAGAACGAGCGAAGTGAACTCGTGTCCAAGCGGTGCGCCGGCAAACACGATGCCCGTGTCCTCGCCCGGGCGGTTCACGCTGAAGCTCGGACGCCGCGGAAGATCAGCCTCTTCCACGTGAATCTTGGGCGACATCGATTTCAATTCGTTCACGAGCTCCATCATATCGCGGGAGGCGTCGTCGGACCCGGGCGCAACCCGGATCACGACGTCGCCTTCCATGAGCTCGAGGTACTGCTTCAGTTGCTCTCGAATGTCATCGTCGAGCACCATGGTTAGGCCAACACCTCCTCAGATCTTGCCGACGAGATCGAGGCTCGGCTTGAGCGTCTTCTCGCCTTCCTTCCACTTCGCCGGGCAGACCTCACCAGGGTGATTGCGGACGTACTGAGCGGCCTTCACCTTCGGAATCAGCGTCGAGGCGTCGCGGCCAATCCCGTCGGCCGTAATCTCGATAGCCTGGATGACGCCGTCCGGATCGATGAGGAACGTGGCGCGCTCCGCGACTCCCTGATCCTCGATGAGCACGTCGAAGTTGCGGGAAATCTCGTGCGTCGCGTCGCTGATCATCGTGTAGGTGATCTTCTGGATGGACGGCGACACGTCGTGCCAAGCCTTGTGCACGAAGTGCGTGTCCGTCGAAACGGAATACACTTCGACGCCGAGCTTCTTCAGCTCGTCATAGTGCTCCTGCAGATCCTCCAACTCCGTCGGGCACACGAACGAAAAGTCCGCTGGGTAGAAGCACAGGATGCTCCACTTGCCCAACAGATCTTGATCCGTCACCTCAATGAACTCGCCGTTGCGGAATGCCATGGCCTTGAAAGGTTGAATTTTCTTTCCCACGAGCGACATGGACAATCCTCCTCCTTCGTAAACTAAATGGATAGATGTATGTCCTCCGCCGAAGCGGGATGGACCGAAGTGGGCTCGTCTCGCACGCGTGAGCGCTTTGCAGAATGAGAACGTTGAATTATAATCAACTCGTAACGAGTTGTACTTTAGAATCGTTCTCATCTAGGTCGCATTATAAAAAAAGTGATGACGGTTGTCAAAGGGGATAGAATCGAGTAAAACCACGGATGAAAGGAGGGGGTGACATGCAGGCGCAGAAGGACGCTGTGCAGTTGTTGAAACATGCCGGCCTGCGCGTGACCCCGCAGCGAGAAGCCATTCTCCAGTTTTTGCTAGACTATAACGGTCATGCGACCGTGGACGATATTTACACGTCGCTCCAGGACCGCTTTCCTAGCATGAGCGTATCCACCGTCTACAATACAGTGAAGCAACTGTCGCAGGTGGGCCTTGTGAAGGAGATTGGCGTTGGCGACGGCGCGAGCCGGTTCGACATCAACGTCGAACCCCACCATCACCTCGTCTGCACGCGCTGCGGCGCGCTGTTCGACTTTTACCTGGAGGAGCCGATTCGCTTGTCCGTTCCGCCAGAGGCCGAGGGATTCGATGTGGAAGACTACCACGTCGAGGTGCGCGGCGTCTGCCCGCGGTGCAAGAAGCAGCAGGTGTCGTGACAAGTTCATCTCGAGGTGTCTTTCGACACGAAGGGACCAGCTGTCACCTGCCTGGTCCCTTCTCCGTGCCCTTCTCAACCTTCGTCAGTGAACCCGCTTCTCCATGCCAGCCCACAGCATTTCGCGAAGCTTAAACTTCTGAAGCTTGCCCGTCGCTGTTCGAGGCAACTGATCCACGAAGTAGAATGCCTTCGGCACCTTGAAGTGAGCAAGTCGCGCCCGGCAAAACGCCCTCAGTTCCTCTTCCGTCAATACCGCCCCCGGCCTCTTCACGACGAATGCAACGGGAACCTCGCCCCACTGATCGTCCGGCCTCGATACAACCCCAGCCTCAATGACGTCGGGATGCTCATAGAGCACACCCTCGACCTCCACAGACGACACGTTCTCGCCACCCGAAATGATGATATCCTTCAGCCGATCGACAATTTCGATATGCCCATTCGGGTGGACAACCGCCAGATCGCCCGTGTGAAACCATCCATCGCGAATGACCTTGGCCGTTTCGTCCGGATTTTTGTAGTAACCATCCATGACGACGTTGCCGCGCGCTACAATTTCGCCTACCTCCTGACCATTCCACGCTACTTCCTGACCGTCCTCGCGCACCACCTTCACTTCTCCGGCAAACACCATTTCCACTCCTTGCCTCGCCTTGGCTCGCGCGCGAGCATCACCTTGGAGCTGCTCATGGTCCTGCGTCCACTCGCAATAGGTAATGAACGGAGAGGTTTCCGTCAGACCATAGACGTGTAAAATTTCCATTTTAAGAAATTTTTCCGCCTTCTCGATCACGGCCGCAGGCGGCGGGGAACCCGCCGTGGCCATGCGAGTGCGGCGATTCAGTTGCACATGCTCCACATCAGGATGTTGAAGGATCATGTTGAGAACCGTTGGCGCTGCGCACGCGAGGGTCACCCCCTCGTTCACATACAGGCGAAGGATGACCGCCGGATCCACCTTGCGCAGACAGATGTGGGTGCCGCCCACCGCCGTGATGGCCCACACCCCTCCCCAGCCGTTCACATGAAACAGAGGCAGGGTATGCAAGTACACATCGTCATGCGCGACGCGAAGATGGAACAAAAAGTCGGCCGCGTTGAGGTAACTGTTGCGGTGCGTGAGGACCACGCCCTTGGGCCGTGAGGTCGTCCCACTCGTGTAATTGATACTGAGCGGCTGATCTTCATCAATGTGGGTCTCAATGGAGTCATCCGAAGCGCGCTCAAGCAATGCCTCGTAGTCGTAAGCATCGAGGGGCGAATCGTGGCTTGCAATCTGAATGACGTGGCGCAGTCCAGATCGTCCGCGTAGGATGGGTTCCACCACATGACCCCACTCACTATCGACAATGAGCACCTCGCTCTCGCTGTGATCGAGAATGTAAGCGATTTCCTCAGGCTGGAGACGAATGTTGATGGGCACAATGATGGCACCCAACTGGCAGATGCCAAAGAAAGCTTCAAGCATGGGATGGGTGTTGGGACACAGCACCGCGACCTTGGAACCTTGGGCCACACCAAGCTCCAGCAGGGCATGGGAGAGCCGGCCGACGCGGCTCGAGAATTCAATGTACGTAAACCTTTTCTCACCATCCACCACAGCGGTCTTGTGTGGATAAAGCTTGCGCGCCCGGCGCAGCCAATCGACAGGCGTGAGCGGAACTTTCATGAGCATCCTCCCGGCACGATAGAATATCAAAATCTACATGATACTCTGACATATGGACTTGAGTGCTCGCAAGGGTGTCGGTAGGACGTCTTCACAAATTCCGATGCGCACAGATCAACAGATCAATAGTCACGTCACTACACTTGGGCGGGCGGCGACTTCCTGCACCGCCCGTAGCAGCCCACCACGTTACGACCGGACTGCATCGCCCCCGCGCCTGCCGCGTCCTGTATACCACCGCTTGACCGCATACACCACCATGAGCACCGCCACGCTCACCAAGCTCAGCACCAACTGCGAAAGGTCGCCTGGCTGGAACGCCATGGCCACAATCACAGCGGTCATGGCCGCGATGCAGAGGTACGTCAGGAACGGGTACAGCCACATGCGCACTTTGAGTTCCTCGCCCTCCCGCTCCATGCGCCGGCGCATGACGAGCTCCGAACAGGCGATGAGCAGATAGATGAAGAGTCCCACGGCGCCGGACGAGTTCAACAGGAACAGGAACACGTGCTGCGGCGACACGTAATCCATGATGATGGACAGATAACCGACGATGGTGCAGAACAAAATCGCCCGAGCCGGCACGCCACGCCGGTTGGTCCGGAGCAGCGCCTTCGGCGCATTCCCCTGATACGCCAGTGCAAACAGCATGCGCGAAGCAGTGTACAGCCCGGAATTCAAGCAGGACAGAACGGCCGTGATCACGACGACGTTCATCGCGGCCGCCACGCCCGGGATGTGCAGCATGCTGAGCGCGCTGACGTACGGGCTCGCGAGCGCTTTGCTGTCGTTCCAAGGGATCATGGTGACAATCAGGAAGATGGACAGGACGTAGAACACGAGCACGCGCCAGATGACGGAGTTCGTCGCCCGCGCCACCGCCTTGGCAGGCTCCTTCGACTCGGCCGCCGCGATGGTCACAATCTCCGAACCGAAGAACGAAAAGATGAGCGTCGTGACGTCGGCGAACAGCGCTCCTACGCCCTTCGGCGCGAAACCGCCGTGCGAGACAAGGTTGGAGAAGTTCAGGCGAGATCCCGGCCACAAGCCGAGCACAAACAGTCCCGCCAACACGATGAAGACGACGATGGCGGCCACCTTGATAAACGCGAACCAGTACTCGAATTCGCCGTAGGACCGAACGGACAACAGATTCGATAGCGTCAATAGCAGGAGCAGAATGAGAGATAAGACCCAAAGCGGCACGCCTGGAAACAGCCAGTTATGGAGCGTCAGCGCACCCGCTGTCGCCTCCACTGCCACGACAATGACCCAGAAGTACCAGTACAGCCAACCCATGAGAAAACCGGCCCACTCGCCGAGCGCCATCCGGCCGTACTCCGCGAACGACCCGACCGCGGGTCGCGCCGTCGCCATCTCGCCCAGCATGCGCATGATGAGGATGACGAGGAATCCCGCGAGCGCGTACGACACCACCGCCGCCGGTCCGGTGGTCTGGATGACCGCGCCGCTGCCGACAAATAGCCCTGCGCCAATCACGCCGCCGAGCGAGATCATCGTCATATGGCGCATGCGAAGCGCCTGGCGAAGAGAGGCGCGCTCAAGGCCCGCCTTGACTTCTCCCTTCGTTGCCATGTGCAATTCCTCCTTACGCCTTGACGAGCGACTTGAGGACGAAACCCACGTTCGCCGGGCGCTCCGCGAGACGGCGCATGAAGTAGCCGTACCAGTCCTCGCCGAACGGCACATAGATGCGGACCTTGTAGCCCTCGCGGGCGAGCGACTCCTGAAGCTGCGGGCGAATCCCGTACAGCATCTGAAACTCCCACTGTTCATCCGGGATCCGAAGTTCCCGCACGCGCTCCTTGGCCCACGCGATGATGGCCTCGTCGTGCGTCGCGATGGCGGTCTTGCCGCCGGATTGCAACTGAAGATCAATGATTCGCTTGTAATTCTCGTCTACATCCCGCTTCTCCGGATAGGCGACGGAGGGCGGTTCCTTGTACGCTCCCTTGACCAGGCGGAGATTCGGCTTGAGCGGCGCAAGCGCGCGGATATCCTCGGCGCTCTTGTACAAATACGCCTGGATCACAGTCCCGATGTGCTCCGTCCCGAACTCCGCGTGCAGTTTGCGATAGATGGCAAGCGTCACCTCGTTGTGCGCATAGTCCTCCATGTCGATTCGGACAAAGCGCCCCGTATCGCGCGCCCGCGCGACGATCTTGCGCATGTTCTCCATGCACAGGTCTTCATCGATGTCGAGTCCCAGTTGCGTGAGTTTGACCGAGAGATAGACGTCGTACGGCAGATCGGCGAATCGCTCGAGCGTGCGCACGCAGAAGTCCGCAGCCTGGCGAGCCTCCTCGGCGCGATCCACAAATTCTCCGAGATGGTCGAGCGTCGCGGCGAGCCCCCGCCGATGCAGTTGCTCCACGGCTCGCACGGCATCCTCCAGGGACTCACCCGGAACAAAGCGTCCCGCCCCGAGCCGGAAGCCGAAGCGGCGCGCCCACCGCTCCGCATGGCGGTTTCGAGACAACCAGAGTAGCGTGTCGCGCATGAGTTGCTCCATGCACATCCCCCTCCTCCATGTTGCAAGCGCTCGCTGTCTGGGCACATGCACAAAGTGTCTAAAAACTTGACAATGAGTTCGTGATGTGTCTCTATTGTAGACACACGAGCTATGAAAGCGCAATATGTTCCAATTGCCACCTCTGGGGGAGATGTGAATGCCGGGCGAGATCGCGCGGACATCCGGACTTCCATCCCATCTCATCCTGCGCGCGCTGCTCGATATCGTGGACGACGCGGTGACCGTGGTGGATCGCGCGGGAACCGTCGTCGCTTGGAACCGAGCGGCCGAGGCGCTGTATGGCGTCCCCGCGGAAGACATCCTCGGGCGACCCATCACCGACTTCTTCGCCCTCGAATCCCTCGCCGTGCACAGCGTCCTCGCGACCGGCGCGCACATCGACCATGCGTATCACCGCCCGCGCCCGGACGTGCACGTGCTCATCTCCGCGGCGCCTGTCCGGGACGAAAACGGCGAGATTGCCGGCGCCATCGCGGTCGAGCGAGATATGACTGTCCTCGTCCGCATGGGAGAGGAGAACGCCCGCTATCTGGTCCAGACGCAATGCGACCTGCTGCAGACGCAGACGGTCGAGCGCGCCCTTGAAGCCCTGACCGCCCCAGGGGGGCCGCGGCACGCGCTTGTGGTCGGCGAACGAGGCACGGGAAAACGCACGCTTGCCGAATCGTCCCATCGCCTGCTTCGGCTCCAGGGCCCGTTCCTCGCCGTGCGGGCCGAGCCTCGCGCCGCGGCCTTGATGGACGTGGCGCTCTTTGGGGCGGCCGGATCGCTTGTCTTATCGCCTGACGCCCGGCGGGCAGGATGGCTCGAACGAGCCGCCGGCGGCACGCTCCTGCTCCAGGACGTGCACCTCATGCCAAGCGCGGTGCAGGCGAAACTCGCCCGGGCCATCGAGGAGGAGCGGTTCCGGCCGCTCGGCGACCAGCGGGACCTTCCCTTGCGATGCCGGATCCTCGCCACCGCACCCACAGCGGACGCGGTCGATCCGGCCCTTGCCCGCGCGCTCCCTGTGATCGAAATTCCGCCCATGGCCGAACGGCGGGACGAAAGCCTGCTTTTCTTCCACTTCTGGCTCAAGCGGTGGGCCAAGGAGCGCGGGGTATTGCCGCCGCGCCTGTCGGAGGAGGCGGCTGGATTGATCCAGGCGTATCCGTGGCCTGGCAACCTTGCGGAGATGGCGCAGGCGGCGCGGAGGGCGGTGTCGCTGGCGGAAGGCGAAGTGCGGCCCGAGCACCTGCCGGAAGCGGTGCGGGCCGTGCACCTTAGGCCGGCCCGGCGCCGCGTGCCACTCGCCCATCAATCGAAGGAGCTGGAACGCGCGCGCATCCGCGAGGCGCTCGAGGAGTCCGGAGGAAACAAATCGCGCGCCGCCCAAATCCTCGGCATCTCCCGGGCGGCGCTCTACTACAAGCTGAAGCAACACGGCATGGACGAGATCACGCGATCCCGTCGACCAGCTTCCCGGGGTTGAGCATGTCGGCCGGATCGAGCAGGCGCTTCACGGCCTGCATCAGGGCGAGGGCGTCGCCGTGCTCCTGCTTCTGGTATTTCATCTTGCCGAGCCCGACGCCGTGCTCGCCGGTGCACGTGCCGCCGACGGACAAGGCGTACTCCACCAGGTGATGCGAGAGCTCGTAGGCGCGGCCGAGATCGTCCGGGTCGGTCGGGTTGACCATCAGGCTGACGTGGAAGTTGCCGTCGCCGACGTGCCCCACGATGCCCCCGCGGATGCCGAGCCGCTCAATCCACGTCTCCGCCACGTCCACCGCCTCGGGCAACTTCGACATGGGCACGCACACGTCGGTCGAGAGGTGCGCGAGACCTGGATATGTCCGCATGAGCGCGTACGCCGCGTTGTGCCGCGCGTGCCAGAGCTTCTGACGATCCCGCTCGTCCATGACGACGGAGACGCGCGCTGCGCCGGCGTCGTGCAGGATCTCGTCGACCGTCCCCATGTCGGCCTGCACGGCGGCCTGTGAGCCCGACAGCTCGAGGAACAGGGTCGGCGCGGGCGTGTACGACGTGTCGAACTGGCGGTTGATGATCTCGATGTACGGCTTCGTCACGAGCTCGCACCGCGTGAGCTGGAGCCCGCTGCCGATGAGCATGCACACAGCGTCCACGGCGTCGCGAACGGTCGCAAACTCCGCGGAGGCGGCGAGCGTCGCCTCGGGCACGCCGTAGACGCGGAGCCAGAGCTTCGTGAACAAGCCTAGCGTGCCTTCCGATCCCACGAAGAGTTCCACGAGGTTGTAACCCGAGCTGGACTTGGCGGCGAGTGTGCCTATCTCCATCACGCGCCCGTCCGCGAGCACCACCTCGAGCTTCCGCACGTTCGCCTTCATGGGACCGTATCGGACCGCGGTCGTGCCGCTCGCGTTGGTCGCCGCCATGCCGCCGAGGGACGCGTTGGCGCCTGGATCGACCGGAAACATGAGGCCGTATGGGCGCAGGGCGTCGTTCAGCTGCTGGCGCGTCACGCCGGGCTGGACACAGACGAGGAAGTCGTCCGGCCGGATCTCGAGGATGCGGTTCATGCGCGAAAAATCGACCGAGATGCCGCCGCGCACCGGAATGGCCTGGCCTTCAAGGCCCGATCCGGCTCCGTACGCGACGAGCGGCACCCCGTGCGCGTGCGAGAACCGCGCCAGGGCAACGACATCCGACGTCTCCTCGGGAAAGGCAACGGCATCCGGCAGGTGTTCCGGGTGATACGATTCGTCCTTCGCGTGCGCTCGGCGAACACTTTCGCCAAAGCTGAGCTTGTCACCGAGTTCTTCTTTCAGCGTGTCCCACGGGATGGTCATGGTCCCGGCCTCCATTTCTGTTGCAGGCCTGCGCGCACGGCGCCTGTCCCAGGGGCTTACGCGCCGTGCAAATGTCGTATAGGATGAAAAGGGATACATGTCGGCCTGTTCTGATTCTAAAGCGAGGTGACCCCGTATGTCGACCGCGTACGCGCCTTCGCCCGACGCGGCGAAGCCGAAGGCCCCGCTCCGAGCGCTTGTCTCCATCGCCCTCGCGTGGGCCTTTGACGCCATGGACTTTTCCTTGCTCACGTTCGTCATTCTGGACATCATGAAGGACTACCACGTCGCGCTCACGCTCGCAGCTTCCGTCTCGTCAGCGACCACATTCGCTCGGCTCGGCGGCGGATTTCTGGGAGGACTCCTGAGCGATGCGAAGGGGCGCAAGACCAGCCTGGTCTTCTCCATCTTCTGGTTCAGCGTGTTCGAGTGTCTAACGGGCTTCTCGCTCGGCTTCACGCTGCTCATGATGGTGCGGATCCTCTACGGCCTCGGGATGGGATCCATGTATGCGAGCGGCACGCCGATGCTGATGGAGATGATCCCGTCTCGCTGGCGCGGCTTCGCCTCGGGCCTTCTGCAGTCCGGTTTTTCGTTTGGCTACATTTTCGCGGCCATCATCTATCGCCTCGGGTACAACCATCTCGGCTGGCACGCGCTCTTCTTCATCGCGTGTATTCCCGCCGTGATCGTCGGCATCTTCATCGCGGTGGCCTTGCCGGAGTCGGACCGCTGGCGCGAGGCGCGGACGAACGAACGGCGGGGCATCCCGATGGGCGAGTTGTTTGTCCGCGGCCGCGTATGGAACACCGTGCACGCGGCCATTGTGGCCATCATCGCGTTCAGCGTCACGTATCCCATCAACACGTTTTACGCAACGCTTCTCAAGCAGACCGGGCATTTTTCACCGACCGTCGTGGCGAATACCATCATCATCCTGAACGTCGCAGGGATTGTCGGCAATGTGTTGGGCGGCTTCATTTCCGATTGGATTGGCCGCAAATGGACGCTCATCCTGTCCGCCATCGGCACGGCGCTGACGTCCGTCGTGTTTTTGCACATCCAGAGCGCAGGCTACCGGGACGTCTTCACGTTCCTCATCGGCCTGTTCTCCATCGGCGGCGTGTGGTCGGTCATCCCGACCTATTTGGCTGAACACTTCCCCACCGCGGTGCGGTCCACGGGGCAGGGCACCACGTACCACATTGGAGCTGCGCTTGGCGGCGCGGTGGTGCCGCTCATCGTGTCGTCGATGGCGCCATCGGTCGGGGGACTCGGCCACGCCATGACGGACTCGGTGGCCATCGCGTCGATCCTGGTGATTGTGGTGGCGCTCCTGTGGCGAGAGTCGAAAGGAGAGGCGCTGGAATAAGCGAGGGCCGCGTCGGCGGCCCTCACCTTTTCCACACCCGCAAATGGCGCTCCAACCAATGCCACACGTCCTGATACACCTCGGCGCGATTCGTCTCGTTGAGGACCTCATGCCGCGCGCCGGGATACAGTTTGACCGTCACGTCGCGCACCCCGGCTGCCGTGAGCGCCTTTGCGAGCCGCTCGACGCCCTTGCCCATCTTCCCCACCGGATCGCGCGAGCCGGCGATGATGAGCACCGGCAGGTCGCTCGGGATGCGGCGGAGATTCTCGGCGCGCTGCAACTCCCGCACGCCGCCGAAATAATCGATAAAGAAGCCGCAGGTGTGCATCTGCCCACAGCGCGGATCCGCGATGTAGGCGTCCACCACCGCCTCGTCGCGCGACAGCCAATCGAGCGGCGTGCGGTTGGGCTGAAACGGCTTGTTGAAGCTGCCAAACGTCATCTTGTACAGCCGCTCGCTCGGCGATCTCGCCCCGAGCCTCGCGGCCTCCCGCCGCGCGAGATACAGCCCCACAGCCAGTTCCACGCGGCTCACGAAGCCGGCGCCTGACAGCACGGCACCTCGGAGCCTCGCGCCGTGCTGCTCCATGTACGCGAGCGACAGCCAGGATCCCATGCTATGGCCCAAGAGGACGATGGGCACGCCCGGGTGCTCCGCCTCGATGCGCGACGTGACCCGCGCCATGTCGTCCATGACGCGCTGAAACCCGTCGTGATCGCCAAAATGGCCGAGCAGCCCCATGGCCTCGCCCGTCTGCCCATGTCCGCGGTGATCGTGCCCGTAGACGGCGCACCCCCGCGAGGCCAGAAATTGCGCGAAGTCGCTGTATCGCTCGATGTGTTCGGCCATGCCATGCGCGATTTGCACGCAGGCGCGCGGCTCGCTTCGATGTTCAGGCGCCCACGTGCGGCCGTAAATCTGCACGCCGTCTGGCGCATCGAGCGTCCATGCCTCCACCATCGCCGCACCCCCTCGTTGCCGTCTTGGTTCGACGCGGAGGCTGCAGCTCCTGCCATTTCGTCCACGCGACGGCGGCGCCAGCCCGTAAGCTGACGCCGCCCATCCCTGCGCGCCGCGTCACAGCTACGGTTTGGGCACCATGCCGCTCCACGCGTGGGCCTGCAACACCACGAGGACGCCCAGGATGACCGTGAGCACGATGCTGTGCCAGAACGTGCGGCGGATGACAAGCCCCTCTTTGCCGCGCAGCTCGCCGGTCGATACGCCCGTCGTGACGTTTTGCGGCGAGATCATCTTGCTCATCACGGCGCCCGAGGAGTTGGTCGCCGCCATCAGGATGGGATTCAGGTGCAGGCGATTCGCCGCCACCACCTGCAGGTTGCCGAAGAGCGCGTTGGACGACGTGTCCGAGCCGGACAAGAAGCATGCAATCCAGCCGAGGAACCCGGAGAAGAACGGGAACCAGCTCCCGAGCGCCGCCACGGCCACGCCGAGCGTGTACGCCATGCCCGAGTAGTTGTACAGGTAGGCGAGCCCGAGGATGAACATGACCGTCAGGATGGGAAACGTGAGCTGCTTCCACGTGTCGGCCGCCGCGAGCCAGAACGTCTTCCAGCCGGCGCGCAAAAAGATGGCCGTGAGAATGACCGCCACCAGGATGGCCGTGCCCGTGGCCAGTGGCTGGAAGGTCCAGACCGCCTCGTACGGCTTGTTGTAGAGCGTGAGAAACACCTGCTTGTCGAGCCCCGGCCAGTGCACCTTTGTCGCGCCGATGTCCGCGATTTTCAAAAACGTCCAGACGATCACGACGCCCGTCACCGTGAGCCACGGCACCCAGCCGCGCCACAGCCCTCCAGCCGGCGCCTCAGACGTCGCAGCCATCTCGCGGTACACCCCCGTGTGGGCGAATGACCGAAATTGGTCCGTGTCCTTCGGGCGCCACACCCTCGTGAACAGCACGATGCAAACCAGCGAGACGAGCGCGGCCAGGACGTCTGGCAGCGCCGGGCCGATGAAGTTCGCCACAGCGAACTGCGTCAACGCGTACGACAGTCCGCCCACGAGGGCGACAGGCCAGGCGCCGCGGAGCGCCTTCCATCCTCCCATGACCCCAATCACGTAAAACGGCAAAATGAAGGCGAAGATGGGCAGCTGCCGCCCGACCATTGAAGATAAAGCGCTTACATTGAGGTTCGTGACGGATCCAAGCGTCACGATGGGAACGCCGAGCGCGCCGAACGCGACGGGCGCGGTGTCGAAGATGAGGGCATACGTGACCGCGTCGAGCACCGGAAAGCCGAGCCCAACCAAGAGCGCCGACGCAATGGCGACCGGCGTGCCAAAGCCGGAGATACCTTCCATCAGCGCGCCGAAGCTGAACGCGATGATGAGCATCTGGATGCGCCGGTCCTCCGTCGCGTATCGGTACATCCAATCCCGGAACTGCGCGAACGCGCCCGTCCGCTGGCTCAAGTTATAGAGCCACATCGCGTTCCACACAATCCACATGATGGGCCATAGTGCGAACACCATGCCTTCGGCCACTGAGTCGAACGCCAAATGAGCAGGCATGTGCCAACCCGCCACGGCCTCGATGAGCCCCACCACGAGGCCCGACAGCGCCGCAATCCAAGCGGGTGCACGCACGACGCCGAGCAACACGAGCACGATGACAATGGGAATGATGCCGACCAAAAACGAGAGGCCCGTCGAATGCCCGATGGGCGTCAACAGTTGATGAAACACAGGCTTCCCTCCATCCACGGCCTTCAGGCTTCAAGCGAGTCGTTCACGTTGTAGCGCTGCTTCACTCGAGATGAGCGTCCCTCCCTCGTCCCAGGGGTGCCAATTCCCCGCTTTTGAGGTCATTGTAGTCCCGGGCTTGCGCGCCTGAGAACGGGGCATGCGCGTCCTTTCAAAAGATTCTGCATCCCAGAATCCGCCCACCAAACGTTGGATGACAAACCATCACCCGCAGCGCAGCCCCTCTTTCGCAGCGCCGGTCACCAACACACTGCGCCACGCTGTTCTGTAATTCAGAACAGTGTTTCTTCTTGCACAACGACATGCTATCATGAAAGCGTACCCAGGGTTGCGAAGTTGCGAGGGAGGAGAGATTTCGGATGTCGGGATCGTACGCTTGCCCACAGGGCGTGGAAATTATCGGCGAGTACAGGCCAGAATTTGCCGAGATTTTGACGACAGACGCGCTTCAATTCATCGCGGAGCTTGAGCGCCGCTTCGGGCCGCGGCGGGACGAACTGCTGCGCCTGCGCAAGGAGCGGGACGAGCGGTTGCTCGCGGGCGAGTGGCCAGACTTCTTGCCGGAGACCAAGGAGATCCGCGAGAGCGAATGGACTGTTGGGCCCATTCCTGCGGATCTGCAGGATCGGCGGGTCGAGATCACGGGGCCCAGTTCGGACCGGAAGATGGTCATCAACGCCCTGAACTCTGGCGCCAAGTGCTTCATGGCGGACTTTGAAGACGCCTGCGCACCGTCCTGGGAGAACGTCGTGCAGGGCCAGATCAACATGCGGGACGCGGTTCGCCGCACCATCGAGTACACGAGCCCCGAGGGGAAGCATTACAAGCTGAATGACGAGGTGGCCGTGCTCATCGTGCGCCCTCGCGGCTGGCACCTGCCCGAAAAGCACATCCGGGTGGACGGCCGGGTAGCCACGGGCGCGCTCGTCGACTTCGGGCTTTACTTCTACCACAATGCCAAGGAGCTTTTGGCGCGCGGCACCGGGCCCTACTTCTACCTGCCGAAGATGGAGAGCCACCTCGAGGCGCGGCTGTGGAACGACGTATTCAACTACGCGCAGGACGCGCTCGGCATCCCGCGCGGCACCATTAAGGCCACCGTACTCATCGAGACCATCCTCGCGACGTTTGAGATGGACGAGATCCTGTACGAGCTGCGCGATCACGCCGCGGGGCTCAACTGCGGCCGCTGGGATTACATCTTCAGCTACATCAAGAAGTTCCGCAATCACCCGGAGGTCATCCTGCCCGACCGGGCGCAGGTGACGATGACGGTGCCGTTCATGCGCGCGTACACCCTGCTCACCATCCGCACGTGCCACCGGCGCAAGGCGTTCGCGATGGGCGGCATGGCGGCGCAGATCCCCATCAAGAACGACCCCAAGGCGAACGAGGAGGCGCTCGCCAAGGTGCGCGCGGACAAGGAGCGCGAGGCGCAGGACGGCCACGACGGCACCTGGGTGGCGCACCCCGGTCTCGTGCCTGTGGCGATGGAGGTGTTCAACCGCCTCATGCCCACACCGAACCAGTTGCACCGCCTGCGCGAGGACGTCCAGGTCACCGCGGCCGATCTCGTCGCGGTCCCACAGGGCACCATCACCGAAGGCGGCCTGCGCACCAACGTGGCCGTGGCGCTTCGCTACATTGAAGCTTGGCTGCGCGGTTCCGGCGCGGTCCCCATCTTCAACCTGATGGAAGACGCGGCGACGGCGGAGATCTCCCGCGCGCAGATCTGGCAGTGGATCCATCACCCGAAAGGCGTCCTCGACGACGGCCGCAAGGTGACGGTGGAGCTGTTCCGCCAGATTCTCGACGAGGAGTTGCGCAAGCTGAAGGACGAGATCGGCGAGGAGGCGTATGCAAAGAGCAAGTTCCCGCTCGCGGCCGAACTGCTCGACGACATCTCGACGAGGGACGACTTCGTCGACTTCTTGACGCTGCCGGGGTACGAGCACCTCACTTGACGCACATCTCGCCTCCGGGCGCGCGGCGCCTGAACCATCCCCATGTGAAAACCCCGCCCTACTGGCGGGGTTCTTTTTGACGCTCGTTGGATGACGCGGCTTAAGGCGCGACGCGCTCCCGTCGATAGCCGAGGCGCTCCGAGATGCGCTCTCCCGCCCGCTTCACGAGCGGCACCAGCTCGACCATCCGCTCGCGCGTCATGCGCAGCGCAGGCCCCGAGACGCTCACCGCCGCCATCACGCGCCCGTCGTGCGCAAAGATGGGCGCGGCCACGCAGCACACCCCTTCCTGGTGCTCTTCCACGTCAAACGCGAAGCCGGTCGATCTCGTCTCCTCGAGGGACGCAAAGAAGGCGTCCGGGTCCGTGATGGTGTGGGGCGTGAGGCGCGGCAGTCCGTATCGCCTGACGATGTCCTGCACCTCGCGCTTCGGCAGAAACGCGAGGATGGCCTTGCCGAGCCCCGTGGCATGGACCGGCACGCGCGTGCCAACGCGCGAGTGCATGCGGATGGTGTTGGGGCTTTCCACCTTCTCGATGTAGACCACCGAACCCCTGTCCAGGAGCGCCAAGTGCACCACCTCGCCCGAGGCGAGCGCGAGCTCCTGCAGCGCGGGCATCGCCTCGCGGCGCAGGTCGATGGAAGAGAGCAGCTTCATGCCGAGATCGAGCACCGTGTAGCCAAGCTTATAACGCCCGCTCACGGGATCCTGCTCGATGTAGCCGCGCCGCATCATGGTGCCAAGCAGGCGGTGCACCGTGCTCTTGTACATGCCCACCGACTGCGCCAATTCCGTGATGGCGATACCGTCGGGGTGTTCGCTCACCACCTCGAGCAACAGCAGCGCCTTGTCGACCGACTTGACCGTGTAGTCCTCCAAACGATTCACCTCATCCTTGCGCGCTCGTCGACGCTTCTCTGCCAGGCTCCTGCGCAAAGGCGCCACGGACCTGCACGGACGCCTGATCCGGAAACGAGTCGAGAATCTGCCAATTCTCCTCGATGATCTCGCGCGCCCGCTTCACCTCGACGCACCGGCCGGGCAGCGGGATGAGCTTGCCGGCGTTCACGATGCCCTTCGGATCGAAACACGACTTGACCGCGCGTTGCGCGTCGATCTCGTCCTCGGAAAACATATAGGTCATTTCGCCGATCTTCTCAATGCCGACGCCGTGCTCGCCGGTGATGCTCCCGCCCGCGTCGACGCACGCCCGCAGCACCTCCGATCCGGCCCTGACCGCGCGCTCGGCCTCGCCCGGCACCCGGCTGTCGTAGAGGATGAGCGGATGCAGGTTGCCGTCGCCCGCGTGAAACACGTTTGCAATCTTCAGCCCGTATCGCCGGCTCACTTCGTCGATCTTCTGCAGCACTTCGGTGAGGCGCGTGCGCGGAATCACGCCGTCCTGCACGATGTAGTCGGGCGAGATGCGCCCCATGGCGCCAAACGCCATCTTGCGGCTCGACCACCAGAGCGCGCGCTCCGCGTCCGACTGCGCCACCCGCACTTCGCGCACGCGGTGGCGGCGGCAGATGTCCACCACGCGCGCCATCACCTCGTCGACCCCCGCGGCGAGGCCGTCCACTTCGATGAGCAACACCGCCTCGATGTCCGTCGGATACCCGACGTGATAGTTGCTCTTGTCGACGGCCTGCATCGCGAGCTGATCCATCATCTCGATGGCGGCCGGAATGATGCCCGCCCCGATGATGTCCGTCACCGTGTCGGACGCGTCGGCGACGCGATCGAAGTACGCGAGCGCGGTGCGCAGCGCCTGCGGCTTTTTCAGGATGCGGACCGTGATCTCCGTCGCGATGCCGAGCGTCCCCTCCGAGCCGACCAAAAGCCCGAGCAAATCGTACCCCGGCGCGTCGCCAAACGGCGCGCCGACGTCGATCACGTCGCCATCCGGCAACACCACCTTGGCCGCGACTACGTGGTTGGTGGTCACGCCATATTTGAGGCAGTGGCTGCCGCCAGCGTTTTCCGCGAAGTTTCCGCCGATGGTGCAGACCGACTGGCTGGACGGATCCGGCGCGTAGTAGCAGTCTGCGTGCGCGACCCGGCGCGTGAGCGTGAGGTTCACGAGCCCAGGCTGCACGACGGCGCGCAGGTTGTCAAAATCGACGGCGAGGAGCTTGTTCATGCGCGCGAGGCTGATGACGACCTCGCCCCCCGTCGGCGTAGCGCCGCCCGACAGCCCCGTGCCCGCGCCCCGCGGGAGGTACGGGATATCGTTCTCGTAGAGATAGCGGCAGATGCGCGAGACTTCGTCGGTCGTCTCCGGGAAGACCACCGCGCGCGGCAGCCCCTCTTCGGCCGTGTAGCCGTCGCACGCGTACGCCTTCACCTGGTGCGGCCGCCACAGGCAGCGCCGCTCGCCCACAATGTCCACGAGCCGGTCGATGTGGACGTCCCTCATCGCGATCCCTCCCTCTGATAGGCGAGATCGAGCACCTCGACCGTGTGCATGACGCGCAAGGGCTGGTTCCTGCGCTTGACGCCGAGCCGGATCTGCATCATGCAGCCGGGATTGCCCATGACAATCGCCTCCACGCCCGCGGGCACGTCGTCCATCTTGCGCTCGAACAGTTCGTTGGCCATCGCCGGATGCGTGAGATTGTAGATGCCCGCACTGCCGCAGCAGCGGTCGGAATCCGGCATCTCGCGAAGCGTCAGGCCCGGCACCGACTTGAGGAGCGATCTCGGCTCGTACCGGATCTTCTGCGCGTGACAGAGGTGGCAGGCGTCGTGGTAGGTCACCGTCATCGGCAGCTCGGCCTTCGGCGGATCGAAGCCCACCTCGACGAGGAGTTGCGAGATGTCCCGCACGCGAGAGGAAAACTGCACGGCGCGATCCCGCCAGGCCGGATCGTCCCGGAAGAGCTCCGGGTATTCCTTCAGCGCGGCGCCGCAGCCAGCCGCGTTGATGGCAATATAGTCGGCGCCCGACCGCTCGAACACCTCGATGTTTCGCTTCGCCATCTCGCGGGCCATGTCGCGATCGCCCGCGTGCACCTGGAGGGCGCCGCAGCAGATCTGATCCTTGGGCACGCGCACCTCGACGCCGTTTCGCACCAGGACGCGGGCGGTGGCCTCGTTCACGTCGGAGAAGAACACGTCCATGACACAGCCCGTGAAAAGCGCCGCTGTGGCTTTCTTCTCTCCCTTTGGTGCCATGGTTTCCGGCAGGACGTCGATGGCGGGTCCACGCCCGATGTCCGGAATGACGTCTTCCATCTCGCGCATCTGCGCGGGAAGCACGTTCAGCATGCCGGTGGCGCGCGCCAAGCGCCTGAGGCCCGAGCGCTGGTAGAACCGCATCAGGCGCCGGATGGCCCGTAGGCGCGCAGGGCGCGGGAACACGCCGCGCAGGAAGAAGCGCATGATGGGATCCCGCTTCCCTTCCGCGTCGCGCGCGTAAAACACCTGGCCGCGCGCCTCCTCGACGAGCGCCCCCACCTGCACGCCAGACGGGCACACGGTCTCGCAGGCCCGGCAGTCAAGGCAGGTAAAGACGGGATCGATCACGCTGTCGTCGAGCGGCAGTTCACCTTCTGCGCACGCCTTGATGAGGTAGACGCGCCCGCGGGGCGAGTGGTTCTCGTCGCCCCAGGCTTGATAGGTGGGGCAGACCTCTAGACAGAAGCCGCAGTGCACGCAGACGGAGTACTTTTCCTCCTCGGGGGCGTCCGGAAAGCGAAAGTCAGACCTTTTCTCCGCGACGGCCGTTGGCTCGTTCACCATCTCACATCCCTCCCCAAAAGCGGCCTGGCGATAAGAGGTGGTCGGGATCAAACGTCTGTTTGAGCCGCTGCATCAGGGCGAGCGACGCGGGCGCGAAGACCAGCTGATGCTTCGCGCGGACCTCGGCGGGCGCGCGTTCCACCACCATGTCGAGCGAGGCACCGGCCGCCAGATCCGCGATGGCGCCGAACGGCGCCTGGCGGTCAGCGATGGCGCGAGCCGGTTGGAACGCGATGCGCGCGACGCCGGTGAGCCCACCGGCGGAAAGCGTGACGCTTTCGGCTCGCTCGGCGAGTGCAGACGCCGCTTCCACCGCGCGCGGCATGGCGGCGAGAAGCGATGTGGGCGGACCCTGTAAGCGGATACAGACCTGGCGCTCCGCGAGGCGTTGCGCGAGATCCGCCCACCATGCGTCCGCAGACTCACCTTCGACGACGTCCATGGCGAGGCCGAGATCGCGCGACATGGCGCGGATGGCGTCCGTCTGCGCTTTGGCAGAGGATCTCGGCTCGTCGCAATCGACGGCAAGGACGAAGTCCGAGCCCAGGTCCGCATGCCACACCATTTCGAGGCGGCTTGGCACGAGCGTCGACTGCGCGATGCGCGAGCGCAGTTCGGCAAGCGATGCGGCTGGGCCGCGCACGAGAGCGGTCTCGCGGTGCATCGGCAAGGGCCGGAGTTTCAGGGTGATCTCCGTCACGACGCCGAGCGTGCCGCACGCGCCGATGAACAGCTTGGTCATGTCGTAGCCGGCGACGTTTTTCACGACCTTCGCACCCGTCCGAATGACGCGCCCATCCGCGAGGGCGACGCGGAGCGAAATGGCGAGATCGCGCAGGCTGCCGTAAAGTGCGCGGCGCGGGCCGCTGAGCCCTGCCGAGAGCAGGCCGCCCAAGGTGGCATCGGCAGGCGCGGGCGGATCGAACGGCAGCATGAGTCCGTGTTGGCCGAGAACGCTCGCCAGTTCCCCGATAGTGATACCGGGCTCCGCGGAGACGACGAGATCGCCCGGAGAGAAGCTCGTCACGCGGTTCATGGGCCGAAGCGTGAGCGCAAGGTCCGGAACCTCACCCGGCGGGCCGTAGGCGAGGTGGCGGCCGGACCCGTAGGGCAGCACGGTCAGCCGGTGCTCCCGAGCGAAGGCGAGCACGGCCATCACGTCCGCCTCGCAGTTGGCCTCCACGGCGCAGGTGTCCTTGGACGACTCGCCGGGATGGACGGTGCACATGGGCACGGCGCGAGCTCGAAGCCCCGTCGCCCGGTGGAACGCATCCGCGGTTTCGGCCGGCAGTGGCTTGGATTGAAGCGGCACGGGGTATCGCCTCCAACGGTCGCGGGAGAGGCGACCTTCTGTTCTGCAATACGGAATACTGTTCTGAATTCTTATATGTATTCTACGACAACGAAATGACCAAAAACAATCGGGAGATGCGGATGTCGTGTAAACAAGTTCCGCTTGGCGCCGATGGCCCGCCATCGTACGATCACTTTGGGCCCCGTTCCACCATTGCGTCGTCTTCGTCTCCGCAAATGAAAAATCCGGGCTGCCGCTTGGGCGTGTGCCGTCGGAAATGCATCGTGCACAACATATTCGTATCGAGGCTCGCGCAGTGGCTGCGAGCTCGCGCGATCCGGCGCAGGGACTCGGCCGGATCGCCGCGGTGGAAGCCCGAGTCCAGTGAGGAGCAAACGGCGCATGATCTATCATTTTCTTTTCCTGTATCCCTTTGTCATGAGCATCGTCTGGATGGTGGGCGGATGCGTCTACGCCTGGCGGCGAGAACGCCACACCTCCCCCGAACCGCCGGATCTCCCAGAGACGCCGTTTGTGTCCATCCTCGTCCCCTGTCACAACGAAGGAGATGTCCTCGAGGACACCATCGGCCGGATGCTTCAGTTGGATTATCCAGCGTATGAAATTGTCGCGCTGAATGACGGCAGCACAGACGACACGCGCGCGGTGCTGGAGCGCATGGCAGACCGCGATGCCCGGGTGCGCGTAGTGAACCTGCCCGTCCAGCGCGGAAAGGCGCACGCGCTCAACGTCGGGCTCGTCGCGTCCCGAGGCGAGATCCTCGTAACCGTGGACGCGGACGCCGTATTGGCGAAGGACGCGCTTCGGTTCCTCGTGTGGCACTTCGTGGCGCCTGGCAGCGAGCGCGTCGGCGCCGTGACGGGCAACCCGCGCATTCGAAACCGCGGTACGTTGCTCGGAAAGATTCAGGTGCTGGAGTACGCGAGCATCATCGGGCTCATTAAGCGCGCGCAGCGCGTACTCGGCAAGATCATGACCGTCTCCGGCGTCATTGCGGCTTTCCGGAAGCGCGCCCTGGTGGACTGCGGGATGTGGGACGAGGACATGGTGACAGACGACATCGCGGTGTCGTGGAAACTCGAGCGCAGAGCCTGGGACATCCGGTACGAGCCGCGAGCGCTCTGCTTCATGTGGGCGCCCGAACGCCTGCGAAGCCTCATCCGACAGCGCGCGCGTTGGGCGCAGGGCGGCGTGGAGGTCCTCATCCGCAACGCCTCGGTCCTTTGGACCTGGAAGAATCGGCGCATGATCCCGCTCTATGTGGAAGAACTTCTGGGCATCGCCTGGGCGTACCTTTGGGTGGTGAGCCTCGTGTGGACCCTGGCCTTTGATGCGGCGCACGGTATTCCTTGGACGTACGTGGCGGAGGCGGGGACGTGGCTCGGCCTGACCTCGCTCGTGCAGACCGCGGTCGCCCTCTGGATTGAGCAGCGATACGAGCGCGACTCGCTCTGGCGCTACTATTTCTACGCCATCTGGTATCCGGCCGCGTATTGGATGATTGGCGCGTTTGTGGTGGTCTGGGCCGTTCCCAAGGCGTGCTGGGCCATGTGGTCGGCTCGGCGCGGGCGGTACGCCACGTGGAAAAGCCCGGATCGGGGGGTGTCGGCATGAGCCTGCCTGAGAACTCGCGAGTGGAGTGGGATGAACTCGTTGTGCGGCGTGGGTCGCGATCGACTCGGCCGAAGCGCTGGTTCGAAACCGCGGTGACGCTGACGGGATGGCTATGGGTGGCCGCCGTGGCGGTGCAGATCCTTTTGTCCGCACTCTTGTGGGTGCTCGGCTGGCACAAGTTTCACCTGTACGTGCTCAATCTACTGCCGAGTGCCACGCCGCTCTATGTCCTCCGCATGGGCGTGACGGTCGCCGCGATGGCGGCCGCCGTGTTCATGGGCTGGTCCTCGTACAACCGCGTGCGGTTCGGCCGCCTCCGCAGGCGCAGGCCGCCCGCGCCCGTGTCTGACGCGGAACTGGCGGAAATGCTCGGCGTGCCTGTGGGCGAGATCGAACGGTGGCAGCGAGAAAAGGTCGTCGATTGGCCACAAGACTGATCACGGTGAAATGGGCGCGGTGCGTTTCCCGCGCCCCTGTGATGTGTGGTTCTTTTGGGCGGAATCCTCGCCGCGACCGCGCCCTTCACGCCTGTGTCGCGAGGACCTGCTCCAGCAGGACGTCCTCCGGCACCGCGCCCTCCAAAGCGTACGCCTCCGAATCGTTGATGACCGTCTTCGGCACGCCATAGACGTTGAACCGCGTAGCCCACTCGGGGAACTCAGTCGCCTCAATCATGCTCGCCGTTACAAGTGGCGACTCAAACGCAAACCGGTGCGCAAGCCTGACCGCTGCCGGGCAGTACGGACACGTCGGCGTGACAAACACCTTGAGATCCACGGGCTGTTTCAGCTCCGCGAGGCGGCTCTTTGTACTCGCGGAAAGGCCCGAGTCCCCGCTCGCCATCATGCGAATGTCGTCCAAAAGCGTCGCAAATTCGTACCCCGACGGCGCCCCATAGAAGCGCACGCCGTAATCCTCGCGCGATCCGTCCGTCAACACGATGGTCGGCGCGCGGTCGACGCCGTACTTCTTGGCTTCTTCCTCATCGATGTAGAGATTGTGCACCTCAAGCGTCAGCTGATCCGACAATTCGGCGACCTGCCGCAAAAGGCTGCGAATCTCCGGGCACGTCGGACATCCGAGAGACGCCTCAAAGAACTTGATGACGACGGGCTGTTGAAGATCCGCGAGCCTTTCGCGAATCGCCGCCTGATCCCGAGAGGACAGCATCCTGACTCCCCCTTGCGCGCATTCAGATGCGTTAATACCGTTCTGATTTCTATATACCCATACGGGTATGTGGTGTCAAGAGCAGGCGAAGGAACTCACGCTCCCCATCGTTCCACGCTTGACTCGACACCATAAGGTGTCCTATTCTACACATGACACCTATGGGTGGCACGACGGAGGGAGGAACGGCCGTGGCGGATGTGTTTCGAGCCATCGCGGATGCGCATCGGCGGGACCTGATCCGGAAACTGGCCGGCGGATCCGAGTTGCCACTTCACGCCCTGATGCAAGGCATGGACATCGGAAGAACGGCGGTGTCCAAGCACCTGGCGGTCTTGAAACAGGCTGGAATCGTCTCGGAGCGCCGACAAGGCCGCGAGACGTTATACCGCCTGAACGCCGCACCCCTCAAGCAGGTCTATGACTGGGTGTCGTTTTACGAATCGTTCTGGCGTGCGCAGGTTCTAAGCCTGCAAAATTTCTTGAGAAAGGAACGTTGTGATATGAAGTCCCTACAGATGGAGTTTCATCTCGATGCGCCGGTAGAGGCCGTGTGGCGAGCTCTCACGGAATCCGAGCTTTTGACCCAGTGGATGTTTTTCAAAGAGAACACGTTCCGCCCGATTGTGGGGCATCGGTTCTACTTCAAAATGCAGGGGACCGACGAGTGGAATGGCGTCGTCGAAGGAGAAGTTCTCGCCGTGGAAGCGCCACGCCGCCTTGTGTACACCTGGGAGAGCCTCGGAGAGAAAAACGAGATCGAATGGAAGCTGGAAGAAACGGCCGAAGGTACGACGAGGCTCCTTCTGGAACAGCGCAACATTCAGGCTGAACAGGCTTACCAGGGCGCTCGCATGGGCTGGGAGGCGATGGTCCAAGCTCTGGAGCGGGTGGCCAAGGCGCTCGCATGAAGGCGCGACGGGTGGCAGAGCCGGCTCAGTCCCCCCTTGGGCCGGCTACTCGGCTACATGCGTGGCGCAAGCTCGTCTCGATGATGGAGCGCGACATCGCAGCCCATCGTTTCGAGTGTCGCGGTCCTCATTCGAAAGCAGGGCGCCCATGTCCGCTGGCCTATGCATCGCGAGATGTCGCGTGGCCCACATCAGCCAGGGATGGTCAGATAGACACTTCATCTCTTCTTTAGGAATGGCGACCGCGCATCACCGTTAACCCAGGAGAAGCACCATACCCAGAGAGGCCCGTACGCAAGGAGAATGGTGTCACGCAAAAACTCGGCCACCCCCGCTTTCGAAATGGCGCCGACGGCAAGCGAAGCCACTTCTTCAAACGCGAGCAGAGCGGCAGACATCAAGAACAGGAGCAAAGGGCGGAATCGCAACCATTGCACAGCGGACGCAAAGGAGTGCCAGGTGTTTGTACCCAGCCCGGCGATGGCCAGGACCATCGCAACGGCGGTGACTGTGAGGGCGCAGAAGTAACAGACGCACACGGCAACCCAAATCAAAATCTTCACAATCGAGAGCGCAGCTCGATTGCCTGGCGGCATCGTCAGGTGTGCGATCTCGACGGCACCGCCCCACACCAGAATGCCCTCAATGACCAGAGGACCGAGGGAACGCCACAGACTCGTGTGCCAACGAGGGACGCTGCGAAAATCAAAACATGTCTTTGCGGCCCACCAGTTCGCGGTCGCAAGCGTGATCACGAAGATGACGAGTACCGCGGCGGCGTCCACGATGAGCGGTATGACGTGTCTGGTTGCCAGGCGATTGATCAGCCAGTCAACCGCCGAAGCAGCAGCGCTGAAAACCAGCGTCATCAGGAGGAGCAAAGTAAGTTTCAAGGGAGAAAATCGACCCCCGTATATGAAATGACCACCGGCCAGACGAGGTCTGACACGGTGGTCACGCTATGGAGCGGGTGAGGGGAGTCGAACCCCCGCCGCCAGCTTGGAAGGCTGGAGTTCTACCGTTGAACTACACCCGCATGTCACGGTAAAGAGAATACCAGATTCGTGGGGTCGATTCAAGTGCATGCGCGAATCCGATGTCTGCGCGGGTCACGAAAAAAGGCAGGCCGCATCTCCAGCGAGCAGCCTGCCATTCCAGATCCGCGAAGCCTGAGCATTCCATGCCGCTTGAGGTGACTGTCAACGGCGTTCTAATGCCGTCGCGTCAGACGCCGTTGTTGTACGCCGGCACCAACAGGAAGAACAGCACAAAGATGATCAGAAACACCACAGCCCACTGTGTGTAGGCACCAAAGCATCCGCCGTACATGATGGTCCCTCCTTCCGCGAGGATCACCACCATGCTACGGAGGAGGACACAAAAGCGACGCGGTCTTTGTCCCGGCCCGCGGGCCCGCGGTCAAGCGGGGAAATACAGCATCACGCGATACGCGCTGGTCGAATGTTAACGCGCCATACCATCCTCCAAAGAAGGGCAATGGCTACTTCGACAAGCGCCCCCAAGACACACCCCACCCAGGTCATGCATGAGACGAAAGTGAACAAGATACCCAGACCAATGGCGACGCCGAGCCCCCATCGGTAGAACCCAGCCCTGCTCATCTGTCCATTGGGCCGCCCAGACACGTCCCAGTGTGACGTCACGCGATCCGGCACGCGCGTTCGGTAGCGGTGCCACATGGCCACGTGAACCAGCAGGGTCGCGGCAGAGACGACGAGCGTGACAAGACCTGCAACAGGATGAAAGGGCAACACGCTTGTGGGCGGCACAGCGGGAACGACCCCCATGGACACATGGCGCACCAGCGCGTCGAGTCCGGGCGTGCCGAGAATGACGAGCGCGTGGCCGTCCGATACGGCGAGCCGAGGCGCACCGGCAAGGACGTACACATGCGCCACCTGCCCATTGTTCAGGCGAAACAAGCCGCTCGCATACGCGCCCGCGGCCGTCCCGAGCAGTCGATCCGCCAGGCCGTAGACGCCATTCTGGCTCACCCAGGCCGCGTGCGCGCGGGCGAGATCGACCGCGGTCCCACCAGCGTCTGTGCGCACCTGCAGCACGCCGCCGACGAGCCGCCAACCGCTTCGGAGACCGGAGACAAAGACGTACACCGCCAGAAGAAACGGCACACAGGCGAGCAGCCAAAAGGCAGTCGCGAAACCTTTGACCCCATGCTCCAGAAAGACGCGGCGCCAAAAGAGCCCCACTGCGATGAGCAGAACGGCCATTCCAACACAAATCCAAAGGCTCGGTTCCTGCAGCACCTCACCCACCGGAGGCTGATACCCAACAACACTCGGCACAGTCCTCACCCCTTCGCACATGCGCCGTGGACAACGCACGACCTCAGCCGTACGATGCAACATCCGGTGCAGAAGGGAGGAGCAGCTGTGAAGCATAAGAAGCCGATTGTGGTTGTCCTCCACCCTGGACAGCGGATCTTGGTCGTGGCGCGCGGCAAGCGTCGCCATCACAAGTGAGCCTCGGACGGCAACCGACTTGAGCGAAGAATCCCATCCTTCTGCCGCCGAGGCAACCTCCGCTCGTCCGCGGCCGCCAAAAAGCCGCAGCCCCGAAACGTCCCGTCGTCGGGCGTTTCGGGGCGTCCTGCACCCGTGGTGGGCCCACCAGGATTAAAATTAACGATCCACTAGACCTCAAGGGCCCTCAAAAACGCACGATTGCGGGCATTTCGAACCTAGAGATTTCAGGAAAAACCACTCAACCCACAATCGAATTGTAACTCTCTTGTTACTCGACGTCTAGGTTCCCTGGGGCATTGCCATTTATGGAGTTGTATAATACTCCATCGATTTCAGTTTGTATACACATACTCCCATACTCACAGAATCAGCCCCACACGAAACTGATCAGAAGCACTGTCGCAGGCCCAACGTGTGCCCCTTCCGTTGGCCGCGCTTCCGATACGGTTCGTCCGAGCGCCTGATTGAGACGACCATCCCCTGGCTACTCCAATTCACCACCCGACTGCATCAGCAACACTTGGAGTATCTTGAGCGAAAGCGCACCTGATATACGAACACACGTTTGCATTTCGAGTCCGACTACGGTATGATTTTCTCAAAAGTCACTCTTCTTTTGGGAGGGAACGTCATGCCCAAAAAGAAGCCGACCACCGTCGTCGAAGATCCCGAACCTCGCATCAACGGTTTTACCGAAGCGGAGTGGCACGAGATCTCCGTTCTCATCGGCGAAGCGATTGAAGCGGAGACTCCGATTCGGATCACCCTCAAGAGCAAGCTTGGAGACAAAGTTCTCGAGGGCGTGCCGTTCGTGAAGGATTCGAGGTTGTATCTGCGTTCAGCGGAAGGCTCCTCCGTCCAGGTACCGCTTGAGCGGATGGCCAAGGTCGAGGAAGCCGTGCGATATTGAAGGGCCCGCATGAACCGCGGGCCTCTATATATTGGACTTTTCGGATGCGCGCCAAAAGAACATATGTTGCTCTGAGCCTCATACACTTTACAAGGTCACAATTTGGAGGAAGAGCACTATGGACTTTTGGCATGCAAATCACTACGATGATAGCAAAGACGCGGGCAAGAAGAAGGTGATTCGCATGACACCGTCTATCGATACCGGCGTTCATGCTGAGCCAGCCGAACGTTATCGGATTCGACATCCCCAAATTGAAGCATGGAAGAGGACAAGCGGTCTTTTGACAGGTATCATCCCGCATGGAGAAGAAGGAGAGACGCTGAGCGAATACATCCATCGAAAACGAGCCGAAGAGAAGGAGAGAGATTAGTACGTGAATCAGCGTCGTTCTTTAGCGCCAATCCATCCGATTGGCGCTACTGCTGTGTGCTTTAATGATGAACTTCCACGGCCATTCACGGCCGATCTCTTAATCGATGCTGGTGTCTTAATCGCTCATTTCGACCAAGACGATGTGTGGCATGACGCTGTAGAAGATTTCTTTGAGAATTACGTGTATAATGCCTCTCATGGTCCTCGCTTTTATATCACTTATGACATTATCAACGAATGCTTACATAGATTAGTTCAAAATTATAAAGAACGAACTGGGCGTGTGGCCCGAAGGGATGTGAGAATGTTATACGCCGCTCCGATTCGTGACCTTTTAATGTCTGGGGCCGTAGAACTCGTCACGTTAAGCGACAAAGAAGTTGTCACGGCCATTGATCGCTGGGCAAATTCTACATACGGTGCGAAAGATGCATTCCATATAAGCTGCCAACTAGATTGGGGCTTAGATTTAATTACAGTCGACCATTCTCTTATGGAAGAATTAGAACGAGATCCGGAGTTTTTAGGCAAGAAGGTCTATTACCCGGCATTGAGTATGCGCAAAAATCGATCTAGATAAGTGAGCTGAGACCTGCGATGAAGGACAGGTCTCAGCTTACTTTACTCTTCGTCTTCAACTCCTCCAAGCACCCCGCGCAGACGGCTCGCTCGTGAAAGATCTTCTCGGCTTTCTCGCCGCAGAACACGCATTTGGGCTCGTACTTGCTCAGAACGACGGTGTCGCCCTCTACGTAGATCTCGATCGAATCATCTTGCCCAATGGCCAAGTCCTTCCGCAGGCGCTTCGGGATCACGAGTCGCCCGAGATGATCGACTTTCCGAACGTACCCTGTCACAAGCATCCGAATTCTCCTCCTCAATATCTCCGTCTCATCATGAACCATCCTACACCTACTACGACAACAATGAGAAGCAATAGGGCAAACGGCAAATGCCGCGCCAATTGCCAGCCGATGCCCCAACCGAACCCGTGCACGACGGAACGCCCAAACTCGTGGAGCAACGGGTGATACGAATAATGGGAGTACGAATGGTAGTGATGAAACACAACTTCTCACCTCAGTCCGTCTTCAGACCCTTGTCGCGGATCTCCTGCTTCAGTTCCTTGAGCCACGCTGTCTCGGTGCCGTCCGCCTCCAGCAATGCATTCGCCGTATACGGTGGGACGTAGATGTCGTCCGCCTCTAACAGCACGTATCGATCCGAGGGTGACTTTTCTTTCTCGGGCCGCGGATAGAAGTCCGTGCATGAGCGGCCAATGGGCGCGTTTTCTCCGGTTCGCTGGTAGTACGCCGTGCAGAGACCGTCCCGCCAGTAACGGCAGCTCCCGCAATGCCCCTCTTTGACCTTCCGCAGCGCCGCGTCGCCGCGCAGGACGTGCACATCCGCACGCTCCATCACAATCAGCGCGCCGTTGCTAATCAAGGACTGGATGAGCGTCCGGTCGTTGAAGATGTTCCACTCGACTTCTTCGCCGCTCCACTCCATCTCCTCGTATTCCTCCGCCTCTTCCGGGTCTGCATAGGGCGGCGGCTGTGTGTTGTCGAGAATCAGCACTGGTCCGTACACAATCTTCGAACGGATCCCCACCATCGTCATGTCGTGATGCAGGGGCTTGACGATCTCCAGCCGCATCAGCGCGCGAGTGATTTCGTCGTCCGTGTCGAAAAACGGGTAGTCCATGACGTAGGTCAGGATCCCCACCGGGCAATGCGTTTCCGCCGCCTCGCGATCGAGGAACTTCACCATGTACTCCTTCGTGGGGACCTCGCCTTCCCTGAGTGGCGTCCAGAACTTCGCCCGCCAAGCAGTGTCGAATGTGCCGTCCATGATCCGCTGCATCAACGCCTCCGCATTAGGCTGTAATTGCTGCTCCATACGTGCCTTCCTCCCTTAATTTAGCGATGTGCCGTTCGATCCGGCGTCGATAGGTTGGATTGACAATGCCGCTGAGAATAAGCTGCGCATACTCATTTGACGGCGCAACCTCATAGGCCAACGGATGAACGAGAAAATACGCCTCGGCTTCTTCCCACTCCCCGGCGCACCGGACGAACACCAACAATCGATGATAGACATGCGGCGCGCCTTCGCGGCGGTCCAGTCGTTTCACTTCTCGATCCGGGACCCACCACAACACCCCATGCACCGTGTGCCCGCGCGCCGGGACGATGTTCGCCACGCCGCCGTTTCGATGTGCCGAATACCCGTTGAACGCCAATCGATGTCCGAACAAAATTGCGTCGTCATAGAGCATTTGGGCGGCCGGACACGTCCGCCGGAAGTCACGTTCGTTCATGCAACTTCCATAGGCAAAATAGATCATCCGCACCGCCCTCCTTTTACCTTGATTGGAATCTCCACCTTGATTTGAGTCGAGTATACTTCTGTCATCCTCTGCTGTCAACATGTGTTTGTTCTTGATAAAAGAGAGGAATTTCGCCTCGAACCCATAGCCCTGTCGCGATGCGACGCAGACGGTCGCTACCGAGTGTATCGAGGAACTGACGGAAGCGGCCTTCCGCTCCTTCGGCCAGCGCATCTGAACTGTCGCCGCGGAAAAGCGCCGGAAGACGCTCAGCACCAGGCATGTGTTTGCGCAGATACGCTGCCTGCATCACCGTGGCGTTCGCCAACTGGATTTGGCGCTGGATGATGATCGGGTCCAACGAGCCATTCGGGTATCGGAATTCCACCGTTGGGACGTTGTGCTCCACGAACTTGGCCGTGTTAACGATCTTGTATCGGTCTTCGTGCCAGCGATAGCCAATCAACTTGCGCGAAGCCGACATCGCGGTGTCATTTCGGCGCAGTTGACGCAAGTCGCGCAGGCGCAACGGTCCTGCGTACCGCAAACCGCGGTGTTCGGTGACGGAATGACGGTCGCTCGCCGCGCCCATCTTGTAGTACTCGTTGCCAAACCAGTACATGTAACGCGCAAGCCGTTGCCAGCGATAACCCCGGTCGTCGAGGATCGAGTGGCTCATATGAATGTGCAGGCCGGTGTGTCGGTCCGTTTTAGCACCCAAGTTTTGCGCGATCTCTGTGATTTTGCGCATTGTTTCCCATGTTTCCGGTGTGTCGCGCAGTGGTGGTGAGACAATCTCACCTCCATCATGTAGGCTGCCGTCATACTTGACGACCCAGCCTGTCGATTCACTCACACGAGTACCGTACGATTGTTGGTTCCGTTCAGTTGAGAATCCATAAGCATACAGTTCGCGCGCTAGCTCGTCGCGATTGACGTTCTCCACTTCGAGTTCAATCCCAAAGGTGAGACCCGACTCATCCAGCACACGCTCCGTCTCGTACTCGCCAAGGCCCTCTAAAGTCGCAGCAGTCTCACGAAACGCCTGCCACCGCACGTCGTCCCAGCTCATGTACACGCCGTCGTGGCGGTGCAACTCGTGCCAGGCGTAAAGCGCACGGTCGCGCTCGTGGTCCCACGCAACCTCGCCGTCGACGATATGGGTCAGGATCGTCGGCGCGGCGGACACGCGGCTCGTGGTCTCAAGCGGCACTTCAGAGCTTGTCTCCGACCTCATCGCCTCTGCGACACGCTGGCGCTCGGCTTCGGACTGCTCGACCATCCGGCGTTCAGCGGCGAATCGGTTGTAGCCCTCCATGTGCCGACACACCCGATGGCGGTGCTGATGATCCGGACACGAGCATGCAACGGCCACGGCACCCGTGCGGTCAGTGGTCACGACGTACTCGCGCCCCGACTCGGAGTGCACCTGCACGGCGGCGTCGGCGAAGTGATGGAACTCGAGCACCTCTTCCTGCTCGCGAGTTCTGCTGAACTGGTCTGCGATCATGCCGGTGTATGTCGGCACCGTCGGCTGTCGACGAATCCTCGCCAGAAACCGGGCTTTCGCGTTCGCGATGGCCATCTCGTTCACGCCGACCATTTCGTCCCGACGCCGTGCCCACGACTGACGAATGCGCTCGGCGGTCTGAGCCGAGATCATGGCAATGAACTCGGCCACGTGCTTGGCGCAGACGGGTCCGGTGCCGCGCGCGACGGACACAGGGTGCGTGAGACGTCTGCTGCAAACGGCGCAGATGGTCATAAAAAAACCCCTCCTTCATGTAAAGGAGAGGTGGAGGGCATAAAAGACACTCGCTTTACTCGACAGTTTCCATCTTTCTTACTCGATTCATAAGAACTGCATACATGGTATACTCGTCAAAATCCCATAACCAACCGGCTGTCATTACATCACTGAACAAACTGCGCCCGCGCATTCCCCTTCCTAGGCGCGAAGCGCCAGGAGGGGGATAAGCGGGCGATTACTTATTACCTTGTGCTTCGATGTATCGCTTGACCACTTCAAGACTGGCGTGTCCGACGCTCCCAACGTAGTATGCACGGTGCCAGAACACCGGCTTCCTATAGAACCGTCTTAAGTGTTCGGCATAGCGATTTCGAATTCGCCTCGAACTTGCAGACTTCAGGTTGTTGATAAGCGTGGAGATTTGGAGTGCCGGGTGGATTTCGATCAGCAAGTGTACGTGATCCGCTTCACCCCCAAACTCGATGAGCCGGCACTTCCATCCCTCTAAAACCCGAGCAAAGATGTCCCGCAGATCACACAACATCTCCGGTGTGATGCATTTGCGTCTGTACTTTGTCACAAAGACGACATGCAACCGCAGAGAATACACAGCATGGTTTGATGTGGAAGGTTTCATATTTCTTATTGTATAATATTTCGATAGAATCCATCTTTCTTCGAAAGGAGGGGCGAACATGCTTGGCTTCCGGTTTCGGTTGTATCCGACCAAGGAGCAGGAGCAGATTCTGCTTCGCTGGATCGGATGCCAACGGGTCATTTACAACGCCAAAGTGCAGGAAGAACGGTATCATCGTCGCTTCCGAGATCGGATGCTCGCCTTGACGGGCACGCCCCTCCCGATTGATCAGACTTTCAAACAGTTCAAAAGCGAGCAGACGGCGTACCTCAACGAAGTGCCATCGGTCGTCTTGCGCAATGGCGCGGCGTTGTGGCGACAGGCGTATCTTCGCTATCAGCGCGGTTTAGCGAAGCGTCCTACGTTCAAACGCAAACATGGCGAACAATCGGTTTGGCTTACCTCGGAGCTTTTCCGTTTTGAACCTGTGGTTGATCCACAAACGGGTGAAGTCCTGCGCTATCGACTGTTAGTTGGAACAAAGAAGTTTCCCGTGGGTGAACTTCGGTATCGCGCACATCGCCCCCATGGCATCCCTGCATCCATTCACATCAAAGTTCATCACGGGCGTTGGTACGTTTCCTTCTCTTGTGAAGACGACGCGCAGGGGTTCGACGAACGGACGTTGGTTCAGACCTTGCAGCACCGCACGCGAGAAGAGCTGGCGTCATGGACCCTTGGACTCGATCGCGGTGTCGCGAAACCACTCGTGACGTCGGATGGGCGCATGTTTGATTTGCTCCCGATTCAAAAGGAGCGGATTCGCAAAGCTCGGCGTCAGAAAGTCAAGTGGCAACGCCGCGCCGCGCGCCGCCAAAAGGGTTCCAAAAACCAACAGAAAGCATACGCGCGCGCTGCACGGTACAACGCCTACGAAGCGAATGTTCGGTGGGACTATGCACATCAGGTCAGTCATCATTTGGTAGCAGACGAACGCTATCAAGTTTACGTCTACGAAGACCTTCCAATTCAAAACATGACCAAGCGTCCCCAGGCACGCCAAGACGCCCGAGGTAGGTTTCGGGCGAACGGAGCAAGCCGAAAAGCAGGGCTCCATCGTGCAATTCTCGCGTCGGCTTGGGGGCAAGTACTGAGCTACACGCAATACAAGGCGCGGCGCGCGGGGAAGCTCGTCGTGTTGGTTCCGCCAGCCTACAGCTCGCAGGCGTGTGCCGTGTGCGGCTACACGTCGCCAGACAACCGGAAAACACAAGCCGAGTTTGGCTGCTTACGCTGCGGGCACCAGGCTAATGCGGATGTCAATGCGGCGATCAATATCGCGCGTCGCGGCGTCGAACTCATTCTCACAGGTCAATACAGCCAAGAACTCCAAGAACGACACGTGCGTACCAAGCACGTGCGATTTCGAAGCGTAGGGCCGGAACGGTCCGAAGTGACGCCTGTGGAGAGCCCTCTGGTGGGGTCTGCATCCGCGCAGGCTAGCCATGGCTCGACGAAGCAGGAAGTTCCGCTGGAGACGGCGGAAACCTCCGCCTAGACGCGAAGCGGCAGGCGGAGGAGGTTCATTTTCGTCGACAATGCTTCGACATTCTCCAACTATCAGACCATGGATGTATACGTTCCGCTGCTCAGTCGCCGAAAAAGGGATGATGGTATGATTCGACACGGGCATATGATTTCCTCCCAACTACAAACACTCAAGAATAATCCTCCTCCGCCTAGACGCGAAGCGGCAGGCGGAGGAGATTCATAGTCATGCTCACCCAAATCGCTTGACAAACGTTTCCCAGTCCATCGTGCCCACACGCACACAGTCCCGCTGGAGCAAGCGCATGAGCTTCGGAATGCGCAGCACGCGCCAGTTGTAGACGTTATAAAGCCAGAGAAAGACGAGACCCATCTGGTCACGCCAGAACTGTACCGGCTCTTCGTGTTGCTGGAACCCGTCCCGGGTGTAGTCAATCCAGAGACTGTACCCGCGCACTTCGCGGATGTCCGTCCGACCGCTCTGCGCCAGTTTTCGGTATGCCCGCAGGCGTTCTCGCTGAAACTTGTCTCTGTCCATCCAATACCAAGGCCACCATGAGGACGGCGCATGGTGCATCACGGCTACGCCATCCTCAACGGTTACGGTGTAATGCCGTGTCAACCGTGTAGAAGTTCGCACCGGTGTATAAGATTTGCCTTTTTCCAATATCAAACTTCCATCACCTCGCCGATTCGCCAGATCCACCACGTGCAACCGATGAGAATGATCAACACAATCCAAAATCCGTCTCGAGCAAAGGGGGTCATATACCGGTGTACCCGCGGATATGCCAAGCCGAACATCGACACCATGAGTCCCGCGTAGATCAAGCCGTTGCGGCGGCCCGCCAACGTCTTGGCCCGAAGGACTCGCCGCTTGTCTTCGTCGCGTTCGATCTGATCTCGAAACCTCAGCCACAGTTTGGCCCGATCAGCCTGATACTTCGTAGCGACTGCCGTTGCGTGAGCCAACTGAATGAGTTCTTGGATGCCCCATCGTTCTGCCGCCAACACAAACGCTTCTTCCGGTGTGATACGAAGTCCGCGCCAACTTTGAGTCATAAGTTGGAATTCTCTTCGAAGCGTCGGATGACGCGCAATCTGAGTCACGTCCATCAACGCCTCGTCAAAGCGATCCGTCGCGCGAAGCGTGGTGATGATGATGGGCATGGCTTCTCGGACGAACACTTGGAGAAACTGATATTTTCTCTTCTTGGCGCGAGATCGGATAAAGAGCACGGTGACGAGAATCGTGAGTCCAAGGCTTACAGGCACACCAAACCACGCCGATTGTTCCGCCAAGCTCAGTGCGGCGGCCCCCACAATAAAACCGCTCACAGCGATCATGAGCACAGGTGGCAGACGCAGACCTGCCTCCTGTGCTTCTCGCTTGAGTTGCTGAATCGCTTGAGCACTTTTCCAACGCGATGTTCGATCGTGATAACGTTCCCGAATCGAAGCCAGCCACAGCGCTTCCTCTTGTGCGCGGCGCAGGTCGGCTTCTACAAAAAAACAAAGCATGGCCAACGCCACAAGGATGCCAACGATTTGTCCAGTCATGGTTGCCCTCCCTCCGTCATAAGTAGACGTATTGCACGTTCGGGGTTTCGAGGATCGGCAACTCGGAGATCGTATGGCCATGAAGCGCAGCTTCTTCAGCCATTTGTTCAGTTATTCCGTGGAACACCCAACTATCCGTTCGCGGATCCCACTTCGCAAGGGTCACGTAGGGGATGCGCTGTTCACGCGGCTCATACGGCAGGACTTCCGCAATTTCCACGACACGCTTGCCTCCGCGCTCCGGCACTGAGCGCATGCTGATAATGTGCCGTACACTCATGGAAATCAGGTCCCCCACCATCGCAGTCGATGGCCTGGATTCGTGACTCGAAAGCAACGCTGCCATTCGCCGAATCGCTGCGCCAGCGTTTGCGAATCCGGCCACATGAAGGGTTGTTGCCGTCTGATACGTCACCGTCGCCGCGGCTTGGAAGAACTCCCACAATACGATGCTCGTTCGAACCTCACCGATATAAACGTTGTCGAACATCATCCGCAGCGTGTTGACGATCTGTTGCGCCATGCGTACCGCACCGCGACCTTCCGCATTCGGCGCTCGTTCATACAACCTTGCCGCCCAAGCGCACAGAGGCTGGAGTTCAGGCATTTCCTCAATAATGCAACTCATTCGATCGGGCGGAATCAATCCCAAAAGCGCAGCCATCAGCGTCGACTTGGATGAACCGGTGCCACCCACCACCACAAACGATCTCGCCAAGCGCTGCATCCACTGAAAGAACAGATAGATTTTCTCGTCGAAGACGTGCAGCGAGAGAAGTTCCTGCAACGTGAAATTCCGAAGCGGTTTACGAATTGTCACGATCAAACAATCCTTCTCCAGCCGACGCCCGTCCTCGTCTTCTGGCAGTGTCCATCCTGCAGGTCCGCCCACCACATGCATCCGATACCCGTCCGGAAGAATGGCGTCCGTAGATGGATTGGTCATGTCAAATCGATAATTTGTTCCTGACAACTTTTTCTGAACAAAAGTCAATACTTCTTCGTTATCCATGTACCCCTCAGTGGATATGTATCTCTTGCCTTCCTTGATGTAGAAGGTGAAATGATCTCCGTAAATTTGAATGTCCGAAACGAGCGGATCATCGATCAGATGTTGGATTTTACCATACGAGTACATATCGTTGAGCGCCATGGTAATGACATACTCACGATAGTTGGGAGGGATCCCGAGCCCGCCCGCAATCTTGCCCAAATACGCGTAGGCCGCGCGACGAGGCGGCAAGTCCCGCCACCATTCCTGGCGCCGACGGATTTCGGCCATCAACTTTTTGTGATGTTCGCTCGCTTCACGATAAAAGTCATCACGTGGATCTTCTTTCAGCATTTGTTCCATTTGCGTTTGGACGCGCTCAATTTCTTGGAGATTCGGCATTCATGACCCTCCTCGCATCATAAAGGGCGGCCATATCCTAGCCGCCCTTCTATGTATGGGTTACTTGGCATGCACGGGGCGTTGTTCAGAAGAGGATAGCCTCGGCGTTGGCGGCTTCGACGCTGATGGTGGCACCACAGGAGCTGTGGGATTGGAGGTTACAGTGGTGTTCGTCTCGCCCGTTGCATTGGCAGTATTCGTGCCCGGCATCGACTGTGGAGCATTGGGAGCGACGGACGATGCGCTGTTTGCCGTTGATGGGAGCGTCATTCCCGTCGGGTAGAGCACAACCTGGGCATTACCCGCCAGAACGGCGCTGGCCACCACCGGATATTCGTTCATAGGCACGAACAGATAGAGTACTTTGGAAGATGATGAGTTTCCTCCGAACGTCGAGTTGTTGCTTGTTTGCGGTTCCAACACCGACAGTACATAGACCGGATAAAGCTGAGGCGTCGCGTTTTGCCCCTGCGGCGTCACCGTCAGCGCGATCATTTGCCCGGGCTCCACCAGATTGGCGAGTGCAGAATTGGCGGTGAAGTTCATGACCACACCCTGCGTGTGATGGATCGACACATATTGATTGAGCAGCGCTTGCAGGTCGTTGGTATTCGCAACCATGTTCACACTAATGGGCTCACCCGGCACCGTGGAGACGGACAAGTAGTGTCCCGCCAATTGCGAGGGTGAGATATTCAAAAGGCCGGCCTGTTTCGCAAAACGACGCGGCACGGCGATCGTCGTCAGTTCATTGGGCTCGACTGGCGTATCTGCGGGAATGTATGTGTTGGCGGCGATCACCGGCACCGTAGCGGTTGTCAGTCGATAACCTGCCGCAAAAAGCACGCCTGCTGCCAACGCAAGTCCTACGCCCGTCAGTAGAAACGCACTACGCTTCATGCGATTTCGCCTCCTTCGTCGAAATGGAGAGTGTTTGAATCAACTGATGAATGCGAGCATTCGTTTTGCGAGAACCTAACGGCGTCAATCCTTGTTGCACGCGCTGGTAAAGCGTGTCATCTTCATGGACGATGGCCGCAACCCGAAAGCCAATCTCCTTCTGTAAAAATGCACTGATGGCTGCGGCTTTTCGCGGACGCTCACGCACGCGATTCAACACCAGATACACAGGACGCTCACTCATGTGCAGGAACGCGCGCAAATCGGTCCACGTGGTACGATCCGCCGTCGTTACGCCCAGCACCCGATCGGCTTCGCGCATTGCCACCACGGTCGACATCAGGTGCCCAGCATGGGTATCCAGAATCAGCGCATCCGCATACAGTCCCACGAGATGAATCAGTCGTGCCACGCCGTCTTTGCTTAATCCGAGCGGACGATCTCCCTTGGGAATCAACCACCATCCTGCGGGTGTCCGCAACATGTTTTGCTCTAGCTCAGGATCAGTCAAGACGTCTGGGAGTGTTTCGAAACGGTCTGCGGTCACCGTGCGTTCCACACGAAATAGATTGGCCAGGTTTCCATACGGGTCGAGTTCCGCGACCACGATCCGCTTTCCCCGTGCGACCATCGCATTGGCAAGCAGCACTGCCATGGTAGTTTTTCCGACACCCCCCTTGACCCCTGTCACGCAAATGACGGTGGCTCTGCGAGGCGTTGGCGCAGGTGGTTGAAAGGGCTTGGATTCCACATACGCTGTGTACGTCGTTTTTCGGCGTTTCACGAGACTCGCCAAGGTCGTTGGATTCTCGGTATTCACCTCGCGTTCCCAGCGACGTGCATACTCCACCGCGGGCGGATAGGGCACCACGTCGTCGTATCCCTGTTGCCGCAAGCCTTCAAATTGCTCGGGCGCCAACGTATCCAGTGTGCAGTAAAGTGTTGGCAGGCCCAACGTGTTCTTGACGTGTTGCACGGTAGCTGGGTTCCATCCTCCGAGAAAGAGCGCCAATTTCCCCTCAGCCCAGGTGTTCGGGATCTCCTCTTCCTTTGTGGCAATCTTCACTTGGACACCTTGTTTTTCCAAGTATTTTCGCAATCGCTCCGCACGCACCGGATCGTGGTCACACACGAGCCACATCGCGAATCACGCTCCACAAGGTCTCAAATTTGTGTCGCCATATCGGATCGCGTTGGGTGAGGGGTTCCCCGACCATGGCGCACGTCGCTTGCCGCATATCCCATGGCAACACAAGCGAAGGTTGAAATTCGCGTGGAAAAATCCACGGCACGCCTGTTTCTTCGTAACCGATCAACACCAAGAAAGTCGGTCTTTCTGCATGACGAACAGCTTGCAGTGCTCTGTGAATCCTCGCCAAATCGGGGGTGACGCCATAGACTACGACCTCTGGTGTCACGTCGGGTTCCTCATGATCCACACAGACCAATAGAGGCTGAGGTTGTAGGCGCTTCACATCCAGCCATTGTTCGTATACACGCACATGGCGATTCCACACGCGATACGGCGCACGTGGATCAGCGTAAATCACACTCGGTTCAACGGCACCTGCCAGATTCCATGCCAGGAAGCTTTTCGCGAAGCCCGCAAACCCTACGATTCTCATGACACCGCCCCCAGCGGGATCGGTCGTCCATATAAGAATCCCTGCCCATATTCCACACCGAGTTCCACGAGCCACGATTCTTGTTCCGGCATTTCAACCCGCTCCACAATGAAACGCGCGCCTAAGCGACGGGCCATTGCAATGAGCATTGGAAAAAAGTCCAACAGTTCCTCGCTCCATGTGGCTTTGATCCACTCGGGACGAAGGACGCTCCACCTTGAGAATCCGTTGTAACCTGTGCCCAGATCGTCCAGAGCCACTTCGAGCCCACGTTTTCGGAAGGGTTCCAAATATGCCGCGACCGCCTCCACATCGAGGCGGCCGCGTTCCGTGATTTCAAGCACCAACCCGCGCAGTGAATCTCTGTGATCAAAGGGGAGAGAACGCGCGTTTAAGAGCTCCGAAGTGACGTTGACGAAGACGTAGGCCTGACGCTCCTGTGCAAGTTTTTGCGCCGTATGCACAATGTATCGGTCCAACTCCCCCAACAATCCGGCTTGGGCTACGAGATTCAACGTATCCCGCGGATGCGCGATGAGCAATTCGTGTCCGACACATGTGCGCTGAGGAATGCGCACGATGGGCTGAAGGCGCATGGTCATGGCGTGCCTCCCCCTTCGCGTGTCAAGCCATACAAGCGATAGCCCTCAGCATTGGCGAGTTGGGGATCGGGCACAACGTAGACCCGTGGAAAGATTTGCTGGAGAACATTCTGAGCCAGACGGTATCCTCCACCAGCCAGAAACACCGTGTGAATACGTTTCATCGCATCCGCCCCTAGATGTTCTTGGATGCGCCGCGCGATGAGCTGCCCCATGCGCTCCATGTGTCGAGAACGTTCGGGCTCGATGGATACAACCCGTCCCCCGTAGTAAACTTCTCCATGTGTGTAAAGTTCATCGTAGATGGGATCGGAAAGTGGAGGGGTTTCCCCCGTTCGCTGACGAAAGATCCCGGCGAGCGCCAAATATAAATCGTGAACGCCGACGTCCACTGAATCCGACAAGCGGCTGATGAGTCGCAACTCGGGTTTGGTCTCGAATGTGACAAACCCCGTGGTACGCGTGCCTACATCCACCAGCAAGAGATAGCCTCCTTGGTCGATCCACGCCGGATTCCGTAACTCGAGCGTGGTCGGGTCGAGCAACGTCCCGATCATCGCCCCCATTGCCTGCGGGATCACGCGCACGCTTTGCGGCGCGACCTCCATGGTTCGATCCTGCACGGTCACTCGTCCGCGCAGGTGGAGCAGGCGCTCCTTCAACGCTTCCCGTTGCGATTCGAAGTGCGCGAGCGGCAGACCTGTCACGACATGCAGCGGCTCTCCTTCCTGCGCCAGGAGTGCGAGCGTCACCAGCCACAGGGCCTCCGTATCCCCGTCCTCGTACTTCTTCGTCGCGAGATTCAGCGCCGTCACGCCCTCACGCCTCGCCAATTCCCCCACAAACACTCGCCGAGTTCCTGAAGCTGTCTCTATGAATGCTTCGTACTCCGGCGATTGGAACAAGTCCGCCATGATGAGCTCATGCGCATCGCAAATCACCGCGGGAAAGCGTATCTGCCGCTCCCCGTTCGTGGCTTTGATCCACCCGTATCCCAGATCCACACCCACAATCATCGGTTTCTCCCCTCTCATCACACGCATCAGGACACGCTTGTTGGAACCCACGTGTAGGTCGGTTGAGTTACGTATTGCATTTGTTGCACGTACACCGTCTGGCATTCCTGTTGGGCAACATAGTTTATCACGGTAGAGCTCGTTATCGCTCCTATGGTGACACAGTATCCCGTCTGCGTCTGATTCGTCATGTCGCGATACGCTATGCATCCGTTGGGATATTCCCCGTTGGACCACGTAACGGGTCCGGAATATTCCAGGGAACCAAGAACCATCGTATTCCAGTCCATCTGATAAAACTCGATATCCTGCGTCTGATATGTAACCTCTTCCGGCACGGTGACCATCTGACATTGCTGCTCAGGCACAGCGACGGTTTCAGGCACCTGTTCAGTGCCCGTTTGCACGTAATGCCCCGCCGTGACCGTAACGGTGTTGCTTTGAACCGTTTGCGCGCTTGCGACGGGGGCAAACGCCAACAGCCACGCTCCACCAATCCATGCACTAAGGACGGCCCGTTTCATGTCTCGCTCCTCCTTTAACCAAATGAGGACTGCATGGCATTAAGCGCGCGCGCCGAACCAACGGCGTTTGGCTTTGACTGCCGAAAACTCAAACACTTCATCCCAAAACGGCTTCATCGCCTGCACAATGCGTTTGCCGTTCAGTCCGCCTCGTTTATCGATCGTGGGATCAAACGGGACCACAGCGCGCACAGTGTAGGGCGTCAGATACTGCCGCATCGCGCGTTCATCCGCACGCACACGCTTGGACTTGTTGACGAAGGCCGACACCCCAGACGCGTCTAGACCCGAGAACGCGAGTTTGTCTGCATGTTCCTGGATTCTGGCTAACTGGTCGACGGCGGGGTTGACCACCAGCATGACTTTCGTGGTGTACGGCAACACCGCCTGATGGATTGGCGTCCAGCCTTGTGGCATGTCGAGTAACACCACATCCATTTCTTCGAGACATAGATTCACCAGGTACTCCGCATCGTCCGGTGACTGAAGCACCACTTCGGGGCTTTGCGGCGACGGGAAGATGTGAAGACCTGATTCGTGCACGAGGCACACACCGTCCCGCACGGCTTCATCCACCGACCCACCGCGCCAGCCGCGCACATCCTGCGCATCTGTGAAACCAAACTTTTGTGCAATGTCACCATTGACGTCCAAATCAATCACGGCCACGCGTTTGCCTTTTAGCGCTGCGTAGTACGCTGTGTGCGCGCCGAGCGTTGACCTTCCAGCGCCGCCCTTGGGACTGTCGAGCATCAACACTGGAATGACGCGTCTACGCACGGCAGGTCTCGATGTTCGTCGAAGTTCCTCGATGGGATGATGCGGTGGAGATGTTCCCGATGCGCTAGATAACGACGAACGCTCAGTTTGCGAAACGTTCTCAGTTGTGACCTTGGTCAACACTTCCGGCGATGAAGTTGGCAGTGATGGCGTTGGATTCGAAGCGATAGGTTCCGACGTGGAACTTGTCGCATTCTCCGTTGTGGTTTGCGAAGGCACCGACGTTTCAGATGCATGTCGACGCATGCGCAACTGCTCTTCCCATCGCATCACCGCCGCCAGATCAAATGGTGGCGTGAATTCGTAAATGGGCACCTGCGGCACACGCTGTCGGACAGCTTCCGTGACGCCCAATCTGGCGTCGACGACAATGCCTTCCACGTACCCTGTGGCCACGTACCGTCGCAACTCGCTCATCGCCGTCACGAGTCGCACATCCAGGATCCCGTCGCACTGCTCCAAGATCCCTTCTGCGCCGCCTGCACAAAGAAGCGCCAGCATGCGCTTTCGTCACCTCCTCATTCGTCTAACACGAAACCAGCAACTTCCGGTGTATGGATCTCGTCATCGCCTGCGTCGTCATCCATGACGAATCCCTGCTGCTCCTCGGCGCTTTCATCACCGTCACCTTCGTTCACGGTGACGTCCAAACGGATGTTGTGCTCGTACTGGTCGATGGCCAGCCAAAGCTCCCACAAAGCCGTGGCAAATGTCGTGTGCTTTGCTGCCACAGGGATCCCGGTCGTCATGGCCTCATATGCTGCTGCGCCAAAATCAGGGATGACCATGTGCGCTTCTGAACCCACTTCAAGCCCATAGGGAACGCGATTCACCACGAGCCAATACGTTTCATCTTTGACGACGGGTAAAGCCTTCGCGGGATCGCAGTCCTGCACCAGGATCACTGCGTCCGCATCCGACACTTCCGTTGTGGTGTCGGAGGTGTCGATCACCCAGACCTCTCCTCCATCCGCCTCCGTGGTACCGAACACCATGTCGCGATAAGGTGGCGATACCCACGTCGCCAGCGGGCTGGCACTGGAAGCGCTGAGAAGCTTCGCTTTCACTCCGCGGGACACAAGCACGTGGAAGAGGTTCCAGGCCAGAAACGTACCGCCTGCCTGTCGGCTCGACACCACCTGTACCTTGAACGGCGCAGGTGTGTATCGCACCGGTGGCGAATCCAGGTCGCGAACCAAAAAAGCCAATACTTGAGATGCCGTGAGTCGATTCAGGACGGGAACCACCATGATGCGATCATCTGGGAGTCCCAGTTGCCGCGCTTTCTTCGCGATTTGTTGCGTGCCCGCCACAAGCTTCACTGGCACCTTGGCCTGCAAAGCCGCCTTCGCGTGCGCTAATTGTGTGACCAAAGCGAGATCGGCCCCATCGGGCGTCTCCACCCATTCCACGCCAGGAAGCGTGGAATGAATCCACGCTTCCGCAGAGGTATCCCCTAAAGCCAAGTACACCTTCATCAATTCACACGTCCTTTCAAAGCGCGAGACGGCAGAAACGTCACCGTCGCTCTTTCTGGAACCTCCATGATTTCACCTGTGTGTGGATGTCGAACATGACGAGGAGCTCGCACAACATAGCGAAACTTGCCAAGAGGAGGCAACCACACGTCTTCGCCTGCCTGAAGTCGCTCCGCGACCACTTCACAGAGCGAATTGAGCGCTTGCCACACCTGCTTGTGTTTCATTCCCGTCCGTACTGCGATTTCTGCGACGAGTTCCGATTTATTCATGATTCATCCCCCCATGAGATGAAGGCTTGGCATGCAAAAATAAAAAAGCCGCCCGTTGGCGACAACAATCAAACTTTTTACTGTTGATAGGAGGACAGCAACGGATAGACTTCGAATTTAAAACCAAATCCCCGAGAAAATCCAGACTACTGTTAATAGTGCAATCCAGAACAGAGCATACCATTGGGCAGCGACACTCATAACCGATACGGGGGTGCCTTTTTTAAAGTGGTGTATTCGACAATAAACTGCCCACACCAAAACCAACAACGAACTAAAAACTACCATATGTGAATTCTCCTTTCATAAGGTAGGTGCTCGAAGTGATCCGTTGGTTTATACAATCTTTATCAGAATTATTTATCTATACTTCTGGTAAAAGAAAGTTCTATATGAGAAAGAAAGTATTACAACTTAACCTACTTGTCCTTGGAACTCCTTTCGCTTTATTGGCTACGTGGGTCGCCATTTCGGTAGGAAAGGCAACGTTGTTTTTGATTCCGTTCCCTCCCAGAAATTTGGCAGAGCTTATTTTATCTATTCTTTTTCTTGTGTTTATTCTTGACATTTATTTCCTCAGCACAATTCTTGCTGGCCTCGTCGCAAGAGTTTGGTTCTATTGCAAGGATAAAAAGAAAAGAGAGCACAACCCAAAAAGTTATAAACAAAATTAATTCTACCAAACTATCACCGTGAGTGAGAATGGGATGCAAATGCCTCGTGCGTATTTGTCGAAACTGATGTATCATCGACAACAAAAATGGATCATAAAACCCCATTTTTGTCCTCCTTTCACCTCTATGGCATACCCAGATGGAAGGCAAGCCGAACACAAGCCGCCCGTCGGCGGCTCAGTTGGTATTGAGATACGCGATGAACTGGTTGGTCGCGCCCTGGGCCAAGGTGTACGTCGTCGTCAAAGTCTGTTGCGAAGATGGCCCCGCAATCGTCTGACCTGTCGTGACATCCACAATAGACAAGGTCTGGTTGGGCGCAAGCGGCGCATTCGCCTGGGCTGTGAGCGTCACGCTCGTGTTACCCGGCGCTGTCGAAACCGGCGTCGCGGTAAGCGTTACGGACGTTGCGCCCTGCACTTGCACTGTTGTGGTCGAACTTTGACCATAGACTGACGCCGTGATCGTGTATGTACCTGCTGTCGTTGCCGAAAACGTCGTCGACCACTGCCCCTGCGCATTGGTCGTGACGTTGGCCGCTGCCAAGTTCCCGCCGCTTGCCTGCAACGACACGGGGATATTGGCCACGCCGCTGCCATTTGCCGTGACCTGACCGCTCACTGTAATCGTCTGCCCGATATTCGCAGGTGACGGAGACGCTTGAATACTGACTTGGAAAGATTCCCACGTAATTTGGACGGGGGGCGACGATTGAATCGGTGCGCCACCTGACGTCCCGAGGTACAACACATACGTATGGGTGCCTGGCGTTTGTTGACTCACCGTGGCCGAAATCGATTGTCCACTGCCGCCCGTGATCCACTGCCCCGTCGTTTCATCGTAGATCCCCAACTCGTATCCGTTTGTGGATTCGCTTGCGTTGCCTGTCAACGTGGCAGATTGCCCAGCTAATACTTCCGTCGGTGTTCCAGTGAGTGTCAGCGTCATGCCAATGACGCCTGTCTCGATGACGTTCACATTGCCCTCATTGACGCTCACGGTGTATGCCGTGCCGTGTTTTCCCCATAGCATGTAACCAGCTTGGTCAAGCTCCTGCGTAACTTGTGATAACCCGTTTGCTCCCAACACCCAGTAAGCCGCAATGCCTGCGAAACTCATGGTCATCACGGCGATCATGATCAACAGACGAGGCGGCATGTTTTCAGGCCCCGCTCGTCTCCAACGCCAGGTTTTCAAATTTGCCACCCCCAGAGTTATGGTCGTACAACGACCAGAAATAGAGTGGTTGTTAAAGCGGCCCCAAAAAAGAAATAGACGCCAAGCGGCGCCAGGTCTCGTTCTTCCGTTGGAACATGAGGGCCTGCAAGCACCGGCCATAAAGGACGAGACACCAGTGCAGCGACAAGCCCGATCAATAACGGAACAAGGGCCAACAGACCTAGTCCTACGCCCATCAACCCCACCATTTCAGCATCGCCGAGCGCATGGCCATGATCCACGCACCACCAAAGGGCACCAAGTCCGATGCCAAACAGGCACATGGATAACAGGAACCACCAGGCGGCATGGAGCCACGTAGCGTCTGCAACGAGCATGAAGATCGTGAATGCGATCAGTCCCGTTTCGCTTACACGTCGGTACAGAATATCCGTCACCGCGCAGAAAGCCATAAGCAACGTCATGGCGCAGGCATTGAATTCTAGCAGAACCAATTCAGTTCGCAACGCAGCATCACTCCGGCTTTTGAGACCATCCTTGGAACACCATAATTGCACAGTGAATATACGGTTTTTATACAGTAATTGCATCGTCATTGTATTGAATGTTAAATTTCAAAGTCTTCTTCTCCTTCTACGAAAAAGCGCATATTCACGTCGTTGCTCGGCATCCTGGCCCAGATCATTTCCATGCTTCGCCTTCTCGCCTCGTTCTTCGTCACCCAAACCACGCGACGGAAAGACTCATCTAGTTCAGAAAGATTGGTGACATATAATTGGAACTTGCGCCACAATTGACGCGACGTCTCCGTCGCGTTGTCAAACTCCACCCACCAAAACCCTAAAGGCGTACGCAAGGACGCGTCTGGGCGAATCGCGGTTGCACGCAAATCGGCGTCAGTGGCGTGCGTGGTCAGCTTACGCAAAAACCATAGTTCATCACTGGCTTCTCTTGTGTTAAACCACCTCACCCCGTCAAATCCGTGCTTTCGCAGGTAACGCATCAAGATGGCGTTGAGCCCCAACGCATGTGACCATTGCGCTTCCATGGTGATCGGCTTTGCGTCGATCCCTAACATGTGATGTACATATCGCACACCTGCTTCTGTGAGAAAGTACGCGTAGGCCGTACGATTCATCAACCAACCGCCCCGAAGAAGGGGCTCAGAATGAGCTTGTCTTAGGCGTCGAACGTACTTACTGAATGTGCTCGGATTCCATGCGAGAAGAAATTGGGCGTCTTCCCGTAGGATCACGCCTGCGTCATACACCACACCAAGTAACTTCTGTTCAGGAGGAAAATCATTGTCACGCCACTCCAGAATCAATCCAGATCCCACCTCTTTAAGAAATCTGTCACGGGGTTACGCGGGATCTCAGGTGTCTTGAGCGGTTGTGGCTGTTCAACCGCCATAGCGAGGCCTTGCGCTTGCAATATGACAGCAACTTCATTCGCGATGCGTTTCGCCAACTCGTCTATGTGAAGGTGATCCCACTCAAAAGGCGAGCGATCCAATCCGCGACGCAGTGCCGCCTCGATTGCTCGCGAGCGATGACGGGTTGGGAGACTTTGTATCCACGCAATCAGAGTCGGATCCCGGATATAGATGTGAAGCGTGTAAGGCTTCACATGCCAAATCTGTGGTTCTTCAGGCATCATCGTTCCTTCCTCGCTTAGTGAAGAGATGTAAGGCAAAAAGGGCTTTACGTGCACTTGATCCTGTGCAAACATTTTTCTCGTACCCGACGAAGAACCGGTGAATCTGAAATCAGATCGACAATAAGAAATACCCCCCAAATGAAAACGTTACACATGAAGAGGTATTCGAAACAAAAAAGCACTTGATTGATGGGACATGAAGAAGACAATAAAGCCAAAGGTAATCCTGATGCTTGTATCATTAAAAAACCGATGAACATATTTGCCGAGTTGAACCATCTTTTTTTGGCGTCGCCAATCCACAAAACCGCACCCAATATCGCCCAGGCTAGGTTTTCTAGCCATGTGAGTTTGAAAATCCACGCCGATATTTCTATATCCTGTTTCACAATCCATGACCAATGATACGCAAGGCGGAAGAGGGTTTCGTCGATGAGAAATACGCACGTCGAAGCAGCCATTAAAAAGCAACCGTTGATAATTACGCCAAGCAACGGATCAGAACACGCAACACTTTTGATTGAATTCCACTTATTGCTTTTCATATTTTCTGCCTCCTGTGCTTTTGCCCTAGCAACCATTCTTAATTGGTTTCTTCATCTCAGAAAACAAGGAATGCCTTTTTCGTCTATATTCAACATATTCAGTTATCGAATGCTTTACGTTCGCTTTTTCGTTCGCTATCGGCGAACTAAAACATCGCGGATTCGCATGCTACTGATGGATTCTGAAGCCACCCTAGAAACTTTCAGATCTGTTTCCTTTGCCTCGATTGTATTTGGATTAATTGGAACTTTCTTTCTAAATACAATTCCTTCGTCAGATAACACGATCCCTGTTGTGGAAGGAATGATATTCGGTTTTGTTACTTCCTTCGCAAGCACCTTTACATATCCAATCATTGTTAAACAACACGTCCTCAAACGAATTCTCGAACTTCGTAGTAAACGCTCGCCAAACACATGATCTCTTTGTGTTATGACGATTTGTACGGCAAAACGCCGCACCTTCCGGTACGGCGTTTCACCCGTAAAGTTCTTCTGCGCTAAGACCTCGTGACACGCGACGTTTCGATTTGGAGATTTTCGCCTCGTCGTCAGGCCAGTATCCGTGTTCCAAATAGAAGTTCAACCGCTCTTCCGCTTCATGAGCAGGGCGTCCCAACTCTTTCTGCAACTCATAGCCGAATGCACGAAGCTCTTCATACCGTCTGCGAAGCGCGGGCTTGTCGAAGAAATTCACGACGCGAGCATTCGGCGCAAATCCTTCATAAATATCCGGAGGTGGCGCTTGCGTCTCACAGGACTGCGCCTTACCGCTCACGACCGTATACACTGCCGCCACGTTGTCCGGCAGCGCCCGCAGATATTCCGGGGTAAAATGCCCTTGGGTCAAATCCGCCATGATCCGCGCGCTGTCTGCTCCTACGCGAAGCGAGAAGAAATTCCCAAGTACGTCCTTGATCGCCTTTTTCAATTCGCCGCTAAACTGCTCAACCGACTGTGTGATCATCCCAAGGGACAAACCGAACTTGCGCGTTTCGGCGATGATCTTCGCCATGATGTCGGTCTGGACGCGGTGGCACTCATCCACGAGCAAGAAGTGTGTGAGCGACGTGCTTTCCGGCCGCGTCAAGGCAACGTGGTAGTATTGCTCAATCAGCCCACCCATGATGAGACTCATGAGTTCGGGACTTAACGCCTTCACATCGATCAGCAGAATGTGACCTTCGTCCATCCACTGGCGGATCGGCAGCGCATACTCCGGTTGGCCGAAATAAAGCGCCGTGCTGCTCGTGACGAACGGACGCAGGCGGCGTTCCACGGGCGCGTAGTAGTCCGGGTTTTTGGCTTGCGCTGGGAACGTCTGCTCCCAATACGTGCGCACCAAAGGCGATTTCAGACGGCGCAGGACTTGCAGCCGCCAGTTCTCGTCTTTCAACATCGGGATCATGCCAGCGAGGACGTGCTGAACTTCGTCGTCTTCCTTGAAGGCCTGCACACACATGTCAATGATCTCATCAATGCGCGCGCCACCGCCGTATGCTTTGCTCAATGTCGCCACGATGGCCTCCGTCGTCAGGACTTGCAACAGGTTCAGCGCCACCGGATAGTCGCGATTGGAGAACGAGATGTAATGGACTTTCTTCCAAAGCGGGCTGTCCTTCGGCAGCGCCGCCTGGAGACGCGACAAAAAGATGAGCGTCGTTTCTGCTGCTGGGTCAATGAGTGTAAGTCCCGGCTTGGGGTTTTCCGGCGCTTGCGTGACCCAATCGTCCAAAATCGACTGAAGGAGAAAGATAAGCGTTGTCGATTTCCCCGCGCCCGTCATCCCTGTCATCAGGAAGTGCCGCGTAAACTGCGCGTACGGAATCCGCACAAGCCGCGACGCCTGCGTGGGATGGCGAAGATAACCTATCGCCACGCCTTCTGCGAACTCGTCGTCGCGAAGTGTCTTGGCATGTTCACGGATGACGGGCATCTGCGGCCAATCATCGGGAGAGGGCACATGCACGAGTTGCGCCAATTCTTCTGCAGACATGACAAACGGCTTCAGGGATTTCGAGGCTACGAGTTGATTTTCCGCCGCCAGATCCCGCAACGCGCCGAGCATGCCTTGGAAGAACGGTTGCGCCCGATGTTTCTCGTCGCCCTCAAAACGAAGGGTCACGTGAAAAAGGTCGCTCAACTCCTCATAGCGCTGGACGATGCCACCGATCTGTCGTTTTTGGTGGGGCAGAACTCGCGGCTTTTGGGGTTTGGAAGTTGCTCCTTTGTTGGCGGATTTGCCCGTGAACGCCGCACCGAGTTCCGCCGCTGTATCCGCCGCGATCTTGGTCCACGGATTGCCACCAGATTGACGCAGTTCGGGATCAAGACGTTGATGTTCCCGTTTCACCCATCGTAACGCCTCGCGCTCCTCCATGGGGCTGAAGGCGATTTCGACTGCCATGTTCTTGCCCATGGCCCGCAGGAGCGTCACCAGTGGATCCTGCTTCCCATCTCGCGCAAACGGCAAGAGTGCATATCGAGCGGTGACCTCCATCCGCACCTTCGGGTTGAGGCGAATGGTCGGTTTTCGTTCTGCTGGAACTTCATGCAACTCCAACGTAGGTGAAAGTGTACCCTTCACGCCTTGTTCACGATCTTCTGGCACGATGAACCAGAACCATACTTCGCCGTTCACATCCTTCTCGATCCGCAATCGAAACCAAATCGGCCCTTTTTGTCTGCGTTCCGACTTTGTGCGGCGGAAGTGCGACAACCGCGCGAGCCACGCGCTTGCCTCACGCAGGTTGTACACGTGATGGCTACGGGGAATCAGCGCTTTGGGCTGTCCTTCGTAGCGTTTGCGCTCCGCACGCACCTTGTCCTTGTCCCGCCAAACACCATAACCCGCGGCAGCCCCAAGCCCCAATGCCGTTACACCCACGAGGGTGTGTTCTACATTCAGCATCGCCCCTCACCTCCACGCCAACGCGGAAACCACATGCCCGTTTCCGCTTGATACGCGCGGTACGTCGGAAACACACGCGCTAAGACCTGTTCCTCGGCTCGCGCCCGCAAAATCTCCATGCCCACAAATAGTAACCAAAGACCCCACAATACCAGTCGGTTCGCGCCTACACAACTTCCGAACATGCCGAGGCCGTACGCGATGTACAACGGATGACGCACATAGCGATAAGGTCCGTGTCTCACCACGTCATGCGCTTCGGCCAATTGCGAGAAACAGGTTCGAAGCGTGATGAGCGCCCACACCTCAAGCCCTAGCGCCACAAGCTGGATGACATAGGAGAGCTCAAAGCGCCACCAAGGCTCTTGGATCGGGCCGCGAACGCTCCATGCCACCACCACAGGAAAACACGCGACTCCAACGGACGCTGCCCACGCCCATCCACTGCGATGAACTTCTCGTGGTCGCTTGGTTACATTCCTGAGGAGCATCCACGCTTCGATCGCCAACAATACCGCGAACGGCAAAAAGATTGGTACATGCCCCAAGCGCCATGCGTTCCACAAAAGCACGCTGGCCGCTAGTCCCTGCACGACACCTCGAAGCCACATCATACACTCCCACCTGTGACCGTCACACGCATGGGCACTTGCCAATTCACCGACTCGTTTCCGCCCATGATCGCTTGGAATGCTTGAGACAGCCACGAAAGTTCCAAGGTTCCGGTTGCCTCCACCGTGACTTCGCCGCCTTGAACCGTTACTTGCGCTTGCAGACCCTGAAAGAGATTCGACAGATGTTCCGCCTGTGCGCTCGATTGGAATTGTTGTTCTGCGGTTTCCACCGGATCTCCCGTCTCTTGCAAACCAGACGAAAAGTACCCTTGAGCTTCAGACGAATTGGTGAAATCCTGTTCAATTTGAGATTGTCCGGACCATGCGGCCGCTTCGGCTGCCCTGCGGAGCTCGAAATAGCCCACACCCGTCGCCGCCAGCGTCATGCTGAAGATCAAAAGCAGTAATCCGATCGTGGCGTACACCAGCCCCTTAAACACTTCGCCAAAGGCCATGTCACACGCCCTCCGATCCAAAGTAGCTTTCATTCACGTCCGTGGCGGTCGCGGACATGGGCAAAACCGCAGGAAAACTGTTCGGCATCCCCAGGGCCGCAAACAAATCTGTGAAGAGATAGGGCGCATCGTATTGTACCGTGACTTGGACTTCAGGTGAGGCTACGTCCGCAGTCACCTGCACCATCGACGTATTCCAAAGCGTTTGCCCATGATACGTCAGCGGAAGATTGGCCGCCTGCAACGTGCTTTGGACCGCCTGTTCCGCCGAATTTGGATCTCCCGTGATGGAGGCGGCGCGAGCGCCGTTCTCCGCAGCGATACCGATCACATTACGAATATGAAAAAAAGTGACAAAGGTCAGCATCAATCCCACGATCACGAGACCAATTCCTGTATTCACAAGCCCGGCGAAGAGCGCGCTGATTCCCGTTCCACCTCGCCGCCATCTCATGTTCTCCACCTCTACAAAAAACGGGCGAGCCGAAGCCCGCCCGCGCATGTGTGAATTAGGATCCCGACGACCCCGACGTGGCGCTGAAATTCGGGAGCGTGACGTTCCCGACGCCCGAGTAACTGGACGTATAGCCGCCCGACGAGGCCGTGCCGGAAGACTGCGTGATCGAATTCATCGCGTTCTCACCGGAGGTTTTTGCGACGTTAATAAAGTGGAACACAAGCACCACGATGGCCGCGATAAACGCGATCCCCAACAGAATCCCGAAAATCATGAACATCGACTTGCTCAGTGTGGTGTTTTCCGGTGCCGCTTTGCGGAGCCGCAGCCACCGCGCATACACCTTCGACATGTTGATCGTCCTCCCTTATGTACGCAAGCGAAATCGACTATGTAGTAACGGAGAACTTCAAGACCCAAACATGGCGGTGAACGCCTGAATGGCTTCGGGGATGATGTTGTTGTGCAGAGCCAACACAAGCAACGTGGCCCCGCTGGCCGACACCCCGATGCCCGCAATCGCCCAGATGGCGTTCACCATCAAAGCCGTGGTGCCCGTCCCGGCACGACGCCAGCGAAGACAACCGACACGCGTCCAGCGCCTCATCGCCCTCACCTCCTTTCATGTGTTCCTCATTAATCGACGAAGTGGCATGCAAAACTCAGAATCCAATGTGATTCATCAATTGCAACATGTACGAGAACACGGCAAAAAACATGTACCCAAACACCGGGATGCCAAGTCCCAACGTGGTAATCAAACCAATCTTGCTGATCGCTGCATTGTGTAGACGCTCAGCTTCGGCATCCCGAATGCGTTCCTCAATGTCAAGCGATGTAAGCATCATATCGACAAGCGGCGTATGATAGCGCGTGGCTTGAGAGAGGAGTTGGGCAAACTGTGTCGCTTCGGGCAATTTCAGTCGTTCTGCCATGGAAGTGAACGCCTCCACCACGGTCTGCACACGCAATGAAACATTCTCCATTCCCTCCGCAGCACCAATCGCGATACATACGTCACGAAGATAGGGTTTCAGTGGATATCCTGTCACGGACTCCGCAGCCACGATGCTCCGTTCAATGGGAGCGCCCGCCTCCGTCAGCAACGCAATCAGCAATCGGGCTTGGCGTAATTGCTGTTTGAGCAGCAACCGCGAACGTTTGTACAGGCGACTGAGATAGAAATACGGCAGAAAGAAAGCCATGAATGCGATTGGAAAGGCCCACCACAGTCCGATCAACACCAGCACCGCAGTAGCCAGTACAGGCATGGCGAAGGAGATCCGATAGGCGAGATCGGCCCATTCCGGGTGTCCGATTTCCCGCGCGAACCAAACCATCTGACGATGCAGCGTATCGAAAAAACCCTGCTTTGGTTTCGACGGACGAGCAAACACGCCGCGAACGGATTGTCGAAACAGACGCTCCTGCGCTTGGTTTGCATAATAGGTGCCTAACACGGCCACCAAAACCGCTAACGTCATAAGCCCGCCAATCGCAACGGACATGTTCACCCCTCCACCCTCATTGGTGAATGGCAGGCAATCTCTCGAATCAGGTTCCAATCTTGCGCAAGCAGCCATTCCGCCAGATAAGGATCAAATTCAACGCCTTTTTTGGCGTCGATCTCCCGCCTGACCTTTTCCAAAGGCCACCCTTCCTTATACGGTCTTGCTTCCAACAGCGCATCCAATACGTCCACCAGCTTCACCACGCGCGCAACAAGCGGAATGCTTTCGCCCGATACGCCCGTAGGATAGCCCGTTCCGTCCCAGTTTTCGTGGTGATGCAACGCCACATCCTTGGCCCACTGCCAGCCTTTTTCGTCATAGAGCCAGGCGCATTCTTGCTGCACATAGGCTTCGATCTGCGTCAGCACGTCGCGGCCCTTTTGCGTGTGGGTTTGAACGAGTCTGTATTCTTCAGGTGTCAATCGAGCGGGTTTATACAGGATTTCTCGAGGAATCGCTGATTTCCCGACATCATGGACGTAAGCCGCCAGGGTGATGCGCGCAACATCGGCTTGCGACCACTGAAGCGCATCTTTCGCGATCCAGATGGTATACCGCTCGACACGCGCCAGGTGATTGAGGAGTTCAGGGTCACCGTATTCCGCCGCAAACGCAAGTCCGCGAAAAAGCGCGGACTGATAGGCGAATTTCACTTCAAGACTATGTTCATCAAAGACGGGCGCCAAGTAGACACAGGTTCGTCCTTCGATATGTATCGCAAAAGCATGCAACAGGGTAGGTTCCCCGTTCCGGCACCGCATCCAAAGCGTATGTAATCCCGGTTTGGCCAAATCGATGTGTAAGAAATCGCTCGGCAGCCCGCGAATTTCGTCCGGCTTAAATCCCAAGACGGATTCGAGATCGCCGCGCACGGCGTCGATCGTCCCTTGAGTTCCGATCTCAAGTTCCACCATGCGCTGGATCCCCCCATACGATCTCTCCGCCGCCACGGTATTTCCCGTGGTACAAGTGCAGGTCGGCATGCGCCAGCAACTGTTCCAATGTGTCTCCGTGTTTGGGATAACACGCTGTTCCGAATGTAATGTCCAGCCCGTACGTGTCAAGCGGCAGATGATTTTTCAATTGCTGGAGTCGGTGAATCATGCCCTCGTGACATGCACACGCCTCAAAGATCAACACAAACTCGTCGCCGCCTAGCCTTGCTAGCACATCTGAAGGACGTTTACTTTTCTCCAAGGCATGGGCAATGGCGCAGAGCGCCTCGTCCCCCTTTGCATGCCCTTGGGTATCGTTGAGATGTTTGAATTTGTCAAAATCCATCAGAACCAACACGAATTCCGTGGTGCTCAAACTTTTTTGTCGACGCTCAAACCACTCTTGAAGCCCCTTCCGATTCAAGCATCCTGTCAACGGATCATGAGTGGCCTCTTCTTTCAGGCGCTCATGATCGTGCAAGAGCCCGTCGGCCGCCAAGACAAATTGAACGGCCTCCTCTTCTTCCGGCGTTGCGTCCCCACGAAAATAGACCCGATAGACGCCATCTGCACAGTGAATTTCGCGCACTCGCAACACGCTTTTCCAAGCAGGTGATCCTGTGATCACACCGCGCGTGAGCACACCGTCCGTCGTGTCCACTTCTACACCAAACGCCCGCATATCGAGCCAAAAACGCATGTGCGCTTCACGCCACGGCACGCCTTGTGCTAAACGATGGAGAAACTGCACGTATGGCTCCAACATCTGAACTCACGCTCCTCCGTGAACAGGCTGACCGGGTGGCGTCACGACACCTGCGGACAGCCTAGGATCGAGTTCTGCGATCGCGCTCGAAATTTGAATGGGCTTTAGCACGTCGATAAATCCTACAAGATCACCCGCCGCGACGTTCGTAGACACTTGCTGTTCTCCGAGATCCCATTTCATCACCTGATTTTCTGGCGCTTGGATTTCTACAGTCGCGCCGCTTGGCAACGGTAACGAAATGGTCGCGATGTGGGTCTGTGGATTGTCCGTCCACGAGACCACACCGCTAGCTGGCGAGATGATAGGGAGAGAGGGCAACCACTCCGCCGCAAGTGGCGAATTATGATCGTTGTTGTCCGCTTTTACTTCCCATCCGCCTGGCGACGGCGTAAACGTGAGGTTGGCGTCACCAAACAACCAATACCCGTTTTGTCCCGGCAACTGGACAGGCGGCGTATCCATCACGTACGCCGCCGTCATGCGCACCAAGGCGTTAATGTAGTTTTCAATTGCGGCGTAGTCACTTGTTCCGTAGTACTTCGCGCTCGCACCGGGCCAACTTCCGGCCATGAGATAAAGCGTGTGCAAATATTTTGCTCCGGCGTTTAAGGCGTCGTCGGGATCATAAGGCGACGCATAGGGCGCACATCCTTGATTGCCGTTTGCTTGGCACTGTTCGTTCATCACATCCAATTGCTGAGGTTGGAGCGCGGCTTCAGCCGGCGTGCCGATAGGCGCCCATATCCCATCCGCATCCACGCCATAACCACCGTACTGGGTGATCCGAAGCGCATCGGTATCCGGTTCGTCAATCTGCACATAGGGATCGGACCACCCACTCCACGTTTCCGGCTCAAACTGCATAAGCCCCATGGCATGGCTTCCGTCGTAATCCGCGTAGGCGTTCGGTTCCCATGACGATTCGTGCAGCGCTGTGGCAGCGATATACTGCATGGGTACTTGATACGTTTCACTCGCTTGTTGCACATAAGCCACAAACGGCGCTGGAATTCCGTCTGCGGGCGAGACATCTGTGGGAATCTGACCATTCCAGGAAGAAGGCACCGCCGTATTCAACGCATTGCCACCCGCAAGTACCGCCACAAACAGGAGCATGAAAAAGAAAGCTTGCATGCCGACCAGTAGCATCGCTAGAAGAAGGAGAAGCGGCCAGTAACGGCGAGCCAATCGCAGACCGATGCGAAGTCCGATTTTCCCTAGGATCGCCGTCAACTCCGCTTCCCTCCCTTACGCAAGGATCGTCTTCCAAAAGCCTGGAGCATCTACGTATCCCGGTTGCAAATACCATCGCCCATCATGCAAAACGAACACGTCAGGATACCCTCGAACAGCCTCTGCCAGCGGTGTGCCAGGCATCGCATACAGCACATGCGTTGGCATCGGGAGATGGAGAGCCGCATAGGATGCTTTCACCTTTTGTTCCGCTTCTGCAAGTGTCAAGAGCGAGCGCGTTGTCGTGGCGTTCTGGGTGATCGGATATTCGTAGATTTCAAATCCCGCCGCCACCCACGTTGCTTGATCCAACAACCCCTCACGGCTCAGCATCTGTTCCAATCGATGACAATACTCGCACCACGGCGCAAACACGACCACAGGACGATCCAGAGGAAGCTTCACAGCTTCTCCGGACGCCGTGTCGACTTGAGCAGTTTCCAAAGTTTGCACCAAAGACGCAGGGGCCAGCGACAATCCATCCCACGTATCCGAAGTTGTGCGCGCAGAAGACGAGTCGGATGAAACGACGACCTGCGCGTGCGTCGATGTGTGAGACGGCGTATGAGGTCCCCCCATCAGCCCACACGCCGTCACGAACATGGCTGCGCAGCCAACAACCGTCCAAGTCCACCCTCGATTCATCGCGATGTTGCCCCCTCGAAGAACGCCACCCAGTCATGCGCCTGCGATGGTGGCAAGATGCCAGGCACCGCTTCCCAACCGTTGTTCACGCGGTGATACGCGATCGGGACGGGCATGGAGATGCTTTCGTACAGGGTCACAGGACTCGGAAGCGGATCACTTGAGTACCCCGCCTGCTTCCACACTTGCTCCGTCTGGGCTTGGGTCAAGCCCACCCACACCACGGCTGGCTTGCTAGACAACTGCGACCATACCTGTTGAAACTGCGGAATTGCATACGCTGTCAGGGCACTGATGACCAGTACATTTTGCGTGTCGCGTGGCACGGTGACGGGAAGGGACGTCACGTGTTCCAGACGGCTGGCATACGGTTTCAAGTGCTGCGTGACCTGCACGGGCAGTGACTTTGTCGGCACCGGAATTTCTTTCGCTGGAGCAACGGAATGCGTATGGAATGTCGCAGCCCCTGTCGTGGTGTGTGCTACGGGAATGGTATTTGATGCGTTGGAAGTTGGATGAGTTCCACACCCTGTCAATGCGAATGCCCCCATCGTCACAAACGCCAAGCTCCATCCTGTCCATTTGTTCACATTGAACATCCCCTTTCAAACACAAGTTCCTCATCTGATGTGGAGTTGGCAGGCATTTTAGCGATCGATTTTCGTTACCTTTCGCCCTTCGACTTGATACGTGCCAGGGCGAAGGCCGACGAGTCGATAGCGTCCAGGCCGACGCATGCGCCTTGCAGGATGGAAATCCACATGACGACGGCGAAGTTTTACATCTACATGCACGCTGTTTTCGAAATGCCATGTTGTCGGTGAACGAAGCTGAATTCGAACCGGCAATCGCAAGTCTCCTCGCGTCCACCACGCCCGCGCGCACACTCGAAATACACTTCGTCGTCCCCTGCGCCATACCAGCGTTCGCGGTTTCCGCACGAATCCATCACTTACATGACTGCGAAACGGATACGCCACAAAACCATACAAATACTTGACTAACGACTTGCCGTCCGGATCCAGCTTGCGCGCCAACCATGTGAATCCCCCGGCGCTGAGCGTAACTGCGACCCAACGATTCATGAAAAGGTTGATGATGCGATAGGGCGAGGCCATATCCAACATCGCAAACACGATCCATGAGATCGCGAACGTGGCAAGATCGTCCCAATACAACCGGAACCCCAAGCGAACTTTCCGGTCGATATTGGTAATCACCGCTTTCTGCTTGAACAGCTTTTGGTATGTCCTTGGCACTCGGTTTCCCTCCAGACGATCTCAAGGCGAGGACGTCGCCTCGCCTTGAGACTCATCCGGCGATCTTCCCCACAAGCCATTGAACAATGGGGAAGAACACCGTGGGTGCGAGCAAGAAAAAGAGCGCCAGCATGCCAAACACTACGGAGACCATCATGTTGGAATGATCACCCTTCACGTAGTGCCGGAAGAGCCGGTACACGATGACGGCTATCAGCACGACGCCCATAATTGAAAAAATAGGATCCAACAAACTCCACAAAGGGTTGCTGGAAATATCCGAAAGCGTAGTTCCCGTCCCGTTCATTTCCGTGTTCCTCCTTATGTAAGATGCAAGAAACGACAACACGCACCGAGCCATGGCCAAGTCACGGCACCCACCAAACGCCGCGCGGCAGGCAAAAGATGTGCCGCAGCCCGCTGAACTTCCACAGGCGCGTGAAGCAACAGGTACGCAAGAGCAAAAATCAGCACGAATGCTGTCAAGACGACACGAATGACAGTTTCGCCTGCGCTTTCTACGCCGATGGCCAACCACGGAACAGGCGGTTTCACCCACCATGGCAGCGGATAAAGGAGCTGCACGCCCATGGGATTCACCAGATCGATCAGCCAATGGCTCACCCATCCCACCACGATCCCGGTCGCTAACCACTGGGGAATATGAAAGCCCAGCCCGAAGAGCACCAAATAAAGCAACAGGGACGCGAGCAAGCTATGGGTCAACGTCCGATGCCGCACGAACATGGACACGATCGAAGCCCCCGGAAGATGCCGAGAAACCCAGGACTCGGGTTGATCGATGTCCGGCACCGGCGCAACCGCATAGGCTACCGCGGCAGTGGCGACGGCCTGCCACGTGATGGGCGCGTGTTCAGATGCCAAGATGACTTCGGTGAGCGCCGCTGCGAACACAGCGTGCGTGGTATGTATCAAAAAGCCACCCCCTCTCTGAGGAGAAGCGGGGTGGCATGCAAACCACGATGTTTGCTCAGTGACGAAGCGGTTCCTCCATTTGCAATCCGAGTAGTTCCAAGAGTTTGGCCTTGCCTCGGGCATTATAGCGAAACGACGACACTTGTTTGTCGCTATACGGCGATTTGTCTAACACAAACTCGCCGAATTCCGGAGTTTTGAGCCCGTACTGATTGGCGATACGGCCAATAAGATTTGCGCTGACACCGGCTTCTTCCGCGATTTCCGTCGCGGAGTACAGGCGTTCCTTGGCAGGTGGCTGCAAGAGTTCGCGTCCAGCCGCGATATTGACGGCTGCAAACAGCAACGACTCGATCGCCGTTTGGGAAATTTGATCCCGGAACTTCTGCGCTGCGTCGAGCACGACCTTGGCCAGTCGCGCTTGTGCGTTCATCCGCATCACAGCCAACCGTTCTCGTTTGATTTCCTCGTCTTCGGTCGACTTACGATGGGGCATTTCATAGCGACCCGTTTTCCGGAGCGTCGGCAACACGTCGTGGGTGATCCAACGCTTAAAGGCTTTCGCTTCGGGTTTGCGGCTTGCCACGAGTATCAAGCTATATAGCCCGGCTTCGTTCACAACCGTCATGTTTTGCGGGCCACCAAGGGTGTCCACGGTCATGGACGCCCTTTCATCGTCGTCTAACTTAGCGACAGCATCACGGTATTTGCTAATCTCCAAGGCCTCACACACATCCTTCGCCACCCACCAAGGCTCGCCATTGACCACGACCACGCGCACCTGCTTGCCTTCGTACTCAAACGGCAACAACGTATCCATACGATCCATTTGATCAACCTCCCGGCGAATCAGTTGGAATGCCCGTTCTACTTAAACGGCCAATGGCATGCAAAAAAGCCCGCCTGACTGTTCAGGCGGGCCTTACGATGCTTTGTGGGGAAACGAAAGCAGGTTCGATTGCAGTGGCCGAGGCGCGCACCGATCGATCGCCAGCAGGAGGAGCACCGCAAATACGAGGGTTGCAAGCCCGGCCGTCGTGAACGGCCCCCACTGGAAGTACGACACGTCACATGGCGCCGTCATCGAACAAAAAGCCGCATGGACTGCGCGAAGCTGCATCCACCATTGCGATACCGAGACCACCAACCCGGAGGCGGAAGCAAAGGCCACGAACCACGGGACGTCGATCGTCCATCCCAACATTGTGGCAAGTAGCAACAGGCGTTCCGACCAGCACATCACACACGCTTGCCAATGGAGCACAAGGCTCCAGTACGAGCTCACGCTCAGCGCAATCGCGGGAATAACGATTCCGAGACCGCGACGAAGGCGTATCCAAGTCCGACTCATGGATCCACTTCCTCTGCGTCAGCTTGTTGGTTTACGCATTGTCCCTTGGATTTCGATTCCGCCTCGGATCAAAACGAAGCGGTTGACCCATTCGTGCCCGTTGACGCGGATGCTGTGTCGGCCGCGACGAAACGCTCGGAGGTATACGTCGGTTCTCGTCTTGCCGATCACGCTTCCCTGCTGATGTCTTGGAAGCTTGCACAGACTTGCTTTGTTCCTTGGGTTGCAATCGAATCACAGGACCTGGTTTGTGCTGACGGCTTGGAGATTGGGCAGGTGCCAGAGACTCGTCCTGATCACGTTCTGCGTCATGCGGAACCTCGCTTCGGCGGATTGTGGCAGAAGGCACCGAAACGGGATCGGACGCAACAGGTTCAGATGTTCGCGAGAATCCAGAACTGAGCGTTGCGTCAGCTTTCGCCTCGTTCGTTTTCTCCGCGTCATTTACCCTTGCTGGCACTTCGGTATGCGATCCAACGTCCGCGCGAGGATCCCCGATCTTCATGTGAGTGGCGTTCACCTGAGAAGCGGGCGCTGCTTCATGGGCGTGGGCCTCATCCATTGTTACGGTGTGGACTTCATCAGCCATCGGGTCCGTGGCTGTTTCAGAGATTGCCCGATGGCTGGCTTGTGCCGCTTCTGCTTGTGTCGGTGCAGGTGTATCAAAACTCCGCGCCAATGCGCCTGCTTCGTCATAAGCTTCATCCGGACGTTCAGCCGAACGTTCAACGGCGGGCGTTTCCTCACGACGCGCCTTTGAATCAGGAATGTCCGATTCACGAGATCCGTCTTGTGCAACCGGTGAGTTCTCTACCCTCCATTCATCGATGTCACGATGTTCCGAAGACCTCGATTCAGGTTCCGGCGCAACAAACGCTTCAGAAACCAACTGTTGCGATGGAACGTCCTCTTCTCTTGCTCCTTCGCGAGTCGTTTCTGTCTGGTATTCCGCGACATCTGGTTCCTCGCCCGATTCGTCTGTCGTGCGACGTCGCGCCGACGAGACTCCGGCACGGGAAGCAAAGTCCGGGGTCGCAAAAGCATCCGCCAAAGCGGCGACTGCCAGATCCTCTTCCGGTTGACGCCTCAATGGTTCGCCTTTTCGCTGAAGCGCACTATCCTGTACAGAACTTGGGGTTCCGTCTTCTTCACCGCTTTCCGAGCGCGTGCCCGTTGTCTCCGCGACCTCGTCTTTCAAGGGATCCGACACCGCCACGTCTCCATCAGACGCTTGAGCCTTTTCAGCGACATCTGCGTTTTCGGTTTCTGGCACGTTGGCCTCTTCTTCCACAGTCGCAACAGGCTCATCGGAAAGCTGAGACGCTCCCGATTGCACACTCGGTTCCGAGATATTCGTTTTTGACATCACCAACGAACCTTGAGCAGCGTGATCGTCGCGATCATTTTTCAATAAATTAGGTTGAAGTTTCAGGGTGGGCTCTTGAGTATCGTCATCATCGCGACGGACTGACGAAGAAGATGATGGTGCGGGAAATGACGGAGTTGATGACGCTCCGCTCATCGACGCCCCGCCAGTCGCGCTACCAGGGTTCCCCGAACCGCCTGAGTTTTGACCTCCTGACGAAGTCCAGCGCGATGACGTTGTGGAGTTTGCGTTACCCGAAAATGGCGTTCCGTGTCCCCCAGTCCCACCTCCGCGATATGCTGTGCTAAAGGCTGCGCTCAAAGTCTTCTGAACAAGAGAACCGCTGCCTCCATGGTTGTTTGAATTGTCGTCGTCATCTTGCCGCCCTTGGGAATCCCAGCGCCGATTCCAAGCCTCGCGGGCACGACGCCGCCATTCGTCTGCGAGGCTCGCCTGCTTCTCATCACCGTTTGAAGAGATGGCGTTTTCGACGCGCGCCACGATCGGTTGAACAAAGATATAGAACAGTTGGTGACGCATCATGAGTGCCCCCAGAAAGATGAGCCCGCTGGTGATGGCACCAGTTATGAGCGTCGCTTCATCCCCTGTGAGCGACACCGAATCCATCACGATCGTGACGAGCAAAAACGTGATCGCCATGTAGATCACATTGGCGAGCTTGAGCAGTAAGAAACCGAGTGATTTTTTCACCCATTTTTGCACCATCCACCAACCGATCTCAGGCACAAAGCCAAGCGGCAACACGAAGATCCCCATGAACGCGCTGAACAAAAACGCCAATTCTAGACCAAAAAGCATAAACGCCATGAACGCGAGAAACACGAGACACGGCAATCCAAGAACGAACATCACCAGCAAGAAGATGATGTTGTTGTACGGATTGGCGTTCTTGACACTCGTGCTTGTCCACGACGATTGGGCAAAAGGTTGCGATGTGTTCAGGATGTCGTTCAGTAAGCTATCCCGCGCTTGCGCGGTCGTATTCTTCATAAAGAGTACAACCCAGTTGTCGCCAGGCTGAATCGTTGCTGAATCCCCGCTGTCTGTCGTGTAACTTTGTCCCACCGAGGCAGAGGAAACATTAAACTTGGCCAAGTCGTTCGATTCATGCCCAAACTGAGCCAATTCCCAAGGTTCCAGCACATAAATATCCCATGCCGCATCATAGATGGTGCTGGCGCTGAGATCGGCAACGGATTCGATGGCCTCACTCACGGTGTTGTCCAGGTTTTCCGAGAGGTTATTCACAATCTGGAAGATCGCCGAAAAGTGTGTAAAAAACGCGAACAGTAATCCTGCCATCGCCGTGGTGGTGAACAAAGCCGTCAGGATCTTGGTGTTGTGACCTCGCAAGTAGTGCCAAACCATATAGATGGCCACGGCGAGACAGAGAAACGGCAGTAGACGCAGGAAGACATTTGAATACGCCTGCGAAAACGACACGCCCATCCGCTTCGCGATGGGGGTCACCAACCACGCTGGGTTCGTGAAGTCCACGGCGATCGTGATCACGATATGAAAGGCCCATGCTAAGCCTTGCGACACCAAATCGGCAATGAAATTGGCTACTTGTTTGATCGCGCCGCCACCAAATAACGTATTCCACCAGCCTTCCGGCGGCAGGGTAAACGTGTAATTGTTAGGCGACGGATGTTGCCATCCTGGGAAGGGAGAAGTGGGATTGGAGTAGCCAAAAAGCGTATTGGACGCCGCGGAAGACGTGACCACTTGATGGATACTCGGTAATGCTCCCG
>NZ_BAAJPH010000066.1:0-5421 GCF_057538885.1 Alicyclobacillus sp. CIJ1 | reverse complement strand
GCTGGCTTGTGGCCTTCCAAAGCGAGTTGAACAGCATGGAGTTTAAAGTCGTTGTCGTACTTTTGTGTCACGTGGCTCACCTCGAATCGACTTATTCTTACATTCTCGATTCGCCGTGTCCACTGTTTTAACCTAACACCATGAGGAGCTCAGCTCGAATCGGCGTTGTGACGGGAAGCCCTAAGGCCTCGTGCAAACAAGCTTCTGCATCATCCCAGTTCCCGACGGCTAAGGACCACTTGATTCTCTCTTCAAGCAAACGGGCTTTCCATTCGTCATCAGGTACCTCCTCCATGAGTGTTTGGTATTCTCGATGAAAACCATCTACATCATGTTCGATTCGTTTGAGAACCAACCTGTTGTGTCGGACGGCATAAGAAAGGCGAGTATTCTGAAGGGACTCGGTCAAGTTATGAGCTCTGTCAAGTAGCAACGACACATGTTCTGTCAATCCCGAACTCATCTCAGCGGTTGTCCGCCCGATAATCGCCCACGCTTGAAGCTCTGCACTCCCCACGCGTCGCGCAGACTCGGCAGCCGAGACATAATGTCGAACCGCCTTGTCGTGTTCTCCCAAAAGTTCATAAATGCTTGCTAAGTTGATCTGTGTCCGAACCCAACGCTCATCTGAAGGCCCGAGTAGGTGCAGAATGAGCCTGAAGAACGTCTCCGACATCTTTAACTGACCCAACTGGCGAGTGCTCAAAGCCAGACCCCGTAAAATGTCATAGGCGACGTCTCGGTTGTCGTGCAGTCGTGGGTCGACTACAAGGGGAAGCAAAGTTTCGACGGCACATTGGTAACGTTCCAGGTTCACCAAGGTGATACCCCGGTGGGCGTTAATATGGAAATCCCATGTTGTGAAGTGATATGCCTCACACAAGTTGTGCGCTGACTCCCACATCTCCAAGGCGTCTTTCCATCGTCCTTGCCGTTCTGCCTGCTCTGCCTGATGAATGAGAGTCATCATCGCCTTTTGGACGACTTCGTTGTTGGAACCGAAGAAAATATCCACGGTGACTTGTAAACGTTCCGCTAGATAGGCAAGCGTCTCATAGGTCGGCGTCCTGCGGCCACTTTCGTACAAACTGATCAACGCCCTTGAAATGCCGTTCCCCGCCAAATCCGCTTGGGTCAAGTTTCGCTCTTCGCGAAGTCGCCGAAGAATCTCCGGAAAGGATGCATCCAACATACCATCATCCTCTCCACTCTGTTCCGAAACTGGGATGCGGGTGTTCCTGCCGTTACCTTCTTTGTAACCGACACAGCCCAAATTGACAAGAAAAACATGTGCTACGCTGAGTAGCACATGTTACGGAGACAAAAAGCTACGTTGCGTGGAGAAGGCAATCGACATATACCCTCATACAGAACGCATATTCGTAATAGAGGTGTCCCTACGGACCGTCCTACCACCTTACTCCGTCAACTTCTCATCCTCGAACTCATCCAATCGCACATCAACCGCGAACTTTCGCGCCTCAAGGCACAGATGCGCGCGGACGGCTTGCACATCATCGAGCGCCAGGACGGGAACATGGACGTCCGTGTCGAGTTCCGCATCGGTGATCGCTACGACGAAGCGGTGTTCATGCGCAAGATGTTGGAGGCCGAGTCCTCGAGTCGTGCCAAACGGACGGGGATGATCTCGCGATGACGCAGCTCATCTACGGTCTGGTGGATATGCAGAGCTTTTACGCCTCGTGCGAGGTGGCAAGCCGAGAGGAGTATGCGGCCAGGCGCAAGGAGTGCGATGACTCCACCAACCCACCGCTTGTCGTATCCGGTGATCCGGCCAGGCGTTCGGGCATTATCCTCGCCGCGACGCCGACGGCGAAGCGATACGGCGTCGAAAATGCCATGCGCTTGGGAGAAGCGCTCCGGCTGTACCCACGACTCATCGTCGTGCGACCGCACATGGCATTTTATCTGCACGTGTCCGTGCGGATACAGTTGCTCATGCAGCAATGCTTCCCGTTTCAGGAACAGTTCTCGGTCGACGAAGGCTTTATCGCCTTTCCGTACCCATCCACCTTGTTTCCCGACCCGATCGCGGCGGCGCGCAACCTCCAAGCGCGCATTTGGGACCAGTTTCGCATCCGATCGCGCATTGGACTCGCGCCGAATAAGTGGATCGCGAAGATGGCGAACAAAGCCGCCAAGAAGACGCCTGGTGGCATCGTGTGGTGGCGAGAAGAGGACATTCCGACCGTGCTCCATCCCTTGCCCGTCCAGGAGATGTGGGGCCTGAAACGGCGTGCGGAAGTCCTGCGACACAAGTTCAAGTGCGAGACGATCGGCGACGTCGCGCGTCTGCCCGTCGGCGTGCTCAAGGCTGAGTTTGGTGTGGGGCGAGGTCATCCACCGTTGGGCGAATGGGATCGACGTGAGCGACATAAACCCGCATAGTTACTGCGCACCACACAAGGGCTTCTCCCATCGCACGACGCTGCCGCGGGACTTCTACGAACGCAGTGACATCGCGGTCGTCATCCTGGAGTTGCTGGACGAAGTGTGTCATCGTCTCCGGCAGGCGCATCAAGCCGGTCGGCGTGTGGGACTTGGCCTCACCTACGAGGGATTGACGGGCGGGTTTTACCGTGCAAAGACCTTGCCCCGCGCCACAAACGATCCGGGCGAGCTGTACCCTGTGCTCCTGACGCTACTGGACCAACACTGGGACGGTTCCGGTGTGCGCGCCGTGTCGGTGAGTGTGGACATGCTACAGTTCCGTGAGAGCGTCCAGTTGTCACTGTTCGAGAACGTGCCGGCGCGGACACGGTTGTACGAGACGGTAGACGAGATCCGTGCGCGTTTTGGCGAGACGTCGATCATGCGCGCGGTGAGCCTGACACGCGCTGGGCAACTGCGTGAACGGAGTCTGCGAATCGGAGGTCACTACGCATGAACATCCGTGACGGAAACATCTTCGAGGCCATGCGGCTTGTGCTGCCGGAGCATCGCGAACTTATGGCGAAAATCCAGTGTGAACGAGCAAAACGCAAGCGCCCGGTGCTCACCGAGGAGCGCCTGGAGGAGATGCAATACGCGCTCAGTGAGGCGGTTCGTGAGGGACGCGCCATGCGTGTAACGGTGTTTACGCCAGAACGCGATGTGGTGCTCCTTGGCCGCGTGTCGGTGCGCGACCGGGAACTTCGTGTGAGAACCAACGACGGTGAGCAAGTCGTGAGGTTGGAACACGTGATTGAGACCGAATGATGGCAGACACAGGGAACGGGAACGCCGCGTACCTGTGGGTAAGTCCGACAAGCCACACGACTTCAGGATCCATATCCATCCATGAGCCTACATGCTCTATCTAATCGGATTCCGGGATACAAGAACCCTCCCGATGCTCGATGAGCGCATTTTCAAGCGGCGGGAGGGCAGGTACCCTGCGGGGGTGATTTGACGGTTACAACACAGCACGTATGTGAGCGCAGTGGGATTCGTAGTCCGCGATATTATAGTTGGTTCTCTAACTGCCGTAAATAGACGACTGCCACCCTTGCCGTCAAACTAATCGGCATCGGGACCGCCCTCAACAAACATCTTTATTTACAAATTTCCCTCTTAAAACACAACGTGTATTTACGAATATGCCCAAGATTTATGCTTGTAGGTACAATCGCTGTCAATTCCCATCCATCTAACCCAAATACATTAAGTCTATCCAATAGTTTATCATCATTAGCTACTTCGACAATTTTATACTCCCATGTAATCTTAGATTCCAAATCAACTCCACCTTCAGACAAGAATATGTACTATTGTACTATGCTTCGTACGGTCTGAATTTACCAAACATCTCTTTGGAGTGTCAAGTTGTCAGAAGACCTGGGTCCTTGGCAAATATGCGTAGGTGAGACGTCACAGGCACAATTGTCACACCTCCGCATGCGAGCACCGCACCGCTTCGGGTAGTACGTTGTTGTGAGCAAGTCGTGAGATTGCAAGACGTGATCAAGATCGAATGAGGGTAGACACAGGGGTCGGCGCATGCCTGTGGGTAAGTCCGACAAGCCGCGCCGCTTCAGGATCCCACATCCATCCATGGGTCTACATGCTCTATCCAACTGTCGAAGCCGGGTAATATCGTCAAGTTCAAATATTCCGGAACAAGACCAATTCAACCTCCCACATAGACTGGAACTCTGTCTTTTGCACCCTTGTTATGTATGCAGCAGGAACGTACTCATGCACCGCACTGTCTTTAATTAACCCAACGGTTGTGTAATTTGCTCCGCGATTTACGGCATTGGTGGTTCATTTGCCTGCGGAATCGTCTAACATTTAATCCATACTTAGCTTACACGAATGAATCGTGGTCTGAATTTTCTCTTTCTCGCCCTGCGTCTACAAGTCCGTAAAGAAGCGAAACCATGATGGCAGAAGCACACAACAATAAAGAGGTAAATGGAATCATGTGTTTCCACAAGACATAAACAGATAAAGAAGACAATGCATATATTACGTTCATGATCATAAAATACATAACTGCTTTATTTCTAAACGCTCTCACCACTTTCCGCCCCCAAACACCCGTCTTCTGTTCCATATTATGCATCAATCAGTTGATTCGTCGTCAACAGCGGACAGTGCCCAAAAATTCGCGCCAGATTCCCAAAATCATCGCGATTCGTTCCCCACATCAATGTTCGCTTCTTCTCATGTTCCCGAGACCGATGCCGAGCACAGAAGACAAACAGGCATGGCGAAAACGGATCGAGTTGAAACGACGCCTGAACGAGTGCGGCGAGTCCGTCAATGGATTTGCGCATGTCCGTGGCGCCGCAGGCGAGATACATGCGGTGATCCGAAGTCCAGTCGAAGGCTAGCAAACACACATCACGAGCCGAATGAGCTCAGCAAGCGTCGAGGCGTCGTAGCCGGGACGGAGATCAATCTCGACCAAACCAATGCGCAGGGGCAGGGGCGAGCGGCTTACATCCGAAGGTGATGAGGCCGTCACGACCGACACGAACGTCATGTCATGCGTGCCAGGTGCGGTTTCGTTTCGTAGTCGGCGAAGCCAGTACCAGAACTGATGGGGTTTCAGACCGTGCTCAGCACAAAATTGACTGGCGGACTGGCCACTGTCGTAGAAGGCAGCGATACGTTCACGCCAAAGTTCACGGCGCTGCTGGTGAGACATGTGCTCTCGCATACAAGAAACCTCCCGTGGCTTGATGAGATCATTTTCAAGCAGCGGGAGGGCAGATACCATGTCGGGATGATTTGACGTTTACGCCGACGGCGGTCGGACCGAGGTAGCCCACGTTGATGCCGAGTGTAAGACCGAGAAGTATGAGAAACGCCGGGTTTCTCCAGAAGCTTCGTGATCTCGCATCCGAGGCGGGTTCGCTCTCCGACTCGTCGGCCCCGCCCTCACTCGGCGAGGGCTCCGCTTGCGCTCCGTCC
>NZ_BAAJPH010000065.1:0-1439 GCF_057538885.1 Alicyclobacillus sp. CIJ1 | reverse complement strand
GGTATTGAGTCAATACAATGGACACATCAAAACCGAGAATGTACAAGATTTCCTGCCCGATGCGCTGCCTGGGCCGTGCTTGACATGGAGCCTCCGCGGGCATGATGTCGCGTTTGACCGCAGCCGAGCCACGCTCGCCCTTGGAAGACCGGCCAGGCTATCATGCCCGCCTCTCCACGTCAAGCACTCACTTGGCCATCTGCACCGACACCTTTCAACTTCGCCTCGAAGTATTGGCGCTCGACGTCATCGGGCGTCCGATACCCAACTGCACCGTGGATCCGTTGTCGGTTGTACCAGATTTCGATGTACTCGAAGATCCGTCGGATGGCCTCAGCTCGCGTCCGGAATCTCTCTAGGTACACGAGTTCTCGCTTGAGCACGCTGTGGAATGATTCCATACAAGCATTATCATAACAATTCCCTTTCCGACTCATGCTCGCCGTCATCCCATAGGCTCTGAGCCGGTTCTGATACGCTTGCGACGCGTACTGGCTTCCACGATCCGAATGGTGCAGGACAACGCCGTCGCGTTGCTGCCTGTGTTTGTGTGCTTGCTCCAGCGCGCGGATGCAGAGATCTTTGGACATCCTCGCACCTGCGCTCCAACCCACAATCTTACGGCTGTACAGATCTTCAACGCTGGCAAGATACACCCATCCTTCATCTGTCGGAATGTAAGTGATATCTGCCATATAGACCTGTCCTGGCCGTTCTGCCACAAAGCGTTGATTGAGGACGTTCTCATGCACGGGATGACGATGCTTCGAATCCGTTGTCGCTTTGTACTTGCGTACGGTACGACTCCGAAGTCCGTGCTCTCGCATAAGACGGGCTACCGTCTTTTGTGCGATGCGTTCCCCGTCCCGACGTAGGAGCGCTGTGATCTTTGGACTCCCATACAATCGACGAGATTGTAAGAACAGCTCATGAATGCGACGAATCCGTCGCTTCCTGCGCTTGGCGCGAAGACTTTCGGGCCGTCCGCGCCATGCGTAGTAGCCGCTCCGAGATACACCGAGGACTTTGCACATCTTCTGAACCGGAAATTCGGAGCGGTGCTTGTGGATCCACGCATACACTACTTCCGGTCGTTGGTGAAGATGCGCATGGCTTTTTTTAGGATCTCATTCTCCTCTCGCAATTGGCGATTTTCCCGCTCCAGATCGCGCATCGCTTTCGCTTCCGGTCTCAGGTTTCCGCTTCCGACGAACGGGGTTTCAGGATCTTCGCGATACTTCGCGATCCACCCGTACAAACTCTTCACAGATATCCCGAGATCGCGTGCGATTTCACTTGCTGGCTTGTGGCCTTCCAAAGCGAGTTGAACAGCATGGAGTTTAAAGTCGTTGTCGTACTTTTGTGTCACGTGGCTCACCTCGAATCGACTTATTCTTACATTCTCGATTCGCCGTGTCCACTGTTTTAACCTAACACCA
>NZ_BAAJPH010000064.1:0-3285 GCF_057538885.1 Alicyclobacillus sp. CIJ1 | reverse complement strand
CCAAGGCGACGCCGGCAGCCATGAGGGCAGCCACCGAAGAAGCGCGGCGCATCACGGCCACGGCAGGACTGCGCTTGTTCCACCACGCGGACGACGCGGAACCGACGACCCGCGGGATGGAGGTCAACGTAATCAAGAAGCCGTAAGTCTCCGGCGAATGGACAACCCGAAGATAAATCCAGGGCAGCACGATGCCCAAGAGTTGCCCGCCGAATACCCGCGCCGCCTCTGAAGCCCAAAGCCTGCGAAACGGCGCCGGCGGCACGTAAAAGCCGATCAGGCGCATGAGAAGCTCCCCCACCTAGGGCTCGCTGTCAGAAAAGTTTAACAAACCTCTTGTTGATGTATACGACGATGACAATTAAGACGAAGATAACGCCGATCGCCTTGCCAAGACGGGTGGCAAAGTTGATTGTCACACCAAACCCTACTCTTCTCCGAACGAAGGTTTTGGGATTATCTGGATCGTAGTAGATGATCCAATTCCACCATCGACGATGATCGTTCCGGTTCTTGTCGCCCATTCAGCACCCTCCTGGTTGCCATGTATGATAAGTGCGCATCCCCTTGCCAACCGTGGTGCAATCGTGACATTGACTCTCTCCTAGAAGTAGTAAGAGGAGTATTCCTACACTCACCGGATCCATCATCACATATGATTATTTTTCGAGTATCATTTCTGCTCGAAACCATCGACCACAGAAGTAAGCAACCATAAACGAACCTAGGACACCTATTCCAATACCTATAAGCGCTAACTCAAACAAATTTATTTCGGGATGAAAAGTTGCAACGCCTAGAAAGATTAACGAGGGCATGATGGCAATAAAGCGTGCTAAGTTTCCGGAACCACCTGTTCTGATTTTTGTCGCTTTCGGAAATACAATTGAAATCAACAACGAGACGAGCGCAGAACACATGCTGAGGCCAAGTGGCAAAAGGAACACCAGAACCATGTAGTTGGCGTGAAATGGGAATGATAATCTTGACACGGCCATGATCCCGTAGGCAATTCCATACATGCCAACGCCAACACAAGTACAGACCGTTATTGTCAGACCAACTGATGATAGCAAGATTGCTCCAAACACCTCAGACAAAGTGTACGGCGCGCTCAGCAGCAACTCCAACCCTCCCCGGGTCGCCTCATCTGCGAAGCTACCTTGAGCATTGGAAGCTGCCATGTTGGAGACCAAGGCCGCGATGATATAGGGGCCTAATCCAAAGAGGGAAGCCATCAGAAGGGTCGAGCGGCCGCCAGTCAATCCAAAGGTCGCACTCGCGATTTTCTCAAGCGTCGGGAGTGTCTGTGGTGTTGTGACGCCTGGAGCATAAAGGATACTCAAGTTTATCAATAAAATGAGACCTAACATGAGTAAAGGGGTAATCCATAGTCGAGACTTTTGTTCGGCGAAGTTTCGCCAGAGTAAACTTATTCCCAGGTGCCATGTGCGTTTAATATTCATTTCCCTCTTTCTCCTTCTGCAAAAAGATTTGTTCCAAGTCGTCATCTATTCGCCTAACTTCTGATACCTGGATACCACACGCGACGAGTGCTTCGATGATTCGACCAAGTTCTTCATCACTCTGGCACTCGATGAGCCAGCCCCGCTGATCCTGAATTGCCTCCACAGCAAATGACCTGAATACTTCCCGTGGATCTCTATTTACCTTTAGACAGAAACGTCGGATAGCTGATTGATTGTTTCGTAGCTCATCTAAGGACCCTCGAGCGATGACACGACCTTTCCTCAGGAAAGTAATATCATTGGCTAGTTCAGACGCTTCATGGAGATTATGAGTTGAGTAAATAATGACTCGTCCCCTCGAAATCCTACGCAGCAGATCTCTGAGACTGCGCGCGGTCGTTGGGTCAAGACCGGTAGTCGGTTCATCAAGGAAAAGGATTTTTGGATCATGTAACAAGGTTTGTGCTAAAGCAGCGCGTTGGAATTGGCCACGGCTAAGACGGCTGATCTTTTCATACAGGATGTCCGAGAGAGAAAGGGATTGTATCAATTCTTCCAACCTAGTATCGAATTTCTTTCTAGACATCTTTTGGACTCGTGCCCAAAAGCGTAAATTTTCTAGAACCGTTAAATAGGTTGACATACCTGCACCGTGCGACAGATAGCCGACCTGACGTTTTATGGACGGCATTCGATATGGGTTTTCACCTAAAATTTCAACTTTACCTTCAAAAGGTGGTAGAATACCAGAGCCTACCCGGAATAATGTCGTTTTACCCGAACCATTGGAACCGAGGATCACGTGGAATCCTTCATGGTAGGTCAGATCAATGTTCTGTAACACCTTTTTCCTACTATAACCAGCACAAACAGAACATAACTTAAGCATGAAGGCCCTCCAGAAAGGTTCATATATCCACTTTTGGATCGTACTCAAAGCCGCGCGATCGATGCTAGCTAAATTTTATTAGCTAAAAAGAAGGGCTCACATGTCGGAATAAGTGTCCAAAAGGTCGGAACACGCATATTACGTCATGACAAAAAGTAATATAATCAAAATTATTGATATTATTGCTCCAATTATCGGTATAATTATTAGTTTCTCTTGCAGCTTAAACATCATTATTAAAAAAAGAATAAGTAATATAAAAGAGCTTGAAATAGGTAATATAAAACTATACATTACTTATCCCCAAATATTCATGTTTAGATTACCATTCGTTGTTCTATCGACCTAGAATTGCTATCCATTAATTATTGCTAAGTGCTTTAGATTATCGGTGGTTTCATAGTTAGAAATTGGAATCACCAAGAAACATCCTCACAACGATCTTGCCAAAGCCACTGATATAGATTTTTTATCCAATTAAACGCCTCTCTATAGTCACATCTTATTGGTGGTACATAAAGTGATTCAAAACAGGTGACATGGTCAAACCCAGCATAGTTGCAACAACCAAGCATCCGTACAATACGAACTTCTTCATGTTAATCTCACCTCCTCCTAGATGAAACAGGATACGTGCTACTCTCTAGGAAGCTGTTGAAGTCCGCGTAATACATGATTGGCCAATTCACTTCCGCAAGCTCGGAATGCTTCGAGCGCCTGTAACCAGTATGTTTCAGCTCGTCCCCACTTCCCACGATGCTTGTAGATCTCACCTCCCAACATGATGGTATTGAGTCAATACAATGGACACATCAAAACCGAGAATGTACAAGATTTCCTGCCCGATGCGCTGCCTGGGCCGTGCTTGACATGGAGCCTCCGCGGGCATGATGTCGCGTTTGACCGCAGCCGAGCCACGCTCGCCCT